>NZ_JAQITB010000016.1 GCF_028618515.1 Bartonella sp. ML69XJBT
CAACATTTATATAAAACCGTAAAAAGCAGCAATGCACCCCAACACTTCATATTCCCTTATCCCCATCACATCATCTGAGAAGAGCCCTCTCGCAAAACCGCAAACTTCTCCAAACGCACATACGCAGGCATAGCAACTCTGTACGAGCATACATCTCCGCCAACGCCCTGCAATCAGAGAGCAAATTTCACCCCACGCAAAAACACCCCACGCATACTCCCTCTTCATTCTTCCACACATGATTTGATGCCTCATAAATCTACAAATCCGTAAATCTTCTCCGCAAAGCCCCCACGCAACAACTCACTCTTACGGATTTATCAACCCTGCACTCTGAGCGCTTACAAAAGCGGCATAATCTATAAATTCTTTTACTGTTTTACAGATATATATTTTTACGCTTTTCAACATTTACATAAAACTGTAAAAAGTAGCAATGCACCTCAACACTTCATATTCCCTTTCATCCCCATCACATCATTTGAGAAGAGCCTCACCCGCAAAATTTCAAAACTATAAATCCGCAAGGTCGTAAATCTGTAAAACAGCAAATCCGCAAGCTTCCCCAAACACACATACGCAGACATAGCAACTCTGCTCTTTTAAAGCCTACAACAAGAGCCGCCAAACGCGAGAAATAAGAAATTGATAGCACAATCAGATGGCAACATGTCATGCATCTCTTGAAAAGAACAGCCTCACAAAATCTGGTC
Source organism: Bartonella sp. ML69XJBT (assembly GCF_028618515.1). Taxonomy (GTDB): domain Bacteria; phylum Pseudomonadota; class Alphaproteobacteria; order Rhizobiales; family Rhizobiaceae; genus Bartonella. Next base: position 714 of record NZ_JAQITB010000016.1, read on the forward strand.
GTGTTGATGGGAAAGTGAAGCATTGGAATACGAAATTCCATAACTCTCTCCTCCCATCGGATAATGATAAAAGAATTCGAGAACCTACTAAGCAATCAATACTGTCTGATGAAAATCTTGGAGATTTGCTGTTATTTTAAAGCTTTTCACCCGCAACGCATAACGATAATAGAAAAGGAAAGTGATTTATTCTAATCAGAAATCAACCACAAAAGAGCTTTTTGTTTTTTGGGCTTAAGCTCTCTAAAATTTTTCAACAGCAAAGTTTCTTTTTCGCTAAAGATTTCTGCATAACTCTGCTGTGAGAGCGTTTCTTTTGTTGCAATATCCATATAAAAAAAGTGAATTGGAACATCCAGTATGTTGGCAATCTCCTGTAAACGTCCAGCGCCCACACGATTAATCCCTTTTTCGTACTTTTGGATTTGTTGGAAACTGACTCCCAAATGGCGCCCCAATGCTTTTTGCGAAAGCCCCATCATCCTTCTTCTGCAACGGATTTTTTTGCCTACACAAATATCATTAATATGTGGATTTTTCACTTGGCTTTCCCCTCCACCGGCTGCGAGCGCCCTCGCATTGGTATTCCGGGAGTCAAAATACTGAGTTCAGTCAGTTTTTTTGCTTTTAGTGCTGGAAAGCACCTGGACATGGCAAAAACTCCCGGAATCCGGGAGATACCAGCAAAGTGGTATCAATTTTTATACACTGAACTTTCGGGTTTTTGAATCCCTATTGATCGCTGCGTAAACGACCAAAATCATCTCATTAGTAAAGTAATTTCAGGAAATTGGCAATAAAGATGAAAAGATTTTTTTATGTCTTAAAAAGTGATTTATTCTAATCAGAAATCAACCACAAAAGAGCTTTTTGTTTTTTAGGCTTAAGCTCTCTAAAGTTTTTTACAAGCAAAGTTTCTTTTTCGCTAAAGATTTCTGCATAACTCTGCTGTGAGAGCGTTTCTTTTGTTGCAATATCCATATAAAAAAAGTGAATTGGAACATCCAGTATGTTGGCAATTTCCTGCAAACGTCCAGCGCCCACACGATTAATCCCTTTTTCGTACTTTTGGATTTGTTGGAAACTGACTCCCAAATGGCGCCCCAATGCTTTTTTGCGAAAGCCCCATCATCCTTCTTCTGCAACGGATTTTTTTGCCTACAGAAATATCATTAATATGTGGATTTTTCACTTGGCTTTCCCCTCCACCGGTTGCGAGCGCCCTCGCATTGGTATTCCGGGAGTTAAAAGCACTGAGTTCAGTCAGCCTTTTGCTTTTAGTGCTGGAAAGCACCTGGACATAGCAAAAGCTCCCGGAATCCCGGGACACCCACAAAGGGGCGTAGATTGTTATTTATATACTGAACTTAGGGCTTTTAACCCCTCTTGGTCGCTGCGTAGACGACCAAAATCATCTCATTAGTAAAGTAATTTCAGGAAATTGGCAATAAAGATGAAAAGATTTTTTATATCTTAAAAATCATGCTCTGAAACTCTTCAAAGAGTTAAAAAACATATCTCATAAATCAAGTTTTTACGTTATGACCTTAAAGATGTATCAAAATCGATTTATAAGATGAAAAATGACCACTGGACAGATAACTCAAAACACACGTTTTTAATTTGTTCATTCCTCCCACCAGCTGCGAGCGCCCTCGCATTGGTATTCCGGGAGTCAAAATACTGAACTCTAGTCAGTTTTTTTGCTTTTAGTGCTGGAAAGCACCTGGACATGGCAAAAACTCCCGGAATCCGGGAGATACCAGCAAAGTGGTATCAATTTTTATATACTGAACTTTCGGGTTTTTGAATCCCTCTTGACCGCTGCGTAAACGACCAAAATCACCTCATTAGTAAAGTAATTTCAGGAAATTGGCAATAAAAATGATTTTATGAGCTGTCCAGAAAAATTGAGGAGGAGAAAAGCTTTTAAACCTTTCAATCAATCAGCTAGAGAGAGGAAATTCACGACGAGCATGTACTACAGTGATAATCTCTATTTGTTTTTCAGTGACTCTGTACAGATAAGATAGTTTGGATGTGCGATAATTTCTCGTAATCCCACGACTCTTTCACTTTGACGGTATAAGTATGAATGTTCAGCTAATGGTAGTACAGAATCTTCTAAAAGTCTTTTCATTCGCCGTGCAGCAGATGGTCTTTCATAGGCGATGTAAGTTAAAATTTGACGTAAATCATTGCGAGCAGAAGCCAACCAAACAATAGGTAACATTAAAACTTCTTTTGTTCTACCTCGATTTGGTCGATAACATTTTCCATTTCAGCCATAACTTCGTCGTGTGAGATAACAGGGTAAGGATTTTCCAGGCTATTCTTTACCTTTTCACACAACCACGTCGTATAGCTCGTTTCCTGTTCCACGGTTTCAAACTCTGAAATGAGTGGAGAAAGAACAGTTTTCATAGGAGTCATTCCTTTTATTCTTTACATTAAATGTAACTACTATTAGTTGTATTGTCAATTTCAGTGCATTGAGAATATTACTTTTTATCTTTCATGCCATAGAATTCTTCTTTTATGACAAACGGATAAGTCAATATATCTCAAAAATCATGCTCTGAAACTCTTCAAAGAGTTAAAAAACATATCTCATAAATCAAGTTGTTACGTTATGGTCCTAAGGTTGTATCAAAACAACATCTTCTTTTGAGAATTGCATCTCAATATCTAAACACGTTCACATCGACAAAGCGAAAGAAAAGCTACGAGAGAAGCTTCTTTTCAGATAAAGCAAGCTTAAAAAAACAAACAATTTTCTATAAAGGGAATTGTCGATCATAACACGAAGTGGAAAGAGAAAAGATTACAATTGTAACTGTTGAGAACGTTTTTGAATAATATCAATAATTGCACTAAAAACTTCAGAATTCAAATTTTGCCTTTCCAGTTCTTTTTTTAATTTTATTGCCTCATCATTTATTGCACCAATCATTCTTTTTATTTGCTTTTCCAAAGATAATTGAGCTGCTTTTGTATCAGCAACCATTTTATAAAAATGACGTAAATATGTCTTTTCAGGCATATACTTTCCCCCTATTTTCATAGCCATTTTTTGAGATAAATTTGGATAAATAGCAGTACTTAATAAATCATATGCAGGAGCAAGTTCTGGTTTTTTTTGTTTATAGAGAAGAGAAAAGTTTTTACCATGGGCATCAGCATTACCGATTAAAAAATTAAAAATAATTCTATTGAGAAAATGAATTTGATCGACAGCAGGCTGAAGCGTATATCGAGCAATCATAGCTTGACACGCAGAAATAGTGGGACCTCCTTCACGTTCATATTTAAGCTCTGGAACAACACTCAGTGCTTGACAAAAATCCTCTTGATGAATACGCAAAACCGTTCCATCAGCGGTTATGTGACGATCATACCTACGAATAAGACAGTAAGGTGTCTTATGCACAAAATATAAATGTATTTCGGGCACATCAATACCCACACGTTTAGCTAATTTCATACAAAAAAGTTCGTTATGCGCACTATCATGAATATGCTCAATCAGGGGTTTCAGAATGTGCGTCGTAGGGGCGCCTCCCTTAATGAGCTGAACACGGTTATCTTTAAAGCCAACCGCCAGCTTATCTTGCGCTCCAGCAAGAGATAATCTGTAGCCATCATTTCCAGCAAGCATCGGACGACATTTGATACACTCAAAAATTTCTTTTAACTGATCATCATTCAGAGTCTCTGTATCATTGGTTGGTGAATATGGAACTTGTCCCTGTGGATATAAAGAAAGAGCACCAGCACAATCTCCCCCAACAGCTCTAAGCAAAGCAAAAGCATTTTGCTCTGAAAGTCCTAAATAATTTGCCAAACGCTGTCTTACATTTTCATCGGGCAAAAGACCCGAAAAGAAAGCTGTAACCGCTTGTCCCCTATAAGCTTTAAAACGGAGAGGAAGAGCAACAGAAAGACTCTGTAAATCTTGTTGCACATAATCTTTATCGTAGAGAAACATGAGTTCTCCACTTATTTTTTGATGTAATTGTCCGATGAGCTTTGTATGCAAATAAACATCAAGTATACGGGTCATAATTTTTTATTTCCAATCTGCACATCAAGACCTAACATTGCAAGTACATGTATGGTTTTTCCAACTTGGCAAGATTCTTTACCTTTTTCTAAATCACGTATAAATCGCACCCCAACTCCAGATGTTGCAGCCAGTTGTTCTTGTGTTAACTTTTGCCCTTTACGTGCGTTTCTCACAATAAAGCCTAATCTTTTCATTCTACTGTCAACCATAATCATCCCTTTCGGGATGATTTTATCATTTTTTACCTTCATGGCAAGAAAATAAACCCGTACGGGATGATTTTTAAATTCTTTGAAAGGAAATTTGACCACTGCACAAATGCCCCCAAGATCTGATAAGTAAAATAATTTCAAGAAATGGATATAAAATAAAAAGATTTTTATATCCCCAAAATGATGATTTTGATGAGCCATCCAAAGAGTTTAAGAGAGAGAAACCTCTAAACCTCTCCTCCCATCGGATAATGATAAAAGAATTCGAGAACCTACTAAGCAATCAATGCTGTCTGATGAAAATCTTGGAGATTTGCTGTTATTTTACAGTTTTTCACCCGCAACGCATAACGATAATAGAAAAGGAAAGTGATTTATTCTAATCAGAAATCAACCACAAAAGAGCTTTTTGTTTTTTGGGCTTAAGCTCTCTAAAATTTTTCAACAGCAAAGTTTCTTTTTCGCTAAAGATTTCTGCATAACTCTGCTGTGAGAGCGTTTCTTTTGTTGCAATATCCATATAAAAAAAGTGAATTGGAACATCCAGTATGTTGGCAATCTCCTGTAAACGTCCAGCGCCCACACGATTAATCCCTTTTTCGTACTTTTGGATTTGTTGGAAACTGACTCCCAAATGGTGCCCCAATGCTTTTTGCGAAAGCCCCATCATCCTTCTTCTGCAACGGATCTTTTTGCCCACAGAAATATCATTAACATGTGGATTTTTCACTTGGCTTTCCCCCTCCACCGGTTGCGAGCGCCCTCGCATTGGTATTCCGGGAGTAACAAGTACTGAGTTCAGTCAGCCTTTTGCTTTTAGTGCTGGAAAGCACCTGGACATAGCAAAAGCTCCCGGAATCCGGGAGATACCAGCAAAGTGGTATCAATTTTTATATACTGAACTTAGGGCTTGTTTTCCCTATTGGTCGCTGCGTAAACGACCAAAATCTCCTCATTAGTAAAGTAATTTCAGGAAATTGGCAATAAAGATGAAAAGATTTTTTTATGTCTTAAAAAGTGATTTATTCTAATCAGAAATCAACCACAAAAGAGCTTTTTGTTTTTTAGGCTTAAGCTCTCTAAAGTTTTTTACAAGCAAAGTTTCTTTTTCGCTAAAGATTTCTGCATAACTCTGCTGTGAGAGCGTTTCTTTTGTTGCAATATCCATATAAAAAAAGTGAATTGGAACATCCAGTATGTTGGCAATTTCTTGCAAACGTCCAGCGCCCACACGATTAATCCCTTTTTCGTACTTTTGGATTTGTTGGAAACTGACTCCCAAATGGCGCCCCAATGCTTTTTGCGAAAGCCCCATCATCCTTCTTCTGCAACGGATTTTTTTGCCTACACAAATATCATTAATATGTGGATTTTTCACTTGGCTTTCCCCTCCACCGGCTGCGAGCGCCCTCGCATTGGTATTCCGGGAGCCTGAAAGCACTGACACTCGAATCAGCATTTTGCTTTTAGTGCGCAGACACACTTGGACATAGCAAAATCTCCCGGAATCCCGGGATACCCACAAAGTAGGTTAATCTTATGTATCGAGTGCTTGGGTTTTCAACTCCCCTCTTGACCGCTGCGTAAACGATCAAAACACAGATCGATCAATAAAGTAATTTCAGGAAATTGGCAATAAAGATGAAAAGATTTTTTATATCTTAAAAATCATGCTCTGAAACTCTTCAAAGAGTTAAAAAACATATCTCATAAATCAAGTTTTTACGTTATGACCTTAAAGATGTATCAAAATCGATTTATAAGATGAAAAATGACCACTGGACAGATAGCTCAAAACACACGTTTTTAATTTGTTCATTCCTCCCACCGGCTGCGAGCGCCCTCGCATTGGTATTCCGGGAGGTTGAAAATACTGACACTCGAATCAGCTTTTTGCTTTTAGTGCTAGAAAGCACCTGGACATTGCAAAAACTCCCGGAATCCCGGGATACCCACAAAGTAGGTTAATCTTATGTATCGAGTGCTTGGGTTTTCAACTCCCCTCTTGACCGCTGCGTAAACGATCAAAACACAGATCGATCAATAAAGTAATTTCGTGAAATTGGCAATAAAAATGATTTTATAAGCTGTCCCAAAAAATTTTAAGAGGGAGAAAAACTTTTAAACCTTTCATTCAATCGGATATCGATAAATAATTCGAACACCAACTGATAAATGAGCACCATCTGATGAAAATCTTTGAACTTTGAGCAATATTTTACAGTTTTTCATTCGCAAAGCTCCTCAAAACGCATCTGCTAGCGGCATAGCTGCTCTGCGCTTGAGTCACACATCTGCGCCAACGCTCTGCAATAATCTGCAATAAAGAGTGGATTAACAGCTCTTTCCCATACCCAACATACATCCAAGCACTCCCCCAACACTCCCCAACAGTTTGGAATAAAAGCCACAACAACACCCTCGTAAAACCTCAAGCATGGTAAAAGCTCTGTTCAACCATCACGCAAAATGGGACACATTATTCAATGAACCAGACCAGCCTCAAAATCTTAACAAAAGGCACCCCAAAACACTCGCATGCTCGCCTCATAGCAATAAACATCAGAAGCTTTAAAACTTTTCTCACTGTTTTGCTCTTCTCTTTCAGAGCATAAAAAATGCCCCCGCCTTGACAAGAAAAAGATTTTTTGTTAGAAGCGCTGCATATTTCTTGCAATTTCACTTATTCGTTGTGTGAATGAAATGTGTTAATGCGTACCTTTATTTTAAAGGTGCGTTTTTCTTTTGTGATCATAGTGAAAAAGTGTGTCATGTGATGCAATGGCACAATCACAATATGGTGGATATTGGTTAGTCCTCAGTATTGGAGTATAAGGTAGTATACTGTAGTATTGATGTTGTAATATTGGAATTATGACATTGCTTTGCATAAATAACTATAAACGGTGAGTATGATGAAAATTAAAAATTCACTTAAAGCATTAAGGGAGCGCCACCGTAACAATCGTTTGGTGCGTCGCAAAGGCCGTGTTTATATCCTCAATAAAACGAACCCACGTTTTAGAGCACGTCAAGGTTAATGGTTTTATGCCTGCTTTTTGTGGGCATAAAACCTTTTTTCCTCTTGAAAATTTGGCTTACAAGTCCATTGTTTGATGTTATAGATTCATTATTTGGTAATGTATCGTTTGGGGGCTTGTTTTGATGATTTTTTGGATCTTTTTAAAAGCTCTAGGTTTGCGGTTTTTTTGTATTTCCCAACGTTTTTTTTTCATTTTTATCGTCAACTTTTATTTTCTTTCCGTTAGCTATGGGCAAAATCCTCCTTCGCTTCCTGACGAAGGCCCCTCTCCACAAATGCTTTTACCGCTGGAAGATCTCATACCGGGTTCTCCTCCTTCAACACCAACAGCCCCTGATTCTGATTCGTCAGCCACTCTTCTTGAAGAATTTGACACAAATCTCCCCTCTAGCGCAGAGAGAGAAAAACAGCGCAAAGAAGCGGAAGTTTTACGTCTTCTCAAAGAGTTGAAGTTTTGTGCAAATGTGAGTGAGGCGAAAAAGCTCAGTAGACAACTTCAACATTTATGGTCTCAATCGGGAAGTGAAACGATTGATCTTTTAATGTCATGGGCTGAAAATGCTATCAATGCCGACGATTACGGTCTTGCTCTTGATTACATTGACAATGCGCTTGCGCTTTTACCGAACTATGCCGAAGCTTGGATAAGACGTGCATGGATTCATATTCAACTAAGCGATTTCAAACTAGCCATGCTTGACCTGCACCATGCACTAGACCTTGAACCGCGCAATTACATGGCATTTTTTGAACTTGGAGTGACCATGGAAGCGACAGAACGTCCCAAACTTGCCATAAAAGCCTACGAAAAAGCGCTCGAATACTATCCACAAATGCAAAGACTTCAAGAACGCATTGAAACGCTTTTAGACGAACAAACACCACAACCCCTTTAAAACGTCTCCCCATTCATGAAAGTGCGGCTCTTCTATTGGGGGCTTCCAAGCGATAGGCTTTTTCCCACCGCATCACTGCACCCCCCTGTTTGACAACATATTGCAGAACTTAAAGTGCACCATTGACAGTGCATTGCCTAAACTTGTCAGGCATCATGCAAACGACAAAGCATCCACCCCCCAACATCCACCACACTCAACACATTCTGCGCATCCACCACACTCAAGCACCACGCCCAAAACTTCCCCCCACAATCAACCGCGCAATGATGCACAACAAACAACACAGCGAACACGCCCACCACAGCCCCCGCTTGCCTTCAACATGGAGAAAAAGCAGGCAAATAGGAGACTGCAAAGACTTCAAGAACGCATTGAAACGCTTTTAGACGAACAAACACCACAACCCCTTTAAAACGTCTCCCCATTCATGAAAGTGGGGCTCTTCTATTGGGGCTTCCAAGCGATAGCCTTTCTCCCACCGCATCACTGCACCCCCCTGTTTGACAACATATTGCAGACCTTAAAGTGCACCATTGACAGTGCATTGCCTAAACTTGGCAGGCATCATGCAAACGACAAAGCATCCACCCCCCTCAACACATTCTGCGCATTCACCACACTCAAGCACCACGCCCAAAACTTCCCCCCACAATCAACCGCGCAATGATGCGCAACAAACAACACAGCGACCACGCCCACCACAGCCCCCGCTTGCCTTCAACATGGAGAAAAAGCAGGCAAATAGGAGACTGCAAAGACTTCAAGAACGCATTGAAACGCTTTTAGACGAACAAACACCACAACCCCTTTAAAACGTCTCCCCATTCATGAAAGTGCGGCTCTTCTATTGGGGCTTCCAAGCGATAGGCTTTCTCCCACCGCATCACTGCACCCCCCTGTTTGACAACATATTGCAGACCTTAAAGTGCACCATTGACAGTTCATTGCCTAAACTTGGCAGGCATCATGCAAACGACAAAGCATCCACCCCCCAACATTCACCACACTCAACACATTCTGCGCATCCACCACGTCCCTCACACCCAACGCATCCCTTTCCAAAGAGATTGCATAGAAATCATTTTATATCTAGCAGAAGATCTCAAACTGTTTTATAGTAAAGGGGGTGTTCTGCACTTCTCGACAGGAAATAACGTATTCCTGAGACCTTAGTGATCTCCAAGGGAGCTGTCCCTGATAAAGCCCGTGGGCTTTTTCATATGGCGCCCACCTATTTTTTAGGTTCCCGGGGTCAACTTTTTCCATCGGCTGTTGTGGATCACCTTTTTTACATCCATAAAATAACCTTTTTGCATCCATAAAATGAATTGTTCTTGCTCTTTTTCCCAAGAAGCAAGTTTTTATGGTATGTTTTAAAAATCTCATGGGGCATTTGGGGGATGAGAGAACTTTATTTTGTTGCCTTTGCCCTAGATAGAACGCCCTCTATAGAATGATTGACACAAGAATGACACAAAGCATCAATCCCTCACAATCTTCAGCATTCATTCGTGCACAGCTCCGCAAAATTGGTTTATCGAATCGCGCTGCGCTTTGCGCACCAGCGCGCGCGGCTTTTTCGCAGCAAGCCTGCACCCATGTGCTTCGCCATCTTGAAGAACAGGGGCAAGATTTTTCACGCCTGATTTTGGCAGGCTATTGGCCAATCAAATCGGAAATTGATCCTCGTCCTTTACTTCATGCGATAACATTACGTGGTGGCTATTTATCATTACCAGCAGTGCTTGATTCCACCACGATGGAATTTCGTGCTTATTCCCAAAATACCATATTAGAGCCGATGCGCTTTGGCACCTTGGGTCCAGGAAGAGAAAATGCTGTTATTGTTCCAAACCTTATTCTTGTTCCCCTTTCTGCGTTTGATAATCACTGTCACCGTCTTGGCTATGGAGGGGGCTATTATGATCGTGCCGTTGAAGTCTTGAAAAAACAAGGGCATCAAGTTAGGCTGTTAGGTTTAGGTTTTTCATGTCAAGAAGTTGAATCCATTCCCCCAGAAGAGCATGACCTTGTTGTGGAGGGAATTTTTACAGAAAAAGGTTTATTAAAAGGCTAAAATGTGATTAAAACGCCTATGCGTTTTTTATTTTTGGGTGACATTGTCGGAAAAACGGGCTGTCAGGCTGTTTTTGAAAAGCTTCCACAACTGATTGAGAAGTGGCAGCTTGATTTTGTTGTGGTGAATGGTGAAAATGCCTCTGATGGTTTTGGTATTAGGCAAGAGACTTATCAAGACCTTCTCATGGCGGGAGTTGACGTTGTGACCACAGGCAACCATGCTTTTTCATGCCACGAAACATTACATTATGCACATGAGAGCGATCGTTTTTTGCGTCCTGCTAATTTTATAGAGGAAACTCCTGGAAGAGGCGCTGGTATTTTTACCGCCAAGAATGGAGCGCGTGTACTTGTTGCCAATCTTTTGGGGAGTATTTTTATGCCATGCAAGGTACATGATCCCTTTGAAACAGCTGAAAAGATTTTGTTTGCTTGCTCTTTGATGGACCAAGCAGATGCGATTATTTTTGACTTTCACGCCGAAACCACCAGTGAAAAACAATGTTTTGGGCATTTTCTTGATGGTCGTGTAAGCGTTATTGTAGGAACGCATACCCATGTTCCCACGGCTGACGCTCAGATATTAGAAGGCGGCAGTGCTTATTTATCGGATGCTGGAATGTGCGGAGATTATAATTCCTCGATAGGAATGGAGAAGGAAGAGCCTTTACACCGCTTTCTTTATAAGCAAAAGCAAGATCGTTTTGAACCAGCGCGCGGTCCTGCCACTCTTTGCGGTTTAGCAGTTGAACTTTCAGACCACACAGGTTTAGCAGAAAAGGTTTCGGCAGTACGGATTGGTCCTCTTTTAAAACCTGAGATTCCAGTTTTTTGGTAATGCTGTTTGCTGATTTTGCACAATGTGCTCTTACGCTTCTTTGCTTTCAGCCCTCAAGAAACCTCCACTCCCAAGCACCTCCATCTCAAGAAACCTCCACTCCCAAGCACCTCCACTCCCAGGCACTTTGGTCTCAAAACAGCTTCATCTCCAAGAGCAGCCTCCAAAACCTTCTCCAAATACCCACCAAGAACCTTCCCAAAAGAGCCTCTAAGAGGAAAACATCAAAATCCCCACGTCCTCCAACACTCTCAAAGAAGTTGCCCAAAGAGCTGCTAGGCAAAACTAATCAGCGGATATTCTTTAAAGCTTGTCAGACAGAAGATAAGGAACACACAGCGGAAAATGCACCAACAGTCTATCGCGCCCGCCCGCAAGCAACTTCGCTCCCAAAAACCCCACTCCCAAAACAAACCATCATCGAAATGCTTCCTCAGGCGCCACCCGCAAAGACTCACAAAAAAAGCCCCCTTCTCCAAGAGGGAGTCACTCAAAATCTCCACAGCTCCCCCCCCCAATACCTTAGAGAAAGCTGCTAGGAAAAACTAATCAGCGGATATTCTTTAAAGCCAACCCGAAAGAAGGCAGAAAGGAATAAATGCCGGAAAATGCCCCATCAGCCTATTGTGCTCCCCAAGCACCTCCATCTCAAGAAACTTCGTCCCCAAACACCTTCACTCCCAAGCACCTTCACTCCCAGGCACTTTGGTCTCAAAACAGCTTCATCTCCAAGAGCAGCCTCCAAAACCTTCTCCAAATACCCACCAAGAACCTTCCCAAAAGAGCCTCTAAGAGGAAAACATCAAAATCCCCACGTCCTCCAACACTCTCAAAGAAGTTGCCCAAAGAGCTGCTAAACAAAATTGACCAGCGAATATTCTTTAAAGCTTGTCAGACAAAAGATTAAGGAACACACAGCGGAAAATGCCCCAACAGTCTATCGCGCGCGCCCGCAAGCAACTTCGCTCCCAAAAACCCCACTCCTAAAATAAACCACCATCGAAATGCTTCCTCAGGCGCCACCCGCAAAGACTCACAAAAAAGCCCCCCTCTCCAAGAGGGAGCCACTCAAAGTCTCCACAGCTCCCCCCCCCAATACCTTAGAGAAAGCTGCTAGGAAAAACTAATCAGCGGATATTCTTTAAAGCCAACCCGAAAGAAGGCAGAAAGGAATAAATGCCGGAAAATGCACCAACAGTCTATCGCGCCCGCCCGCAAGCAACTTCGCTCCCAAAAACCCCACTCCCAAAACAAACCATCATCGAAATGCTTCCTCAGGCGCCACCCGCAAAGACTCACAAAAAAGCCCCCCTCTCCAAGAGGGAGCCACTCAAAGTCTCCACAGCTCCCCCCCCAATACCTTAGAGAAAGCTGCTAGGAAAAACTAATCAGCGGATATTCTTTAAAGCCAACCCGAAAGAAGGCAGAAAGGAATAAATGCCGGAAAATGCACCATCAGTCTATCAGCGCCCGCCCGCAAGCAACTTCATCTCAAGAAACTTCGTCCCCAAGCACCTTCACTCCCAGGCACTTTGGTCTCAAAACAGCTTCATCTCCAAGAGCAGCCTCCAAAACCTTCTCCAAATACCCACCAAGAACCTTCCCAAAAGAGCCTCTAAGAAGAAAACATCAAAATCCCCACGTCCTCCAACACTCTCAAAGAAGTTGCCCAAAGAGCTGCTAGGCAAAACTAATCAGCGGATATTCTTTAAAGCCAACCCGAAAGAAGGCAGAAAGGAATAAATGCCGGAAAATGCCCCATCAACCTATTGTGCTCCCCAAGCACCTCCATCTCAAGAAACTTCGTCCCCAAACACCTTCACTCCCAAGCACTTTGGTCTCAAAACAGCTTCATCTCCAAGAGCAGCCTCCAAAACCTTCTCCAAATACCCACCAAGAACCTTCCCAAAAGAGCCTCTAAGAGGAAAACATCAAAATCCCCACGTCCTCCAACACTCTCAAAGAAGTTGCCCAAAGAACTGCTAGGCAAAACTAATCAGCGGATATTCTTTAAAGCCAACCCAAAAGAAGGCAGAAAGGAATAAATGCCGGAAAATGCCCCATCAGCCTATTGTGCTCCCCAAGCACCTCCATCTCAAGAAACTTCGTCCCCAAACACCTTCACTCCCAAGCACTTTGGTCTCAAAACAGCTTCATCTCCAAGAGCAGCCTCCAAAACCTTCTCCAAATACCCACCAAGAACCTTCCCAAAAGAGCCTCTAAGAGGAAAACATCAAAATCCCCACGTCCTCCAACACTCTCAAAGAAGTTGCCCAAAGAACTGCTAGGCAAAACTAATCAGCGGATATTCTTTAAAGCCAACCCGAAAGAAGGCGGAAAGGAATAAATGCCGGAAAATGCCCCATCAGCCTATTGTGCTCCCCAAGCACCTCCATCTCAAGAAACTTCGTCCCCAAATGAGCCACCATTGAAATGATTCCTGCCATCTCTAAAGAGCTGCAAAAAAGCGCTCCCAAAATCCCCTTTAAAGAGGAGACACTTCTATAAGAGCACAGAGCAATTCAAAAGCGTGACTCCCCCCTACAGGGTATTAAACTGTGATGCGTTGAATGGTAGCACCACATTGGGCTAATTTTTCTTCCAGTCTCTCAAATCCGCGATCAAGATGGTAGACACGGTTGACAATTGTTTCTCCCTTTGCTGCCAAAGCAGCAATAACAAGAGAGACAGAAGCGCGCAAATCGGTAGCCATAACAGGTGCGCCTTGCAGGTTTTCTGTTCCATAAACGGTTGCAATCTGCCCATTGAGTTTTATCTGAGCGCCCAAACGGTTGAGTTCCTGAACATGCATAAAACGATTTTCGAAAATTGTTTCGGTAATATGGGCCATTCCCTGAGCTCTTGTCATGAGAGCCATGAACTGAGCTTGGAGATCGGTTGGAAAAGCAGGATAAGGACCAGTTTTGATATCAACGGGGGTTATTTTTGTGTGCCGTGGGTCTCGTTTCACGTGAATTCCTTGTGGTTCTATTTGAATATCGAGTCCAGTTTTTTGGAGAACACCCAGCACTTGGGTGAGATGATTAGGGTTGGCATTTTTAAGAAACACATCGCCCCCTGTCATAGCCACAGCCATAGCGTATGTTCCGGCTTCGATTCGATCAGCAATGACACGTACTCTTGCACCGTGTAGTTTTTTAACACCTTCGATAGTGAGTGTTGGGGTTCCCTCACCGAGTATTTTTGCACCCATTGCGTTGAGGGTACGAATAAGATTTGCGACTTCTGGTTCACAAGCAGCATTCTCGAGGGTTGTTTTTCCCTTTGCCATTGTTGCAGCCATAAGCATCACATGCGTTCCCCCGACAGTGACCTTAGGAAAACAGTAGTGAGCCCCTTGTAATCTCCTTGGCGCTTTAGCATGGACATAACCATTTTCGATAGCAATATGGGCTCCTAAAGTTTTGAGTCCCTCGAGAATAAAATCGACGGGTCTTGTCCCAATAGCACATCCACCAGGCAGAGAGACACAAGCTTCTTTGCATCGCGCCAGCAGAGGGCCGATCACCCAAAAGCTTGCGCGCATTTTTTTCACCAATTCGTATGGAGCCCGTGTTGTTGCTATTTTTTGAGCGGTAAAATGGATCGTTCTTGAATCGATACAATCCCTTTTGGCATCTTGTCCATCGACAGCATAGCCAACACCATGATTATTCAGAATACGAATAAGCAATTCGACATCAGCCAGATGGGGAATATTCTCTAGAGTGAGGGTTTGTTCAGTAAGCAGAGAGGCAATCATCAAAGGCAATGCAGCATTTTTTGCCCCTGAGATAGGAATAGTCCCTTTAAGTTTTTTTCCGCCAACAATTTGAATAGCGTCCATAGTTTTTTCCCTTTTTCCCTTTGTGTTTCCCCTTCCAAAGGTTTTACCCCCTTGAGAAGTTATTTTATTGTGATTTCACAATGAAACCGATGATCTTATCAGACATCTCAAATATTAGAACGAAACATTGAGAGGTTTGGTTGCAAAGGCGCGTCAAGAGGCATTTTTTATATCTCTGTTTGTGCTCTTTTTCGACTTTGCTCTTTTCGGCGTTTTAGGTTTTGGCGCAATTGTTGAGCTAATCTTTCTTGGCGTTTTTTTTCTTTTTCATCTTTATGATTAATTTCTTGTTGTTTTTGATGCATTTGTACCATTGCACAACCTTTTAAACAGTGTTGAGCTTCTCTCCAAGTAACTCATAACTTTTGTATAGGAAATATATGTCATGACACAAGAAATGTTTTCTTTCAAGAATATACAAATGTTCTCTTGCCTATTTTATGACAATATGGCACAAGACAGCGCGAAGATTGCAAAGGGCTGCGGTAGCTCAGTGGTAGAGCACTCCCTTGGTAAGGGAGAGGTCGAGAGTTCAATCCTCTCTCGCAGCACCATACAAACAGTATTATGCACAATATTCTTCTCTCTACCCCCAAAAAGCGCTGTTATAAACAGCGCAGTTTTTGAACTCTAGCAGTCTCACCACACCTGGTGATTCTATTGTTAAGGCAATTTTTCATATTGCCAAAGCTAAACCGATCTCCTTCTGCCCCACGGCTCATTCACCACAGCGAGACTTCCCCAAACATCTCCCCAACCAAGCATATCCTCCATAGGGTTCCCTCAAGCAGACATTCTCCCCTCAATAGCTCGCAAAACTTTTCCATCAAAATACTCCTCCCCAAGCCTTGCTCATATTGGTAAATCCCCATCCCACATTTCCCATTCCCTTCTCCCATACGCCCACATATTCTCCCCCACAAAACATCACATCAAGCCCACTTGTCACCAACAACCACAACACAAAACTAATGCCGCGCGCACATTCACCACCCACAGCAAAAACTTGCACAGACTTAAAATATTGGTGCTCCAACACTCTACATTCCTCCCACCAACCCTCAACCCTTGCAGTCCTCAGCGCCTATACACGCACTGGACCTTCTCCCCATGGTTCACAAGGGAACCTCCTCTCCCCATAAAAAACATCTCTTTCCTCAGCATAGCCCAAAGGAACTCCAGTTCCCTTTGCACATTTTACACCTACGCGCGCGCAAGCCCAGCTTTTCCCTTACGCCCCTTCGGCATCTCCCATTCCACCTTACAGTTATGCAGTGAGAATATTTTCCATTCTAATACCCCTTGTTGCGACAGACTTAATGTGCTGGACCATCATCTCCAAAGCTTCATTAAAACGGCGAATTTCACTTTCCAGCTTGCGAATATACACTTCATCACGATAAGCACGCTTAATGAGAGGCGGCATATCCGGCCAATAGAGCATCAAATCCACCCATTCCCGTTGCGCAATCCATAATCCTCCCTGACACTGTGCTTTATGTTCTTCTGGAAACCCCCTTTGAGTGTAATGAGGAATAAGGATTTCAGGTTTTTTTGTTTTAATTTCCAACAATCCATTTTTTCCCACAAATGCATCGGGAGAAAAGCCTTTCATACGATCATCGGCGAGAACAAATCCCACACATTCAGGCTCTGTATGGGTGAGTGTTGCATAAAGTTTTCGAGCATTTGGTTCTAATTCTGTTCCGCGTCGCATAGAGAGCGTAGTTCCCTCCTCGACGGTTTTTCCAGTAATTCTTTCTCCCGCAAGTTTCATCATAACGGAGTGATAACGTGAAGTTTTTTGCCCCTGTTTTTTTTGCGCCATCACCATTTCAAACAAAGAAGCTGTGATCAACCCATTGCGTGCCTGCTGCCATTGTTCTGTTCCCTGAATACAATCAATAAGAATTGGCATAGTATTCTCCCCCTTTTCTAAGTCCCTTTTTTTACAAACATTGTCTTTGAGCAATTTTTTGATAAAGCCCCCTCACATTTGCAAACACCACACCCTCCACGCACCATGCTCCACCACACCCTCCATGTCGCACATATTCTCCCCCACAAAACATCACAGCAAGCCTCCCTGGTCACCAACAACCACACAGCACAAAACTAATGCCGCGCGCACATTCACCACCCACAGCAAAAACTAACTAGCGTTTTTTATTGCTCCCCCCTCAATAAATCCTCCCGCATCCCGCAATGAAACTCCCCTGTAAACATTCCCCCTAAACACTGGGAAAAATGCCTCCATCAGCACATTTACCCCCCACAGCTTTTCATGTCCCCTCCTCACATTTGCAAACACCACACCCTCCACGCACCATGCTCCACCACACCCTCCATGTCGCACATATTCTCCCCCACAAAACATCACACCAAGCCTGCTTGTCACCAACAACCACACAACACAAAACTAATGCTGTTCACGCATCCACCGCCCCCATAAAAACTAACTAGCGTTTTTTATTGCTCCCCCCTCAATAAATCCTCCCGCATCCCGCAATGAAACTCCCCTGTAAACATTCCCCCCTAAACACTGGGAAAATGCCTCCATCAGCACATTTACCCCCCACAGCTTTTCATGTCCCCTCCTCACATTTGCAAACACCACACCCTCCACGCACCATGCTCCACCACACCCTCCATGTCCCACATATTCTCCCCCACAAAACATCACACCAAGCCTGCTTGTCACCAACAACCACACAACACAAAACTAATGCCGCGCGCACATTCACCACCCACAGCAAAAACTTACAAACGATATTGTTTACAGACTTAAAATATTGGTGCTCCAACACCTCTACATTCCTCCCACCAACCCTCAACCCTTGCAGTCCTCAGCACCTATACACGCACTTGACCTTCTCCCCATAGTTCACAAGGGAACCTCCTCTCCCCATAAAAAACATCTCTTTCCCCAGCATCGCCAAAAGCGCTCACACCAAAATACCTATAGAAAAATCTCCCTGATAGCTTTCTCGCAAGAGGCTGCGCTCTCCTTAAACCGCCTACTGCTTAGCCATAAAACACCAAACCCATAGCCACGACACAGCCCTGCAGCATTTTGATGTTTCAAACGAATGTTCCCATCGAAAAAACGCTTAAAGGCTGTGTCCTTTCTCTTTATTGGCGCCCTCTCTCAATCATGCTGTTGCACGATGCAAAAATCATCTCGGCAATATTTTTCCGCCAAATTTTTTGCCACACACGCAGCAGCCTTTCGTGATATAAAAAGGACAGCGTTATGTTTTTGTGGTTCAAGCCTGATGATATTTTGGGTATTTCCAGCGTAGTACAGTGGAAAGCCCCGATAAAAAGTTTTAAGATAACTTGCCATGGTTTCTTACCACCAGTAATCGTTCAAAACATCACAAGGACGCAAGCGATGCTGTTTTTCATAAGAACCATAGAGATTATCTTCATAATCACGCGCAACATTTTCATTGAGACAAGTATGATAGGCCTCACTATTAAGAATAAAAGGCTGAATTTGACTATTTTGTTCATCAATTTCATGATTTATAATATAGATATCGGCAAGTTGTTCACTGATATCCTCGGCCTGAAGTCTGGTAAGATCGAGACGCAAGACTCTATGAACAGTTTCATATTCTTCCAGAATTTCGAGCACTTCTTCGATTTGCTCGAATGGCCCTTCATAGGTATCCCCCTTTTCATCTTCACAGAGAATAATGAGTATTTCATCCTCTTTAACGAATGGCACATTTTTCATAATTTCCCCCCTTTCGATAGTTGATAAAGACCAGCTTTGTCTTGACAAGGCTGAATATAGCGTTACTCTTATATCCTCTATAGGGGATATGTCAAACTATTTTATCCTTAATAAAAGATATATTTTCATCTTTACGAGGTTCAAAGGACATACGCAAACACCACTTATTCACTCTTTCCCAGCCGATGTCCCAGCTGTTGTCCCTGCTGTTATCCTTGTATTGTTCTCTATTTGTTCTTACCCAATCCCAACATCAGCAGACAGGAGAGCTAAAAATGAGTGATTTAGAATTGATCCAATACTGGCACAGTCTTGATTCAAAGACACGGAAAGAGCTTATTTTGATGCTCCGGCATTTGGTCGACGCAAAAGAGTCAAAATTGCCTGTCTCTCCTCGGAAGAAAGCTTTGAAATAAGCTCGATAAATTCTTTATCTTCAGAACTTGCGCCCTGACCATAGAGGATATAATTCATACTGATATTAATTTCGTGACAAATTCGCGAGAGAGATTCGATTGTTGGTTCTTTTCCCTCAGTGAGAATTGAATGGAGATATCCAGCCCCTTTACCGGCTGCGAGGGAAACTGATCTTTTTGAGCGTCCACTTTTTTCAAGTACAGCACTTAATCTCTGCCGCCAACCATTGATATTCATAGTCTCACCATATAGCGCGTTCTTTTTAAAAAACACGTCCTTTTTGTAAAACGAGCTTGCATTATCCTCCAAAAAGGATAAAATTAAGGAAAAAATTTTATTTTAGGGGAGATAAAATTCATTTTCGGGTCGAAAGAGCACTTTATCACCCTACAGGATAGAAAAAGGCGCCCCCGCAAGCCCATTTATTTAGAAATATTGTCTTATTTATCGTTTGCCCTCTCCGCAATCTCAAACAGTCAAGTTGCAAGAGATTTGGCGCACGGGTCCTTTTTTTAGATTTCATCAAGGAACTCCTAAAGCAGCGTCATTAAACGAGACAAACCGCAATAAAACTGTACTCCTTCGACTCAAAGATAAACATTTTAATCGGATACCAACGAACAGATAAAAATCCCATAGATGCATAAACACACTATTTCCAGTTTGATTTAAGAATAGAAACATGAAAAAAGAAGCAAGGAGATTGAAGCATGAAACATGCCCATCACCAAGAAACTCCTCATTATGAATCGTCTAGACTTCCTTATGTTTGTTGGTATCAGAATGATTTTCTAGGGGGGGTACGTGGCATGCGAGCCCACGAAATTGGAATTTATACAATTCTTCTTAACGAAATGTATGCCCGCGGTCGCCCTCTAGAGTTATCGGTAGAACGTTTAGCGCGTCTTTGCGGCTGTGACAAGCGAACTTTTGTGAATGTTTTAGAAATGCTCATAGAAGAGGGAAAGATTTTAAACTTAGCGAATGGTTTATGGAACAAGCGTTGTGAGACTGTTTTTCAAGAGCGCGAAAAATTGCTTGAACAAAAATCCTTTGCGGGGCACTGTTCGGCAAAAAAACGCAAGCAAATCAATGCTGAGTTTGCACATCTGCGGAAAGGTTGTGCAAGAGATGATGAACAAAATTCAAAAGCTCAGAACAGAGAAGAAAAGGAAACACCTTACGGTGTTTCAGAAAAGAAATTTTTGTTGATCACAGCAAAAGAGGAGAGAGCAGAGGAGAAAGCATGTAGCAGCCTCAATTCCTTTCCGATATCGAGCGAAACTTCTCTCCCCCTCAAGCAGCAAGATGCAACGGAGAATTTCCCCCTCCCAGCAGACATGCAAAGCACTCCCCATTCACCAACAAGCCGCGACACCCCACTCTTACAGGAGAGCCCCACCACCTCTCTCATAACCCACACTGCCTCCACAACAAGCGCCGCATTCTCCCCCAAAACGACCATTCTCGATACAAGCAGCCAAAGCCTTACCCCACCAGAAGACACACAAAGCTCTAGGCGGTCCTCCTCAAAAAACCGTAGTCCCCTGACATCCATGCAGGAGGACCACACCACCACGAGCAACGTCCCCCCACCCCCCATCTCCTGCGCACCAGTCATTTGCACAACCGACACCTCCAATACACGCAGCAAAGCCAAAAGCGGCACAGCACTCCCCAAAGGACACCGTCTTCCCAGCGATTGGCAAGCAGACATTGATGCGGCGATTGTAGAAGGTTTGAGTGAAGAGCAAGCGCGCTGGCAAGAAAAGAAATTTCGCGATTATTGGCATGCCAAAAGCGGCAAAGACGCGCTTAAAGTGGATTGGCAA
This sequence comes from Bartonella sp. ML69XJBT, assembly GCF_028618515.1. Taxonomy (GTDB): domain Bacteria; phylum Pseudomonadota; class Alphaproteobacteria; order Rhizobiales; family Rhizobiaceae; genus Bartonella. The sequence continues at coordinate 21,689 of NZ_JAQITB010000016.1, forward strand.
GCCACATGGCGCAACTGGTTTCGCCGCGAGATTGAACGGATAAAAGAACATCAAGAAAGGCTTGCCATTTTTTCTTCTCACAGCCGCCCATCACAGCCCAATAAGGAAAATGAAGCCCTTTACCGCAGTCTTATCAACTACCATGCCAACGAACATGAGCATAATTTTTAAACAATTTTTTTGATTTCGGAAGAAGGAGAGCAAACCGGAGGCGCCCGATAACCTCTGTTTTCCACCTCTATTGAGTGCATTTTCTTTTTTCTTTGCCAACCAAGATACAACGAAGAATTTTGCCACGCTACCAGCAGACATACAAAGTCATTCACCAGCAAAGCTTAACCCTACAAACTTTCAGCAGGAACCTGCCCACATGAGCAACGCCCCTCTTCCACAAACCACACTCCGAACACGCACAACCAAAACCTTACCCCACTGGCAGACAAGCAAATCTCTAGACACGCCCCAGAAAACCTCAACCACCCTACAAACTTGCGCACAAACACAAACCACGCCCCAGCGACCACTCATGATACCGACTCTCCTATGATTCACCTTCCCCACACGGACAATCAAACCAACAGCCTTGCCTCCCCCACCACGGACAACGCGCCCTCTTCCACAATTCCAACCGCCACCACAGGTAATCAAACCCAAAACCTTACCTCTTTCACCACGAGCGACATCGTTCCCACAAACCACACACCCCACACAGGCAGTAAAACGCAAAACCATACCCCACCAATGAATACACAAAACCATCCCCACGCCCTGAAAAACCTTAGCACCCTCACATCCCTGCAGAAGGATCACCCCCACACCGCCCAAAACCACGCCCCCACCATGCCATTCCTCATGCCCATAAAGCTCATCTCCCACATGCATGACCAACTCCAAAACCTTACCCCACCAGCAGACACGCAAAACTCTAAGCATTCACCAGAAAGCCTCAACAACTCTACAAACTTGCAGAAAGACACCACCACCACGACGACGAACACCTCTCTCACGGATCATACTCCAAATGCGCACAGCCACACCATCTCCCCAACAGGCGATGCACTTTCCACTACAACGCACAGCTACACCAGCAGTAAAACCCAAAGTCTTGCCCCACCAACAAGCCTCAACACCCCCACACCCATACAGGAAGGCACCACCCCCACAGCCACAACCTCTTCTGTAATGAACCGCACTCCTAATACACAAAGCCATCCCCAAAACCTTGCCTCTTTCACCACGAGCGACATCGTTCCCACAAACCACACGCCCCACACACGCAGCCAAAACCTTACCCCACCAATGAATACACAAAACCATCCCCACGCCCTAATCAACCTTAGCACCCTCACATCCCTGCAGGAGGATCACACCCACACCGCCCAAAACCACACCTTTACCACGCTATCCCACATGCCCATAAAGCTCATCTCCCACATGCACGACCAACTCCAAAACCTTACCCCACCAGTAGACACGCAAAACTCTAAGCATTCACCAGAAAGCCTCAACAACTCTACAAACTTGCAGAAAGACACCACCACCACGACGACGAACACCTCTCTCACGGATCATACTCCAAACGCGCACAGCCAAACCATCTCCCCAACAGGCGATGCACTTTCCACCACAACGCACAGCTACACCAGCAGTAGAACTCAAAGTCTTGCCCCACCAACAAGCCTCAACACCCCCACACCCATACAGGAAGGCACCACCCCCACAGCCACAACCTCTTCTGTAATGAACCGCACTCCTAATACACAAAGCCATCCCCAAAACCTTGCCTCTTTCACCACGAGCGACATCGTTCCCACAAACCACACGCCCCACACACGCAGCCAAAACCTTACCCCACCAGCAGACATACAAAGTCATTTACCAGTAAAGCTTAACCCTACAAGCTTTCAGGAGGAACCTGCCCACATGAGCAATACCTTCTCTCTCACAAGCCATAATCCGGACATGCACAACCAAAGCCTTGGCATACCAACAAACACGCAAAGCTCTCATCATGCCCCAACAAATCTCAACAATTCTACAGGTGTGCAAGAGAAGACAAACCACACCTCCACCATGCCACATACCCTCTTCCACAAACATTGCCTTCAACACGCGCAAACAAGTTCAAAGCTGCGTGATCATACCCAAAGGACAATGTCTTCCAAGCGATTGTCAAGCAAACATTAGTGCAGCAATTTTGCAAGGTTTGAACCAAAAATAAGCCCAATAGCAAAACGCCGTATCTCCCTTGAGCTTTTAAAAAGCACTCTCGCATAAAAGAAAAAATTTCGTAATCCTTGGCATGCCAAAAGCAGCAAAGAAGTACTTAAAGGCGATGGGGAAGCCCCATAAAGAACAGCGGATAAAAGAACATCAAGAACCCCTTGTCATTTTTTCTTCTCACGGGTCAAGCACCCAACAATGAAAATGATACCCTTAAAACCTTATCAAGTACCACAGACATCCCTATGAGCACAATTTTTGATATAAAACAGCAGCTTATCTCACAAGCAGGCACGATAGTAGAAATGCTTCTCCCCAAGGGGCGCAGACGAGGCAATGATTGGATTGTAGGCAACACCCGTGGTGAGGCTGGCCAAAGTTTATCGGTGTGCTTAAGCGGCAGTAAAGCGGGTCTTTGGTATGACTTTGCAGAAGGCAGAGGAGGAGACCTGTTAGATCTTTGGTGTGAAGTCAAAGGACTAAGTCTTTCACAAGCGTTAGAAGAAGCCCGCGCCTTTCTCAACCTTACGCGTCCCAAACCTTTTATGGCACCGCACCGTTCCTATCGTCGTCCACCCGCCCCCCCATGCGGCACACCACAAAATTTAGTCAAAACTTACCTCAACAAAGAACGCGGTATTCCCCTAGAAATTTTAAAGCGCTACCGCATAGGAGAAGACGGTGAAAAAATCATTTTCCCCTTTTATAAGCCTGATGGCACCCTTGCCTTAGTGAAAGAACGTCTGGCACAAGCAGGAGCAAAAACCAAACCAACAGCAACCCAATGTGAAGCTATTTTATTTGGCTGGCAAGCACTTTACCCCACAAACCACACGCCCCACACAGGCAACCAAAATCATACCCCACCAGCAGACACGCAAAGCTCAGGGCATTCACCAACAAACCCCAACACCGCCACCCCCATACAGGAGGGCAACACCCCCACAGCCACAACCTCTTCTATAATGAACCGCACTCCTAATACACAAAGCCATCCCCAAAACCTTGCCTCTTTCACCACGGGCGACCTCGTTCCCACAAACCACACGCCCCACACAGGCAACCAAAATCACACCCCACCAACAAACACGCAAAGCTCAGGGCATTCACCAGAAAGCCCCAACACCGCCACACCCATACAGGAAGGCAACACCACCTCTCTCACGGATCATACTCCAAATGCGCACAGCCACACCATCTCCCCAACAGGCGATGCATTTTCCACCACAACGCACAGCTACACCAGCAGTAAAACCCAAAACCTTGCCCCACCAACAAGCCTCAATACCGCCACACCCATACAGGAGGGCAACACCCCCACAGCCACAACCTCTTCTGTAATGAACCGCACTCCTAATACACAAAACCATCCCCAAAACCTTGCCTCTTTCACCACGGGCGACCTCGTTCCCACAAACCACACGCCCCATACAGGCAGCCAAAATCATACCCTACCAGCAGACATACAAAGTCATTTACCAGCAAAGCTTAACCCTACAAACTTGCAGAAAGACACCACCACGACGAACACCTTTCTCACGGATCATACTCCAAATGCGCACAACCACACCATCTCCCCAACAGGCGATGCATTTTCCACCACAACGCACAACCACACCACCACAAGCTCTTCGATCGCAAACCACACCTCCACCATTAGGAGCGCCACCTGCGCCACAGACAACGCCCTCACCTCTGACCTCTTGCCGCTAAACCAAGCTTTTTCTTCCACCCATTGGAGCGCCAATAGGACAGCCGCCAATAGAACTCTTGTTATCACGGAAGGAGAAATTGATGCACTCTCACTTGCCGCCTATGGATATCCGGCGGTCTCGGTACCATTTGGAGGAGGCAGTGGAGGCAAACAAAACTGGATTGAAAATGAATTTGATCATTTAGAATCCTTTGAAACGATTTTTTTAGCCACCGATATGGATAAACCCGGTGAAGAAGCAGCCCATGAGATTGCCAGCAGGCTTGGTCGTCACCGCTGCTACCGTGTACGCTTACCACGCAAAGATGCCAATGACTGTCTCACCGCAGGGATTGATGCCGCCACCATAAGAGCAGCCTTTTCCGCAGCAAAAAGCTTTGCGCCAGAAGGCTTACGGCACGCCTCAGACTATAAAGATCAAGTTATAGGGCTGTTTTGGCCAGAACCCGAACAACATATTGGTTATACGCTTCCCTATCCAAAATTGAATGGCAAATTGCATTTTCGCCCAGCAGAATTAACGCTCTGGAGTGGAGCCAGTGGTGCAGGAAAAAGCCAATTGTTATCAGACTGCATACCCCATTGGATTTCGCAAAACAGCCGTCTTTGCTTAGCCTCTCTAGAAATGAAAGGCGCACAATCTCTGCGCCGTTTAACCAAACAAACCGGCGGCTTAGAACAACCCACAAGAGAGATGATTGAACGGGTTCTTCAATTTTTAGATGATGGACTTATTCTTTATGAACATGTGGGCAAATCGAGCGTCAACACCTTGCTCGATGTTTTTGACTATTGCCGCGCGCGTTATGGCTGCGATCAATTTATCATCGACAGTCTCATGCGGCTTGGCATTGCCTCAGATGACTATGCCGGTCAAGAACAAGCGGTTTATAAAATGGTTGATTGGGCTGTTTTAAACAATGTACACATTCATCTTGTTGCCCATGCCCGCAAAGGAGGGCTCGATAAAGATATCCCAGGCACAGAAGATATTAAAGGCGCCTCAGAGATTGGTGCCAATGCTTTTAACATCATCACCATTTGGCGCAATAGGTCCTTAGAAGACAAAATTTTTGCAGCCTCTCTCACACAAGAAAAAGCAGATTTAGAAAAACGCCCAAGCGTTATTATGAATATTGCCAAACAACGTTCCGGTGATTTTGAAGGCAAAATAGGTCTTTGGTTTGACAAAAAAACCTATCGCTATCGCTGTTCTTGTGAACACCCAGCAACGCCACGGCATTATCTGGAGCGTCCCATCAAGCCCACTCTCTTAAAAAACGCCTCCCCCACCACAAGAGCAGACTTTGCTCCCTGATAAAGAAAAGGAGAGAAAAATCCATTGATACCGATCAATACAAACACATTCGAGAACCAAAGCCAACTCCAACCAAAGTGCTCGGCTCCTGCAGCAAACAACACCAAGACACATCCCCAAATGCAACCAACCAGCAGACAATTCAAAAGCCACAACGACCTCTGCAAGACTGCATCATCACCCTCCCGCATCAGCAAAGACACGAGCAATTTCAACAGGAGAGCAAACACCAACCCCTCCAAGAATATCCCCCCTATTGTACCAAAATGCATGACTCCTTGAAAAGCAAGCAGAAGGATAACGCCCACCATACAGCAAAACACCAGTGCCCGCACAACCACCCCCCACACAGCAGGCAGACTCTTCACGCCCCCATGCAGCAAACCAAGGATACCCCCAAACAAGCAGGAAAACGCCACTCCCTTCCACAATAACTCTGCGCTCACAGCTCCACTACCCACACCAGCACAAACAAAACCCAAGTAGGCGGCAATAACACCATAAATCACCACCCACCGCCAAAACAGCCACCCCATCACCCCGCGACACTTGGCAGCCCTATAAAGAAAAGCCACACAAACAACCAAAAGGCACAACGACAGCAAAAACGGCAAAAACCACGAACTCTGTAGCATCAAGCCCCCCACAGCAATATCATCAAAGAGAAGGCTCACAATGCAACAAAAATCCCCTCTCTTCAAGCAGAAAATCTCTGCGCTATTAACACGCACCACTGTCTCTAAAAGCTAAAAGCACTCTCTATCAGCCAAAGGATAACGCCGACAATGCAAAAAACACCGCCTAGCGCAAGGAAGCCTCACCCACCACAAGAACACAGCTTGCTCCCTGATAAAGAAAAAGGGGTAGAAATACACAAATGCAGTAAAATACCCAATCCTTTGAGAACCAAAGCCACGCGAATCCCCTACTCTTCGCTCCCACAAGAGCAAAGTGCAAAAAGAATCCAACAATGCTGAAAAACGCCAATAGTTTCAAGAGAGAGACACCATCCCCCCTCCACATACCAAGCTTCCATATAAGCCAAGCCAAGGACATCTCCGACACGACAAGAAGCGATATTGCCTTCAAAGATCTCCGCCACATAAACTCCTTACTTTTCACTCCCACACGAGCAAGTTCTAAAATGACTCCAGTAATGCAAAGAAAGGCTATTCCCTTCAAAAGCACCCCCCACGCACCCCCCATATTCCTCGCAATCCCAGTAATAAACACCACGCTTGTTCCACAACAGCAAAACGACAGCACAAACTCCGCAAGCCACGACAAACTCTGCACGAACCCATTGCCTTTCTCCCGTATCAGCCAAAACAACAGCAATTTCAACAGGAGAGCAAATACCAACCCCTTCCAGAATATTGCATTTAATAGAGCAATATTTCTAGCTCCCACAAAAGCAAGCAGAAGGAAAACGCCCACCATGCAGCAAAACACCACCGCCTTCACGAACATCCCCCACACAGCAGGCATACTCTTCACGCCCCCATACAGCAAACCAAGGATACCCCCAAACAAGCAGGAAAACGCCACTCCCTTCCACAATAACTCTGCGCTCACAGCTTCTTTCCCCAAGCCGGCACAAACAAAACCGAAGGAGGTGGCAAGAATGCCATAAAGCACCACCCACAGCCAAAACAGCCACCTCATCACCCAGCGACACTTGGCAGCCCTATAAAGAAAAGCCACACAAACAACCAAAAGGCACAACGACAGCAAAAACGGCAAAAACCACGAACTCTGTAGCATCAAGCCCCCCATAGCAATAAAATCAAAGAGAAGGCTCACAATGCAGCAAAAATCCCCTCTCTTCAAGCAGAAAATCCCCGCGGGACACGCACACCGCCCCAGCACAAACCTCCACACAACCCTTGTACAGCCCCTCCGCCCCCCTTACATACCCCTCCCTTACACACCCGCACACCCTGCATCCCCCACACAAATCTTCAGATAAACCCCTTCGGATAAAACCATGACAGCACCAAAGCCACCCCCTTAGAAAATTCTCTCTCAGGCAAAAGAGCGGAAACGGATCCCTCGACAAGCATACAGCAGCAGAATTCCACTGCTTTACACAAAAGAAGCAAATGAATCATTTTTAAGGAGACGACATGAACCATCAAGATAAGAGAAAAAACCACATACCAAATTTTGCATCCACCCTTCATGGTGAAGAGCAACCACACATTGGTCACTTAAAAACAAAAGAAATCGTGGTCGAAACAAAAAATCCTTATTTTCAACCCAGTCATAGGGAAAGCTCCTGCAATCCACGCACTATCAAAGCCATTGCCAATGCAAGGAGCCATCCCATTGCGCTTTTATATGCGAAAGGGCATCTGAGCAAAGCACAATATCAAGCAGCAGAACGCTTTTATGTTTATTGGCGTCAAAGTCAGGGCGACCTCCATATGAGTCCTGACTACACACGTGAAAAGGTTGCCTGTAGCCAAGGTTATACACATCCCATTGAACATCAAATAGATGCCTCCAATCATTTAAAAGATATCAAAGTCCAGCTTGGTATTCTTGGCTACTCACTTATCGAACGCGTTGTTGGTTATGGTCAAGCAATCAAAGAACTAAGTGCCTCTAAACGCAAACAAAATTCCCTTGCCGACCATCTGCGAGATTGTCTAGACCTGTTAGCATTTCATTGGGGATATGCAAATCGCACATATTCTGACACCTTCCCCTTTCAATAAGAAAGACAAAACACCATCCCCCCAACAGGCGATGCACTTTCCACCCCAACGCACATCCTCGACACCAGCAGTAGAACTCAACGTCTTGCCCCACCAACAGACACACAAAGCCTCACCATTCACCAGCCTCCCCACATCCGTACAGAAGCCCCCCCCACAAGCACAACGCCTTGTGTAACAAACCGCACTCCCAAGACGGAAAGCCATCTCCAAAATCTTACCTCTTCGACCACGGGCGACACGGTTCCCACAAACCACGCGCCCCATACAGAGTGTTTTGCCCTTCTTATTGGCAGCCAAAATCCTAACCCACAAGCAGACACGCAAAGCTCTTATCCTTCACCCATAAACCTTAGCCCCACACCCGTATAGGAAGGCAACACCACCTTTCTCACCGATCATACTCCAAACGCGCACAGCCACACCATCCCCCCATCACACGAGCCCTTTCCACCCCATGCGCAGTCAACCTACAGAGCCTCCTCCCACACCCCACATTCCTCAAACGCACAGGAAAAGCCATATGACGATACCCAAAGGACAACATATTTTGATCAATTGGCAAGCAGACATTGGTGCAATGATTTTAGAAAATTTGAGAGAACAGCAAGTCTTGATGAGAAGAAAAGAAATTTCGCAGCTATCAACATGCCAAAAGCGACAAAAAGCACACTCTACCGGCATCCACCAATACCCACAAGCAGCCATAAACTTCTACCACAAACTCCTAGCGCCAGCTTCCACCAACACACCGCCAGCTCACAACACGAGCCTCACTTCACCGCAAATCCCACCACCAACACCCCCTCTTGTTACTCAAACCACATTCTCCAAACGCGCACAGCCACACCATCCCCCCATCACACGAGCCCTTTCCACCCCATGCGCAGTCAACCTACAGAGCCTCCTCCCACACCCCACATTCCTCAAACGCACAGGAAAAGCCGTATGACGATACCCAAAGGACAACATATTTTGATCAATTGGCAAGCAGACATTGGTGCAATGATTTTAGAAAATTTGAGAGAACAGCAAGTCTTGATGAGAAGAAAAGAAATTTCGCAGCTATCAACATGCCAAAAGCGACAAAAAGCACACTCTACCGGCATCCACCAATACCCACAAGCAGCCATAAACTTCTACCACAAACTCCTAGCGCCAGCTTCCACCAACACACCGCCAGCTCACAACACGAGCCTCACTTCACCGCAAATCCCACCACCAACACCCCCT
>NZ_JAQITB010000017.1 GCF_028618515.1 Bartonella sp. ML69XJBT
CAATAAAAGCCCCAAAACTTGAAGGTGCTATCTCTATAATAGGTCGTGTACGACGTACTATTCTTGATATGTAAGCAGTACAGCTTTCTGTTTACGTTATTAATTAGATACTATCAACGGCTTATGGTGGGGTATTGATATCTCAAGATAAGTACTGATTCGCCATTTTTTTATTTTTTAAAAAAATAGTACAATTTGTACTTGACTATGTATCGTTCATAATGTACTAATATATCCATAAATTAACACAAACAATCGCTATTAGGCGTTAGGGAGGGGAAATTATGGAAAATCCAATTCTTATAAATTCTGATGAAATTTTATTAGTTGTCTATGATGATGATCAAAACATTGCAGAGTCTGGACCGCTTGATGCAAGCCAAATTCTAAGCATTGTTGATGAGGGAGATGATGCCATCCAAATCTTTCGTATAAATCCTTCTGAAAAGAGTTGTGAAGACATTTCTGAACAGATTGCAGAAGCATATGTAAAAGAAAATATCGACCATCTCTATGAGGAAAGGGAAGTTCATTACTTTATACGTGAAAGTGATATCTACAATGAAATTTTAGAAGAGATCGCAGAAGAAAAATATGAAGATGAAATGTACGGTACTTATGAACAACAGCACCGTTTGCGTCCTTGTGATGTGCTTTAAAATTCTGAAGGGCGTTTAAAAAGCGCCTCCCCTTTTCCCATCAATAATTGATTAGAGTAAACTTATGAACACACATGATAATGATAGTGAAGGATATCTCATACCTGAAAACGAGGTAGACAACAAAATTGGTTATGCCAAAATGGTCAAGGCCCATGTAATGCATAGGCACTTACATTTGAAACAAGATTTTTCCACTTGGTTTAACGATTGTGTTGAAAAGTTTGATCTAAAAGAAGGCGTGGATTTTGTTTTTACAAAACAAGAATGGAACAGACAGAAGATTTGTCCAAAATCTGAAATAGAAACAGATAAAACTGATAATCATTACTTCAAAATTCACGCAGCAAAGAAAATCGCTAAAGCAGAGCGCCATAGAAACTATGGCAGAATATTATACCAAAACTTATGTTTTTCTTAATTAAGGGGGTGATGATGAAAAGCCTTATTATAACATCTGAAAACAATTTTCAAAACACAACTGTTCCAACCATGTCTAGTCGTGAAATTGCAGAATTGTGCAGTAAAAGACATGACCATGTTATGCGTGATATCAAGAAAATGCTTGAAGAACTTAACGCCCCCAAATTTGGGGTGGTTGATTTTAGTGGTTATTATCTTGATAGCAAAGGGGAAAGCCGCCCTTGTTATAATCTCCCCAAACGTGAATGCTTAATTCTCGTATCTGGTTATAGCACTGCCTTACGAGCAAAAATAATTGATCGGTGGCAAGAATTGGAAAAGCAAGCAGCAATACCACAAATCGACTACTCAAGCCCTCAAGTTATGCTTGGTGTTTTAACGTATCTCAAAAATGAAAATGAACAAAAAGATAACATTATTGCAAATTTAAAACCAAAGGCAATGGCACTTGAAAGCTTACAGCGTCATGATGGGCTCTTTGGTCTTACAGAAGCCGCGAAAATCCTCGAGATGCAACCAAAACAATTCATTCAATTCTTACAGCAAAAAGGTTGGGTTTACCGGCGTGCAGCAGGGGGAAATTTACTCCCTTATCAAGACAAAATCCAAAAGCAACTGATGGATTGTCCAACGATCACACTTCAAACCGCCAGTGGAATAGAAAAAGTCATTCCTTGCGCAAAAATTACCACAAAAGGCATTGGGCTTCTGTCTCAAGAACTTAAAAGACAAAGCATGCATTAAGAGGCTGTCTCTATGGAAAAGAAATACGAACGACTAATCTTATAGTATCTCTATAAGCCGTTTCTAACCAAACCAAACAACTTTTAACACATGCGTGATTCACGCCACGGGGGAATTGCGCTTTAAATGGAGGAAATCAAGATGAATGAACTAACTACCACACAAACGGAATTAGTGGAAAAAACAAACGCTTGTGAAACCAACTCTACAGCTATGGAGCTTATTTTAGAAAGAGCTTTACAAAGTGATGTTGATCTGGATCGTCTCAAGAGCCTTCTTGAATTGCGAGAAAAGGAGATAGAACGACAAGAGCGCCAGAACTTTGTCCGTGATCTTTCTGCTATGCAAATGGAATATAAAAACATCGAACAAAATGCCCTTAATACACATACTAAAAGTATCTATACAACGCTTGATAAATATATTGATGCAATCAAGGAAACTCTTGCAAAACATCACTTTGCCTTGTTTTCTCAGATCAAAGAACAGAATTCAAACGGTATAACCGTAGAAATGACTTTAAAGCATATATCTGGCAATGAAATATCAACACAAGGAACATTCCCGATTGATGGTCAAGGCAGTAAAAATAACATTCAATCTGTTGGTTCCACGATTACTTATGCACGAAGATACCTGCTAGGTATGCTTCTTAACTGTAGCAAGAAAAGAAGACGATGCAGATGGAGCCACAATTCTTGCTGGTATCTATTCTGAACAGATGAATGAAATCAAAGAATTAATGGAAAAGACACAAGCAAAGGAAAACGATATTCTTGCTTTTATAGGCGTAAAAAATCTCACACAGATGTCTTATAAACAAGCCCAAACCGTTTTGTTTGCTTTGAAAAAAAAGCAACGCTCACAAATGAATAAAGCACAACAAGAGCAACAAACGGCGGTGTGAAATGGAACAAAGAACAGCAGAATGGTTTCAAGCCCGTTTAGGTAAAGTCACCGCTTCAAACGTTTATAACGTACTCAGTAAGACAGCAAAAGGTTTACCTACAAGCAAATATGAGGAGTACAAAATAAAGCTTATGACGGAGCGATTAACAGAGGAAATAAGCCAATCTTATATAACGCCAGCTATGCAATGGGGCATTGACCATGAAGAAGATGCCTTGAGAGAATATGCATTCATTTATGATACAGAGGTCACAAGGTGTGGATTTGTCCAACATCCCACAATCCAAATGGCTGGTGCTAGTCCAGATGGGCTTATTGGTGAGGACGGTTTAATTGAGATTAAATGCCTACAATCACCAAACCATCTACGCTTTTTTATAGATGACACTATCAAGCCTGAATACATCGCACAAATGCAATTCCAAATGGCTTGCACGGGACGTAAATGGTGTCATTTCATGAGCTATAATCCGCATTTTGTAGGTATATCATCTCACTTGCGCATGAAAATCAAACGTATCAATCGTGATGAGGAACACATTGAAGCGATCAATAAAGCGGTCGAAATCTTTTTAGAAGAAATAGAACAAGAGATGCAAAAGATTTTGGCAAAAGCTGCTTAAACCTATGGGGGTGCTTTCTCCTCCCAGCACCCCCACCCTTTCCTAACAATTTCAACACATGCGTGCTTTACGCTACGGGTGGATTGTACGCAAATCAAGGAAACAAACCAGATGAGAAAATACGAACGACTAATCTTATAGTATCTCTATAAGCCGTTTCTAACACCGAAAAACAAACTTTTAACACCAGCGTGATTCACGCCACGGGTGAATTACATCTAAAATGAAGGGGAATAAACATGCCACACCGCCCACCTACTATCACGCAACCAGCTATTGCACGCGCTTTAAGAGAAGCTAAAAAACAAGGATGTGAACTCATAGAAATCAAACCTACAGGGGAATTATTAATTCATATCAATAAAACCATAACACCAACAACGACAGATAATACTTATAGCATTGATGATTTTCCACCGCTTGAAAATGAACAAGAAGACTACGAGACCAGCAAAAGCTGCCCCTCTGTCGACGGTATAAAGTTTTAGCCATGCCAAAACGCCGTCCACCGCATCTTGTTCGTGAACGTACACGCCATGGTAAAATCATATGGTATGTCCGTATTGGTCATGGACCACGGTTTCGGATTGAAGGAACCTATGGAACGCAAGAGTTTGTTGACAATTATACGCTGGCTATTAAACAAGCGCAAAATGGCTCCTCCAAAACAAAGAGGCGTACCAGACTCACAGAAGGGTCTTTCGATTGGTTGTTGCATCAGTATTTACAAAGCATGCAATGGCATAATCAATCAGAATCTACTAAAAAAGTTAAATATCGAATTCTGAATAATGTTTCTAAACATATCGGTAATCGTGCATATAAAAGTATAAACAAACAACACATTCTTGAAGCCGTAGACAGAAGGCGAGAGACCCCCGCGGCTGCAAAACATTTTTTGACCTCTTTAAACGGTCTCTTTAATTGGGCGGTTGATAATGCCCTTTTAAATAGAAATCCTGCCTTTAATATAAAAGCACCAAAATCTTTGAACAGAGAGGGATTACTGCCATGGCTAGAAGAGGACATAGACAAATATTATCACCGTTGGTCACATGGTACACATGAACGCGTCTGGATTGATGTTCTTCTTTATACAGGCTTGCGCCGTGGTGATGCCGTTCGTATCGGCTGGAAAGATGTCAAAGATAATATCATCCATCTCAAAACAGAAAAGAGCCAATTTAAAACAGATGTTTTTCTTCCTATTTTACCAGAACTAGAGGAAACCCTTAAAATTGGTCCCATAGGTAATGAAACATTCATCTGCGGTAAAAGTGGAAATAAGCTTGTCAAAGAAAGTTTTGGCAACCTCTTTCGTGAAGCATGTAATGCGGCGGGTATTAAAAAATCAGCCCATGGATTGCGAAAATTAGCAGCAACACGCGCCGCCAATGCTGGTGCTACAGTTTCGCAAATGAAAGCGCTTTTTGGCTGGACAGAAGATAAAATGGCATCCCTTTATACCAAAACAGCTGATAGAAAACGACTTGCAATAGAAGCAATCAAAAAGCTACAAAAAGGTTCGGGATAGACATAAAATAAGTTAAAAGAATCAACGGAATCAAAATTCCCGAACTTTTATATAACTTATTGATTTTATATAAATATAACGCTCCCTCTCTCTCCGCCATTTATCATAAAATTAATGGATTATATAAAAGTTTGGGAATTTTAGGCCCTTTGATTCTGTTGGCTGATTTTTCTGTTTATTACCTACCTTTTAAATTGCTTACATTGCTAAGTGTTTTTATAGGTGACTGGTATAGAGGGGGCTATTTTATCTCTCTACTCCCAAATATGGTCTTTTTGAGTAGAGAGATAAAAGCTTGTAAGTTATAAGAATACTGGAAAATAAGATATATTAAGTAGATTAGATCTCATTAAACGGGGTTTCTATCGGACATTTATTTTCACAATATACTACTATTCTCTATGGCTATGGAATCCACGACGCTGAGAATTTTTCAGCCAGTATAGATGAAGAACAGGCTGAACTGTTGCGGCAAAAGATGCGGTAATTACTAAAAGAGTTATTTTCTATGTAATTACTGTGCTATGGACAGATGGCTGTTCAATGCACAAGTCTCTTTTACTATAAGGAAATGGACCTCTTTCAGTATTCTACTTTATATTACAAAATCAACCATAAAGAGCACGACGCCGTGCCTGGAAAACTTCTGTGCTTGGGTTTGGGTTGAAAGCAGAAAAGTTAATGGTTTATACGCCACCGAACCCAACAACATAGCTTCATGGGAAGTGATATGATTGGTGGTCGAAAATCCTAAGCTTCTATCGTGATATTCAAATGTTTTACTCCGTCTCCCGTGAAATGTTCGTGATAATGATAAGTTAATATTCTCAGTGTGATTTTTTAAAAGTTCCTTCTAAAAAAACACTACAAACAAATAAATAAGTAAATATATACCCAAAATATAAACCAACAACACAAAGCCAAATATATTGACCATATATGCACTCATGTAAAAAAATACTAAGAGGCTAAGTCTCCCAACAGTCGACAAGAATGACTCGTATGTGGTTCTAAGATTGTCGCTAATACTGTCGTGCAGGGCTACTTCCACGCGAAGATATGTATACTTAATTAAATAAAAAATTATACAGACTAAAAGAACAGCAATTTCTTTTCTTGGTTCAAAGAAAACAACTGTAAAAATCATGGCAGCTGAAAGTAACAGCAGTAAAACAAAATTCATTCTCTCACTGAATTTTGTAAATAGAAAACTAGCCAGTAGCTGGGAGAGTAATATAAGAGAGAAGACTAAGCCAAGATAAAAATAACTTACATTGATATTATAATCTTTAAATATCTACTGCCAATACTGTGAAAATATATTGAAAAAATAAGTAGAAAATAAAAACAGAGAGAAATATAAGGAACTATTAATAAAAATAGACAACATTTCTCTTACTTCAGAAATTAAAAAATTCGCTTGTTTTGTTTTTTTCTCTCCTTTTAGATCATCCAGAAAAAACAAACCAAATACTGTGGTCATCATCATAAGAAATGCAGAGATATACCATATGTATTGGCTAGAATAATCGGCAAAATATGCACCTATTAAACTAAACAGAAGTATGCCAATACAATTATATTGAGAGCTATGACCAAGTACTTTTTTCGTAGATGTACGTTTTGTTTTTGCATATTGAACAAGTAAAGCGTTATAGGCACCAGCAATTAATGTAAGTGATAATGCATTAAAAAGCTCTGCTAGAAGAAAACCGTAAAAGCTTGTAGAAATATCCATAAGAAAGAACCATGTAGCTGCAAAAGCTGCTGCTAAAATGATCGATATTTTATAACTTTTTCTATCTACAAAATATCCAAGGGAATATCTGTAATCATCATGACAAAGGCTTGAAAATGACTTAATGATACCGATATCAATAAGCATTAAGCCTTTTTCAAGCATATAAAAGACAATAAAGGCGCCTGTTAAAATCCTTATACCGTTAAATAAAAATCCAAACGCTCATATACTCGTCATTTATTCCCCACCAACACAAATAGAGCAATGAGTACATCAACGCTCTTAAAGTAATGAGTACATCACTTTGTGAAATAGATGATGTGGAAACTTATACTTTTATGACAAATATGGCAATAGCGGCTCTATGGATCTCTAGTTTTATCAATTGACTATCTAGAAAGATTGATGAAGAATATCCTTTCTATATTTTTTCATTAGTTAAAATCCGTGAAATATTTCATTTTTTTAAGAACAGTCAAATAACCAGCAACCGTATTATATGGGTATCATAAAGGTTCATAGAATTTTGCTTAGTATTCTTAACAAAATCATTGATATTTTTCATATGATTCTGATTAGCACATGAAAAACATCTGGTTTTACTTGGGATAATAAATAGCCCCCCCAACAGCATTTGCCATAACTGAACAGGTATATAACGGTGCACCCTTCATGTTGCAGATAGTTTGGTTGATAAAATGAAAAGATCTGATCCCAGATTATTGGCTGCGCATAGCACAAACTCAGTACTTTCGAGTGGTCAGTGTGTTTTTCTACATTATCCATTTTTTCATTATAGAACATAGAGCAAAATGAACTGTGACGAGCGCAATACGATGCTTGAAGGGTTTCTGCATTGGACGTGAGCCGAAGGCAGTCAAATTAATAATCTTATCCGCTGCAGAACCTAAGAAGTACAGCTTTATGGGAAGGGGACGAAAAGGTCCCTGTATCAGAGGCAATCAACGAGAGCGCATTTATCTACTCATTTTCAAGAGCAAGGATTTCCGTAGCGATTGCATATATGCATCCTGTATCTGCAGCTACTGATTTATGCGTTGTGTTGGCAGGAAGATGTATCATATTTCCTGGTGTACAGGTTATACGCTTCTCACTATAGAAAAAATCTAACTCTCCCTCTATAATTAAGAGAGTTTCATCGACCTTATGGGTATGCCAATCGTGTATTTTTCCTGGAAAATCTCTTTGTATCTCTATCGAGCCTTGTTTTGGCAGCATCATTTTTAAGATATCATAGATATTTTTATTTAATTGAATTTTAGAAAACTTAGTCATTATCGTGCTCCATGATATGATACGGGCAAGATGGGGATTCAATATTATTATCTTGCAGGAAGTATTGCATCCACTCTCTATTATTGGGATCGCCATATTTTCCTAAAAAGGGGGATTTTGTGATAATATCAAAAGGTTCAAGTCTTTTCCCTACAGCGGAGAATGCATTCTTTGCTTTTTGTTCCGTATCGAGCAAATCAGAAAAAACCCACCTTGGCTGGAAGGTTAACATAAATGTAGAGCTTTTTCTACTTATTCTGTTTATATGAGATGGTGTATTGCAAACTATGAACATGGGTTCGCCATGAAAGCAAAACTCCCATAGAGGATCGTCCATATTTTGGGGTATATGCTCCGGCCAATCTCGCTCGTCAAGAACTCTCAAATCTTTAAGGATAGACCAAAATTTTTCTCTATAAACTTCGATACTTTGTACAGGGGCAGGCGCCTCGAATGCAACAAAAGATGTGTTTTTTCCAAAACTCTTATAAGTATCGCAATAATTTATAAGGTCTTGCATCATATTTTTTTGCGGTCAACTTGTTGTAGAATCCAAATCGGAGCATGTCTTTTTGGTATCCATTCACCCCGAATAAGCAGGGAAAAAGTCTAGTTTTGTTATTCATGAGCACATCGAATTCTTTAAAAACAATCTGCTTCCATTTTTCATATTTGTCTATATTTCTCATTATTTGCGTTGCTGAATCCATGTTTTCCTCCCAACTGTTATATTTTATAAGAAACTGCTACGAATTGAGTCCTCTAAGGTTGATAGTTCATCATCATTTTCGCCCAAAATTGCTATAATAGCTGGGCAGGTATTTAAATCGATTGTCAGAGGTAGAGGCTCATTTTCTTTAAAAAAGAGCATAAAATGAACCACATTTTCGCAAGAATGAAGTTTTTGCTGCCATAAGTTCATATCTTTTATGATAAGACCTTCAGTCTTGTTGATAAGAAAGAGAATACGCCCTTTTTTCTTAAAGCGGCTTGGTGTTTGCGAAAATACCCCCGCAATAAGGTTGATAGAGCTTTTCAGTAAATCATCTTCATAGCAATGCACGAACAAGGAGGGTGCAATACCTCCGTGGAGGCGGGCTCCCACTTCAATCATCACGGGACCGTGAGCGGTTTGCATGATTTCCATATGCGCAGGTCCATATTCAATTCCCACTGCGCTAATACATTTTTTTGCATAAGAGATAAGATCAGCATAAAGAGAGTCTTGAGCATCGAGCACATCAAGCGATTCATAAACAAAAGCACTTCCATTATGGAGCCCCTTTTTATAGCGCGATAAACTGCATATTTTGATAGCCTCTCCCTTTACAACGGCATCTACGATGTATTCTTCTCCTACTAATCTTTCTTGGAGCAAATAAGCCTCATTAGGCATGCCAAAAATATTTTTCTGTTTCCAATCGATTCCAGAGATCCACGCTTCCACTTCCTCACGGTTGGAGAAAAATAAAACACCATCGCTTCCAGCAGAAGCATTGGGCTTCACTACATAGCCACTATGGCTTTCAAAATCATCAAGAGTACAATCATCTTTTGTAAGAATTTTTGAGCGGATATAAGACAAACCATTTTCATGGAGGCGCTTTTGCATTGCTGCTTTTTTCCGTCGCCAATCGGTGGTCGAGGGGTTGTTTCCAGGGCAACCATAATACGCAGCCAATTGCTCTGTACAATAAATACCTCCCTCAGCACCAGCCACCACGGCTGCTATAGCGCCAATCGGAAAGCGCTGCTTTATTTCCTCTACACTATGAAGTTTTACTTCAGCCATGCCCTCACCCTGATAAGAAAGCATGAGATGCGAAGAGAGAGTTGGTTGAGAGACAACGCCATAACAAGCATAGCCTAATTTTTGCAAAGCAGGGCCATAAAGGGCTCCTGTGGAGAAAGGATCGATAATAAGAATGGGTTTGCTCATGCTGTGGTCCGCTGCAAGGAAAGGGAAAGGACATAAATAAAGATTATGAATCCTATAAGGGGGAGAAGATAAACGGCTGCTTGTGGTCCCATAAGGGTGGAGCTTGTAAGAAGACCAAGGATAACATAACCTGCCGATTGGGAGAGAGTATAAAGCATGCCGCTATAGCTTCCCACCAGCTCTGCTTGAGCTTCTGTTTTGGTTGCTTCAATCATATGTTTGCGGGCATTAATTCGCATGGTATTCATCGAAAAACCAATAAAAAAGCAAAAGACCACAGCCAAATAGGGTAATTGGGTGATGCTAAAAATGGCATCAGCTACACTCAGCAATAGGGCTGGGAGGATGAATTCAAAGCGAGGGATTTTGATAAAAGCAGCTAAAAAAGCGCCAACACCTGCAATAGCGCTGCAAAGCCCATAATATTCAGAGCCAAAATTTTTCACACTTTGAAAAAGAATAGTTGCCAGTGTATTATAGGCGCAAATATGAAAGCCAATAAGACCTATAGAGACGCATAAAAGCTTAAGTTCAGAGGTGAGTCCATCTGCTTTCGGGGGTGTCGTTTGCATCTTCTCGGTTGCAAGCTGCGTGGCATTTGTAGCATTATCGGTGCTATATTCATCGCGAAAAATAACATAACCGGCTACAAGGCTTACGATAATGTCAAACAGACAAATTGCTGCAATCAAGCCATTATAGCCAACACCAGCTGCTATTCCTTGTGAACTGGTTGCTTTTAAGAGATAACCACTCAATGCTGCTCCCAAAAAGGCACCAATTTGCACCACTGTTTGCATGATGCGGGAAGCCTTTTGCGCGCTAATATAACCACTAAGCGCTAGTTTAGTATTATAAGTCTCGAGTGTGCTTAGAGTGATCAAAGAGAGATAACCAATAGAGATAGAGACAGCAATAAAACCAAAGGGGGAATCGACATAATGAAAAAGGGCAATCAATAAAAGAAGACTATAAATGATAATCCGCCTTTTGTATAAATCTACCAACCGCAACGAGGACTTAATGCGTACAAGTTTACTTTTTTTCAAAAGATAGGGTGTAAGGATTCCAAAAGCCATGGTTACGCCTAGGAAAACCGATGAGGATGTTATACGATAAGCATTCCAAAGATTACTTAAGAATAGCACCATATCAGAAAGATAGAGCAGGACGACAAGCCCATAAAATCGAAACACCAGCTGTTTGCGCACATCACCCCCTATAATCCCTATGTCCGCAGGTCTAAAAATACGCAATATGATAATCAACATGCATGTCTACAAATAATGAATACACGTATTGCTAAGCATTTCAAGTTTTTTTGAGAGGGACATAATATAAATTTGAACGTTGATCTTTGTTATGACGATAATTCATTTTCAGGGATTGAGGGCAGCTAGTATTTTCTCTGCGTGTTGATGCGTTGTCGATAAGGGGACGCTTCACGAAGTGACGAGCGTAGTTATGCCCTTGAGAGGAAACCTTCAGGATTGATTATGTTTATGCTCGGTGTTGAGATTGTGCTATTGATCCTTACCACGATAAGCTTGGATTTTGCTGTGACGAAAACTTCTGTTATCGGGCAGAAAATTTATAATCTCAGGTTGAAGTCACGGTTATATTCATGGTTTTGACATGGTGTTTTTTTCAAGAAGGGACGCTGTTGAATAGCTTTAGAAGGATTCGTAGACGGCGGATTTGGATGAACCAGCATCGTTATTTTACAGCTTAATTATAATATTTTGAGCATTGGCTTCTTATCAAACTGAAAATATATAAGAAATATTTTCTTCAAATGCTTTTACAAGGAGGATCACAATAGTTCTGTGATGCTTTTCAAGGTTTGGCTTGTTACTTTTTTAATGGGATCATATATCGAATATGCGTAACGGGCGATGATCCGAGAAAAGGTCAAGAACTCATCAGTTATCTATATAACTGAATGAGGTCTTTTCTCCTAGAGCAATAATATGCTTTGATAACATCTGTTTCTATAGCACCTACACTACGCGATCAATCCTCAAAAGCTCCGCTGGATAATGATAATTGATGCAGTGTGAACAAAAAATTAGCTTTTATTACAAGGAATGAATTTCATTTTAAGCGATCAAAAATAGAATCTTGAGTTTAGAACTGAATCTATACATCGCATTGTCTTTAAACGCATTTTCTGATGCTTCCTTTGCGTGGTTTGTTTAAGAAGCAATGATGGTAAGCAAACATGCCACTATTGTTCACTAAATTTACTCTAACTGATGTACATAATGGACGGGTGATTTAAAGGGCATCATTTGGATAGCCCCTCCCTGGTAAAAAACGTATATTTTCATGCATCTAAATTTGACATTTGCAAACTTTGAACACCATGGCTGTAACAAACTTTTTCTGACCCAATCTGTCGATCGGTTGATTGTTATGAAGTAGAAGATAAAGAGGTATTTTGTCTCAAAGACTATGGCGTAGCCAAGAAGTTCCCTGTTGAGTACAAACATTAGAGTAGATAATAAAGATTGAATGCAACAGGGTATCCCTTTAAGCCCGGAAGGAGAAAATCTGTTCAATGCTTTTAAACACGCACATGAATGAAGCGTGAGTTTTTTGCGCATCATTTGTTTTAGGGTACTGAAAGAGAGCGAAGGTAACTGAGGTAGCTTATCTTACATACATGTAGAGCTCGCTTTGATACAAAAGCTGCAAATTTCCTTGTACTTCATATTGTTTTATCAATGCAGCCAATTGCTGCAAATATTCGTCTCCATGCCTAGCAATGGCGCGTTGCGCTTGCGTTGAAGAGCGGCTCATGCCAATAAAGGTATCGGATGGGATTGTCATCGTCCAATTGTGTGTATGGAGAGAAATCTTTTCTGGATTTACTCGAAAGCCATCATGCATTTCCTGTAGAAAATCAAAATGACGATAATCACGGGAATAATGAGGGCTCATTTCTTCTAGCAATGTCTCATAAGCGGCGAGAAATTCGCTCTGTTTAAAATCACGATTATTTTGAATGACCGCCATAACACCTCCAGCTTGGAGTTGGTTTGAGACAATGCTAAGCAACAGAGGGCGATTCATCCATTGAAAGGCTTGTGCTGCAACAACAAGATCAATTTTACTGATTTTGGGCAATAGGCTTTCAGCTTTGCCTTGATACCATTGCACAAAAGGAAACTTTCTTTGTCCCTGCTTAATCATATCCGCCGATACATCGATAGCATGATATTGGTGTTCATTTCCTAGAAGTTTAACAATTCCTTCTAATGCAATGCCTGTTCCAGCCCCCACATCCACAATGGATAAATGTTTTTTGTCCTTAAAAGGAAGCAGCATAGTTTTCAATAAGGAAAGAGGATAGCGCGGACGATAGCGATCATAATCATCAGCCAATCCGTCAAATTTTTCATTTTTGGGTTGAACGCTTTGTATCATAGCACCCTCCTTATAATTGCTGCCATACATAATTGAGAAGCTCTTCTTTTGCTAGTATATGAAGCATAAATTCTGCAAAAGAGCGAAATGAGTACTACCCTTTAGTATCTTTTCTCTTTCATTTGATAAAATTGATTGCGCACATTTCTTTCTAATTGATCTCTTTTGTAGTGCAATCATAATCAGGTAAAAGTTTCATACATTCCGATAAAAATCCGTCCTAATTTTAGCGCGATTATCGCTTCAATATCTTTAGCGAGTATTGAATTTATAGCTCACTAGATGCGAACGATCAAATTCGAATACTCGAATGCAAAAGATAAAGATAAGGTCACACATTTGTATGCTATCAGAAAATTCAAATCAAAAATTTCAAAAATATGAGGTGCCAAATATACTGAGTTTATCTATATATTCTTATACCTAGCGGATATTATAGTCATCTGTAGAGCATCCCTAGCGAATGGTGGATTCTGAGATTTATAAAGCTTGCTCCATAAGAGTTGGTATTTGCTTATGTCATTTTTGTAGCAATAATGGCTATCGATCAACATATGGTGACATCAGGATTGCTCATACATCCTATAAAGTTGCACTTTATTGTGCTTAGTATTTTCGTTTTTCGTGCAGAAATAGTTCTATGATATTATGATATATTGCAATGCTTATGACGGTGGTTTAATAAAATAAGCATATTTCGTATGCAAGGTATGAGAGGGGTATATGATTATAAATTGCAATGAGACGAAGTGTTTAAATTTGCTTATAAACATCAATGAGAGATAATTTTTTTTATTTATCTTCATAGGAGCGTGGGGCTAGTATTTTCAATAAAGTGCCGTCTCTTATCTATTGTTGAATAAAAAGGCTTCATTGAATGTAAAATTTAAAAACATAACTCTCGTTGCAAATAATTTTGAAAATTTCAGTCTCTTACACTAAAGGAACTTGATATTTTTGATGCCTCTCTCTCTGGTAACGAGTGATGAATTTAAACATATCTAAGAGATTGTGCGTATCAAATGACTTAAAAAATGGATGGTTTAATAGATAAAATATATCTTAATAAAGATATTTATAATTCCATGTGGTCTTTAAAGATATATTCTGGCTCTTTTATTGCTTTATGTGGATTTGATGGGAGTGGAAAAACAACGCAAACAAAAGAAATTTCTCGCCATTACTCACAAGAAAGACATATAATACAGACTTTTCAGCCTAGTAATTGGTATAGAAATAAATCAGAGGTTAGAGATTATTTAGATAATGGAAAACAAATTGATCCATTGCTTTTAGCGCTTTAGCGGCGACAGATAGACGAAAACATACACTTGAAATTATTGAACCCTCTTTGACGTCATCAAAAAATTTATTAATCAGCGATCGATATGTTTATTCTAGCCTTGCTTATTTCTATGCTAGAGGGCTTTCTCTTGAAACTGTGGTGAAATTAAATCAATCTATTCCAAGACCTCATATCACATTTTACCTTCATTTGCCCCCTACTGTGATTGTAGAACGGTTGCAAAAAAGGGATGGTTTAATTTTAAAATACGAAGAAAAACTATCTTTTATTGAAAAAGTTTGTGAAGTATATCAACTTTTGTCAGAAATGGATGAGCTATTTATTGCAATTGATGGAACTAATTCTGTTTCTTCAATCCATAATCAAATACGACACTATATAGATAAGGTTTGTTTTAGCTATGCATAAATTTACTATTGATTATAAAACTTAAAAGCCTATCCCATATTCTCTTATGTATGTTGGTTTAAGCTTATATGGAAAATTGGCTATCATTAAACCACAAGGCACTTTTTTGAAAGATTTTGGGCAGGAGGGATACAGTGTTAGAAAAATGATCTATATTTATCATGATGATAATATCTTCATTCTTTACATTAAATGTAGGGCTATAAGCACGATAAGGTATGGATATACTTAAGTATTTTTGCATACAGAGAGTAAACTAAAGATGAAGGCAATAACGTCTCTTTTTTGGGGGGAATTTGATATCCTCTTGCCTTTCATAGATGCGGTGAGAGATGAAATGGCAAAGGTTTTTTCAGAGTAGAAGCTATAGTTCTTTCTTGATATCTATAAAATGATATCAGTTTTGGCTTGGTAAGATTTCGCAGTTTTTTGATTTGTGGACTGCTATCTTTTCGTACAAGCAAAGTAATTGATTTCAACATGACTATAGTGTGTTTACGGTGTGAATGTAAATGCTCAATAAAAGCAGTGATATTTATGATATTTTTGCTATTGTAATATGATCTAGCCTTATCTCTAAAGTGCTTTTATTTTCATAGAAAAGTGAGTCACACTATGACCAAACAAACATTTTAAAAGCATCCAAGCGAAGAGTTTTTAATTTAACTGGCTAAAATATAAAATTGTAAAAAAAACATATATTTAAAAACGGATTTCAAGATATACCCAATAATATTTATATGAAGGGGATAATTTATGTTCGCGGCAAATTTGAAAGAACGCGCTGCTTTATTCGAAAGTAGGACTTTTCTCTATTTTACATTGAGCGGCTTATTTGCTACATTTGGCAATGGGCTAAATTATATCGCATTGTCATGGCTTGCCTACCAACAGACAAGTTCAATTCGTGGTGTAGCGCTTCTCATGTTTTTTCTCTGGATGCCTAGCATTATTTTTGCACCTGTTTTTGGTGTATTGTCGGATAGATACAATCGTAAAATGCAGATTATGATTTCAAATCTTGTCAGAGGGTTGGTACTCGTGGCTTGGGTAATACTTGGGAAATTGGGTATAGAAATTGAATTAATGGTCTTGTCTACTTGCTTAGGTATTTTTGTCTCTTTTTATATGCCATCAGCTGTACCTTTAATCCAAAGTATTGTTCCAAAAGAACAACTCGTTAATGCAAATGCGACAATCGATATGGTCTATGAACTTGGCACTATCATAGGTATGGGGTTAAGTGGATTTATCCTTGCCTATGCAGGCACAAAAGGAACGCTTCTCATAGGTGGGATATTCTTTATTATTGCTGGTTTATTTAACTTTGCAATGAAAGTTCCTGAAATGGGAAAATATGAAAATCAAAATAAACTCAATTGGTGGAAAAGTTATATATCATCATTTCGTTATTTTAAGCAGAATCCGGTTCTTTTTATGCCCTATATAAGCCAGATGATTATTATGACTCTTTTGATGACCATTCCTGTTATTCTGGTTCCTTATACGCAAGAGATTTTAAAAGCAGATAACAAAATCTTTGCAATATTGGAAGCGCTTTATTCTGCAGGGGCATTTACCGGTGCGCTTTTTTCACCACTTCTTTGTAAAGTTTTATCTATAAGGAAAACACTGGCACTTTTATTAGCTATTATGGCTATCGGTCTTGTTATTCTGTCTGTTAATACACAGACACACATTGTTTTTCCTATTTATTTCATGATTGGATTTGGGCTTTCAAGTTGGGCTCTTTCGATTTCTTTATCGCAACTCTCTTGTGATCCTGAATATCAAGGAAGATTACAGGCAAGTTTTAATGGTATTTCTGGGTGCTTTATTCTTGGAGTCTATCTCTTTATGGCAAGTGATACCAACAGCACCTCATCTCAGTCGATATACTTTCTTCAAGGTATGATTGCTGTTATTGGTGCGCTTATCGTCCTCTTTTACAAAAGTGAAAAACAATAAATTTTATTTAAGCGTTATTCACAAACAGTTACGAGAGCTTTCATATTTTGCTTTTAAAGGGGAAGTAAATGCTAAGGAAGCTAACGAATAAAGCATAAGTTTTATTGATGCTCTAAAATGCGAGTTGTGTTGACGCATTATAAGAAAGCGTCAAGAGTTCTTTTTGATCAAATCTACTATCGCGATGGTTCTCTAATACAGCGCTTAAAAACTTTGAAAAGTTTTTATGTTTTAGCAGGCAGCATCATCATACTATTTGCCAGCTCCCAATGTTACGATATTCCTTAGCGCCTGAGAGCATTTAGGAGAGGGATTTTTTCTTTCTTTGTTTTATCTACACGGCACTCCCGCTTGTGACATGCAAACGAATGGTTAATCTATACAGATGTGAAAGGAAAGAATTTTAGAATATGCGGGGTTATTATTCAATAGAGATAACGATAAATTATCTTTATAAATCAATCCGATATGGCATAATAGAGGGCAGAACAATCAGCCTCCCTCATATTTTATAAGGTTATGTTTCCTTAATTGCGTTCTTCGAAATCCATATGAATAATTGTGTCAGTCTCATCAATTGTTTCATTTTCATTGGAATGAATGTTTTTGCGACGGTGCAAGGTTTGTATAATTTCCTTTTTCAAAATCGTATCTGCTTCACTTAAACGATGAATACTCAGTTCCAATTCAAGAGATAAAGCCAAATCGACGCATAATTTAAGCTCTTCTCCAATATCAAAACCGCGTTGATAGTCGTCATAAAGACCAACAAGTGTATCGGACAATTCTTTATCGCATAAAGAGGCCATGCTCACTCCTCCATGTTGCGGCTTTCCCATGTGGCTTTGATATTTTAGGTATCACCTCATTGTCACCACCAAGAATTGCCATGTATACCAACATAATCGTTTTGTCAATTTTCTGTAAAGAAGCAGTTTTAAAAACGCTGTTTGTGAGAAACGTTATTGCGTTAAGATTATGAATTTTCCAATCATGGAGAAATGGAACAAGATTTTTACTATAGAGTTTGCAGAATTTAAGTTGTATCGCTAAACAGCTTTTAATTTGCACGTAAGAGAGATTCTTTTGACGATAAGCAAAGCGCTTGAAGAACTCATTATTGCCAATAAAAGCTAAATCAGTGTCATTGTTAATAAGTAAGTGTGGTTTGTAAATGTTTAGTTTTTGAAAAAGAGTTGATATTCTCATTTTTTGTAGAACATCACTTATCTTATCCATTTTGTATTGACTTTTAGACATTGATAAACCTTTTATCTTATGTTGTAATTTAAAAATGATGGGAATACGTTTGATATGTAGATCCTTGCAAAGAGGTTTAAGCAGTATTGTTGCCCAGGAAGGGTAAGAAAAATCGTATTGAGCTTTTTTGCTGTTGAAGGAATGCGACTGCGATTTTTGAAAGAGTGATCGATAAAATTGGCTTAACGGGCAAACTGATAAAGTTAGTAATGGCGCGTTTGGCTTTTTCATTGGGCTGTGTCCAAATGTTTTTGACACTGGAAAATAGTCTTTGAGAAGTTTTTGTACGTTTTCCAAGGTCATATGATAATGGCGCAGCTTAGAAAAATACTACGGCGATCGCATTTTTTGTGTGATTGTCATAAATTTCGTTCCTGCTTCAATGGATACTATAGCATCCATTTTTGTGGAGTTTATTTAAAATGACTGCCCACCTTAATGGGCAGTGATAGGAAATATAAATCAATATAATTATTTATTCAACGATTATATTGATTTTGGAGTAATTTTTTTGGCACGTCCTGAAAAAGAACCTAAAACCGAATTGGCAAGACGTTTTCGTGAAGTGCGACGCATACTTGGTTTTACGGAGCGTAAACAATTTGCTGAACATCTTGGTGTAACTGCTGGTTCCATAGGAACTTATGAAACGGGTATAAGTGAACCTACCGCCTCTGCTCTCTCTAAATACAAAGAAATTTGCGGTGTCTCATTAGATTGGCTGATAACTGGTAAAGGTGAAATGTTTGCAGATATAGCCAAGGCCAAAGCTGTTGGTTTTAAACCGCAAGCCATCCCTGCAGGGGTGATGAAAAAGCTTGGGCATTTGGCTTATACGACTTATTATGATGTACAAATAACACTTTCTCCTGAAGATGTGGCAGAATTAGCAGCAGAGCTTTATGGAAGATTGCAAGAGTTTATTCAGAACATCTATGATATGGAAGAAGTTGAAGCAACTTTGCCTCTGTTAAAACTTCATTTAAAACGCCAAATTGAAGCTGAAAAGACACAGCAAACAACGAAAAAAGAGACGAAAGCTCCCTGAAATAAAAATCTTTTTTGCTGTAAAATACTGTCTCAAAAATAGTGTATTGAGTAGTAAACATCTACAACAACATAAATTATCCGCATAATTTTTATCATTTTTGGATACAGAAAAAGATTTGCACAACGTGCATATTCATTTCAAGAATATACTGTAGAGATCTTTGTCAAGAGACAACTGAACGGATGATATTCAGAAGCAAAAGAGAGCTATAATAAAGATTTGATATGCGAATGATTTGATTTTTCAGTCTTTTATCATTTTGGGTAAAGTTTTTGTATTTGCTTTCGTAAAGGAAAAGCAAGTTTTCGAAACATACCATTTGATGAGAATAGAAAGCCACAGGCATCTCCTCTTTGATAAGTCAAAAACTTCACTAAAATGTTCATTTTAAGTTATAGAATGTAGTTTAAACTACCAATATCCTAGTCACATATTTTAAAAGTATTCAATGAAGATCAGCAAGTGTCTTTAATATAACAGTTCAAATGCAATAGTGCCGATTTTTTCATAATATCTTTTTCTTAATAAAAAACCTATAACGTCTTCATTATCAGGAAACATTTTGTATTTTTTGTGCACAAAACAGAAAGATTATGCTTTATTTATAAAAATGTTTTTAAGGTCTGTTTTAGATGCTCATTCTTAAGAGAGGGTTATAAAAAAACTCTGCTTTACGAAGATAAGGCGCTCATAAGAATTACGAATGATTTTATATAACAATAAATGGAAAAGTTTTTTCAAACATGCCTATTCTATTTTAGGGTAGAGCATCTCGTAGAAAAAATGCATTGATGATAATGATCATTATTTATCAGCTTATGTCAGAAGTCTAAAAAAATAAATTTATGCTTATAAGAGCAGTTATTATAAAGGACTCTTTTTGTATTTAATTAAGAAGTATTTTGCAATTTAATGAAAAATTATTTTTCATACTCTTGCCATTCTGTTTATGCGCTTTATTTGAAAGGTAGAGTTGCTCTTTAAGAAGCTATTTTTATTATGAGCTAAATCGCGATATGTTTGGATGGAAATGATGTAATATTCTCAAAGTTTGTGTTTTTATTTATTTTTAGCTTGAATCCCTCTAGCTAAAAGGGTTGGGGACTTTTCTAGATTCAATGTTTTTACCGAGACTTTAGGATGAAGCCGTAAGAAATGCCGGCATCAGGAGGGGATAGCTTTACCTTTATTTATTCGTTTTGGGTGCGCAAACAGGGTTTTGCCTTGGGAGTTTTCTGCGCATTGTAATGATATTGAGCTCTGTTGGAGGAGGTTCTTATGAAAAAAAAATATTCAAAATCAAATTTGCTTAAAGCGGTCTCATTAGGAACTGCCATGGCCGCACTTTTATCAAGTGTCTCTCCTGTTTTTGCTGCAAATCTGGCACTAGTAGGAGGAGCTGTTCAGAGTACGAGTCTTCAGGGTGTGGTGTATCCACATGGTAGTCATGGCAGTGTTGTTTTTGCTGGTGATGATGACTACTGCGGTGCAGATAGTGTTGTTGGACGTGGGGGCAAACAACAACAGGGAATAAAAGATAGTCAACGAATAACTGCACAAGAACAATATGATAGATTTATTGGTGAGAAAGTTTTTGGAGGTCGTAGTCCTTATGGTACGACCACTGAAAAAGAGACTTGGGTTGGTGATGGTGTAACAAGTATTAGTGGTGCTTATATGGGGACGCCGACTTTTGGTGTCATGAATGCTATGCCTGAGGCGTATGGTATTTATTCTTTTGCTACCGGTTGTGGATCTGCTGCGACGGGTAATTATTCTACGGTATTTGGTGCAGGTGCGACAGCAAAGGCTGGAGGGGCGCAAGCCTTTGGTGTTTCTGCGCTTGCAAGTGGTATAGCAAGTGTTGCTATGGGTGTTGATTCCGAGGCATCGGGGAAATCTGCAGTTGCTATTGGAGGGCTTGCAACTGCATTAGGTCAAAATAGTGTTGCTTTGGGGTCAAAAGTAAAGGCGGCAGATAATTATGCGATTGCTATAGGCTCAGAGGCTGAAGCGCAAGCGTCAGGTTCTATTGCAATAGGGGGCAGGCGCTCTAACAGAACTGAAGGAGTTGATCCTAACAGAAAAGTAACAGCGAAGGCTGAAAATGCTATTGCTATAGGTACGCAAGCTTATGCTGAAACGCAAGATTCGGTTGCCATTGGTGTAAATTCGCAAGTACTTTCTAAGGATGGTGTTGCTGTGGGTGGTGGCTCTATCTCTGATAGAGAAAAGGACAAGGGGTATGATCCTGCAACAGGTAAAGAGACAACAAAAACCGGTATTGCATGGCAAAGCACTACAGGTGCTTTCAGTGTTGGAGAAGTTGGTGGTCGTGATGGCAAAGGTCAGCTAACACGGCAAATTACCGGTGTGGCTGCTGGTAAAGAAGACACTGATGCCGTAAACGTAGCACAGTTAAAAGCTATTCAATTTGCGGCAGCAGGTGCTTGGAAGCTTGGTGTTAACGATGAAGAGCCTACAGATGTTAATTCAGGCAATACAGTAGATTTTTCAGTAAAAAATAGTGCGGTAGGAAAAGATAACTTAAAAATTGAAAAACTTACTGAAAATAATAAGAATAAAATTGAATTCACTTTAGCTGATCATCTTAAACTGACACAAGTCACCACAGGTCAAGCTTCTATGAGTGATGATGGCTTTATTATCCAAAATGGGCCAATGATGACTATTGATGGTATTGATGCTGGTAATAAAGTCATTACCGGAGTAGCAGACGCGACTGAAGATAATGAAGCTGTAAATTATAAGCAATTGAAGGCTATACAAGAGGCGACTAAAACAAGCTGGCAACTTGCTGTTGAAGGTGGAGATGCTACAGCTATTGGTCCAAATGGCATAGTAAATTTACAAGCAGCTGGCAGTGAAAATAAAAAGAATATCAAGATAGAAAAAGATAATAACCACAATGTCACATTTAGTTTAGCTAATAATATTACAGTAAAAAGTGTTACTACAGGCAATAGCAAGATGAGTGATGAGGGTTTTGGGTTCATCAATGGTAATGGCCCTAAAATAACTTTGAATGGTATTGATGCTGGTAGTAAAAAGATTACGAAAGTAGTAGAGGGGACTGATGATACCGATGCAGTGAATTTTAAGCAGCTGAAAGATTTGACTGCAGGGATAAAAACAGGCTGGAAACTTGCTGTTGAAGATGAAGAGACTACAGATGTTGGAGCAGGTAGTACAGTAAAGTTTACAGCCGTTGAAGATGATGACTTTAATAAAAATATCAAGATTGTAAGAGGCGCCAACAATGAAGTAAAGTTTGATTTAGCTGATAATATTAATGTAACGACTGTCACAGCAGGAGAAAGCATTATGAATGAAGATGGCTTTATTATCCAAAATGGCCCAAGTATGACTGTGGATGGTATTAATGCTGGCTATACAAACATCACAAAAGTGTTAGAGGCGACTGAAGATGATGAAGCAGTGAATTTTGGGCAGCTGAAAAGATTTGTAGGAAAAAGGAGCGGCTGGAAGCTTTCTGTTGATGGCCAAAATGCTACAGATGTTACAGCAGGTAGCACAGTAGATTTTGTTGCTGCTACAGATGATGATGGTAGCAAAAATATCAAAATTGTAAGAGGCAATGATAATGGCGATGTCAATAAAGTCACCTTTGATTTAGCTGATGATATTAATGTAATGACTGTCACAGCAGGAGAAAGCATTATGAATGCTGTTGGCTTTGCGTTTAAAGGTGGTGATGGGCCGAGTATAACAGTTCAAGGCATTCATGCTGGTAATAAAACGATCAAAGGAGTAGAAAAGGGCACTGAAAATACCGATGCAGTGAATGTTTCACAGTTAAATGAAGTAAAAAATCAGATAGCAGGTAATAGTCTTGTTAAATGGGACGAAGGGCAAGAGCTTATCACCATTGGTAAGGAAAAAGGTGGTACTAAAATCAATATTGCAAACAAATCAGGTGCAGATAGGACTATCGCAGGCGTGAAAGCAGCAGAGAAAGGTAATGAAGCTGTTAACAAAAATCAACTTGATGATAGTATTAAGGAGGTAAATGCTTTTGTAATTAACAATGTGAACGCTTTTGCGGTTCTCTACGATAAAAAGAATGATGGCACTGTCAATTATGAGAGTGTGACTTTGGGTGGTGGGAAAATCAACGGACAAGTCGCTCTGCATAACGTAAAAAATGGTGATATTACTAAAGCTTCAACTGATGCTATTAATGGCAGCCAGATTAATAAAATTTCTCAAGATGTTGCACAATTTTTTGGTGGTAATGCAGCATTTCAGGATGGTGCTTTTGTAGGTCCAAGATATGAGTTAAAGACTATTGAGGAAGATGATACAATAGATATAAAGCAATATAGTGATGTTGGTTCAGCTTTAGATGCAGTTAATGGAAATGTCTTTCAGGTTGATCATAATATGATCGTTGGATTTAATGATATTGCGGCCTATTTTGGTGGTGGCGCTAAGTATGAGAAAGGCAAATGGCACACTCCTACTTTCAAGGTTTCTCAGCGTGACACGAATGGTGGTATTGTTAAGAACAATTACCAGAATGTTGCTGATGCTTTTGATGCTGTTGATACTTCTATCACAGATATCTATAGTCAGATTAATAATGTAACAGGCAATAGTCTTGTTAAATGGATAGAAGATCAGAAGCTTATCACAATTGGTGCGCAAAAAGGCGGTATGGAAATTAATATCGCAGGTACTGAGGGGGAGCGGACTATCGCAGGTGTGAAAGATGGAGACATTTCTGCTGACTCAAGTGATGCTATTAATGGTAGCCAGATTAATACAATATCTGGAAAAATTGCGAAGTTTTTTGGTGGAGGTACTTCATTTGAAAATGGTCAATTTACAGGACCAGAATATGAGTTAAAGACTATTGAGGAAGATGGTACAATAGCTATAAAGACATATGGTGATGTTGGTTCTGCTTTAGATGCAGTTAATGGAAATGTCTTTCAGGTTGATCATAATATGATCGTTGGATTTACTGATATTGCGGACTATTTTGGTGGTGGCGCTAAGTATGAGAAAGGCAAATGGCAAGCTCCTACTTTCAAGGTTTCTCAGCGTGACACGAATGGTGGTATTGTTAAGAACAATTACCAGAATGTTGCTGATGCTTTTGATGCTGTTGATACTTCTATCACAGATATCTATAGTCAGATTAACAATGTAACAAGCAATAGTCTTGTTAAATGGGTAGAAGACCAGAAGCTTATCACAATTGGTGCGCAAAAAGATGGCACAAAAATCAGTATTGCCAACTCTAACGGCCAAAATCGAGTTATTTCTGGTGTTGCAGATGGTAACCTGGGAAAGGTTTCAACTGATGCTATTAATGGTTCCCAAATCAATAAGATATCAGGAGATATAGCACAATTTTTTGGTGGAGATGCAGCATTTCAGGATGGTGCTTTTGTAGGTCCAAGATATAATTTATCTACAGTTTCTGCAGATGGGAATGTAGAACAGAAGACCTTTGACAATGTTGGTGATGCTTTAACAGGGCTTGATGCGAATGTCAAAAATGTCAATAAACATATACAATATGTAGACAATAAATTTAATAAGTTTTCTCAAGATGCTCTCTTGTGGGATGATGGGAAGGGAGCATTTTCTGCACGCCACGAAAAAAACGGACGTAAAACAGACAGTAAGATTACCTCTCTTTTGAAGGGTGATGTTACGGAAGATTCAACAGATGCCATCAATGGTTCTCAGCTTTTCAATATTGCTCAAAACATATCGGAATATTTTGGTGGTAGCACAGATGTAATTGAAGGGATACAACCTACTTTCCTTATTGATGGAAATTCATATAATAATGTTACAGAGGCTTTCACGGGTGTGAATGTTTCTATCCATAAGATTGATAATAAAATCTCTAATTTGGAAAAAAATAATCTTGTTAAGCAAGAAGGAGGTGTAACAAGTATTATCACTATTGGTAAGGATACAGCTGGTACTGAAATCAATATTGCAGGTGTTGGTAAAATAGCACGCAAGATTTCTGGTGTGCAGGAAGCAGAGAAGGGCGATGAAGCTGTTAACAAAAATCAACTTGATAAAAGCATAGAGAAAATTTCTAAAGATATTGAGACAGCAAGCGCTGCTGCGGTTCTCTATGATAAAGATGAAGGTGGTATCGTTAATTATGGTAGCGTAACTTTGGGTGGTGATAAGAACAACGGACCGGTTGCTCTTCTCAATGTTAAAGATGGCAGAATTTCCCAAGATTCCCACGATGCTATTAATGGTAGCCAGATTAATAAAATATCAAGAGATATTGCAAATTACTTTGGTGGTGATGCAAAGTTTGTTGGCGGTACTTTTAAAGGACCCAAATATAGCTTATCTGTTATTGTTGAAGAGGGTCAGGTAGCAAAAGCTAACTATTATAATGTTGGTGATGCTTTAACGGGGCTTGATGCGAATGTCAAAAGTGTAAATAATCGTATAACAAATGTAGCTAATAACTTTAATCAGAAAATTGAAGGTATCTCTAAAGATGCGTTATTGTGGGGTGAGGAGGAACAAGCATTTGTTGCACGTCATGAAAAAGATGGCAAGAAGACAAACAGCAAGCTTAAATATCTCGTAGATGGTGACATTTCTGCAGATTCAACGGATGCAATTAATGGCAGCCAGCTTTATTCCATAAGTAATCAACTTGCTGCTTATTTTGGCGGTGGTGCTAAATATGAAAATGGCCAATGGACAGCACCTCAATTCAAGATTGTTCAAGTTAATGCTGATGGTACGACGGTTGAGAAAACCCACAATAATGTTGCTGATGCTTTGGGGGACGTCAATCAAAATATGTCAAATATTAATAACCGTATTGATGATGTCATCAACAAGGGCGATTCAGATGCGTTAAAGTGGAATAAGGAAAAGGGAGCTTATGATGCTACTCATGATGGAACGCCAAGTAAGATTATCAATGTAGCTGATGGTAAAATTGCAAAAGGTTCCAAAGATGCAGTTAATGGCGGGCAGCTTTGGCAAACCAATGAGCGTGTTGCAAAGGTTGAAAATCGTGTTACGGATGTTGAAAATCATGTTACGATTATAGACAAAAAAGTTGATAACATTTCCAATACAATTGAGGATATTGGTGATACAATTACCAATATTAATGTCAGAGTTGATAATATTGACGACAAGGTTAACAACATTGCTGAGGATGCTGTTCGCTATGACAGAGATGAAAACGGTAAAAAAACCAATAAAATCACTTTGAAAGGTGGCGATCCTAGTGAACCTGTTATGATTGATAATGTAGCTGATGGTCGCATTGAGAAAGGTTCGAAAGAAGCTATTAATGGTGGACAACTCCATGACTACACCAAAGAACAGATGAAAATCGTTCTCGATGAATCAAAGAAATACACAGATCAACGGGTAAATAATATCGTTATTGATGCGATTGACGATGCTGTTGATAAGTCTAAACATTATACCGATATGAAGTTTAATGCTTTAAATTACAGCATTGAGGGGGCACGAAAAGAGGCGAGACAAGCAGCAGCTATTGGTTTAGCAGTAGCTAACTTACGCTATAATGAAACACCTGGAAAATTAAGTATTGGATTTGGGAGTGGTCTATGGCGTAGCCAATCTGCCTTTGCCTTTGGTGCTGGTTATACATCAGAGAAGGGAGATATTCGGTCTAATGTATCTGTCACCACTTCCGGCGGTCATTGGGGTGTAGGTGCGGGATTCAATATGACTCTGAACTGACTCTGAAAACTTTTCTTAAACACACTCTTTGCCCTTGCTTTGATGAAGCAGGGGCATTCTAGTTAAGAGCTTTAAAATCCTTTTAATGAAGTGAAAAATCTTATCCGTGAACAATAAACCGTTTCTTAAAAGGCTGATCCATAAGCATAAAGATTATGTCAACTTCACAGAAGATACAATTAAACAAACGATGCGTCATATTTGATAAAAACTAAAACGCATTTAATCATGAAAATCACTTTTTTATGTTTCTCACATTGACTTTCCCAAATAGGCTCCTAATTCCCCTTAAAAGTGATGTAGCAATAACAGCTTATATATTGTTTTATTTATAGTCTAAAAACACGCTGTAAAAGCACAAATACGCAAAGAAAAGAGAGAGCTTTAAAACTCTAGAATGTGTCTTTTGTGTTTAAAAAGTATTATTATGAGGGGGGTATTATGAAAAAATTATATACAACACAAACGGCATGTGATTTAAAATTTTCTCGTTCACATGATAGGACCTCGTTTTTTAAAGGAGTTTTATTGGGCACTGCGGTGGTCTTATTTTTATCAAATGGTTCTCCTGTTTTTTCAGCAAAACTTGATTTAACAAAAGTATCTCTTGAAAGTGTAAAGAATACTGCTGTGGTTTATCCCCAAAGCATTATCTCTGCATATGATTACTATGATGGTGATGAGAAAAATGATTTAACAGCATTGAATGTGGCAATGATGGCAAAAGTTGACGCTTCTGATGACTATGCAATTTTTTTAACCAAAACCGTTTCTGCTATAAGCAATGAAGATCCTATTGTGAATGTTTTGAGGACAGATGGCAAAAACTCATTGGAAAGAACATTAGATGCAGGCGGGCAATTTGTCGCTGATAATCGTGTAGTCCAAAATTTTGCACAGCATGGTGAGAATACAGCGATTATTGATGCATTCAATCCTTTGCGTAATGACTCTATGGTTAGAATGCAGCGCGGTACCGGACTACAACGTGACGGCGTAGAAGGTACGAGTGTCATATTTGGTAATAATATAACAAAGGATAAAAAGCTCCATTCTAATAGTGATATTGTTGCTATTGGTGCTGAGATAAAAGTATCTGCGGCAGATACGGTTGCTGTTGGTTATGGTGCGCAGGTGGATAATAGCTTTACTGTTGCTGTAGGTCATTTGGCGTACGCTGTAGGTGAAAAAAGTATCGCAATAGGTGGCGAAGGTAGAAGTGGTAGTAAACCAGTTCCTTCTGAGGGACGTACAATAGCGACGGGCGTAGAATCAATTGCTATTGGACATCGTGCTAAGGCTGATAGTGAGGGATCTATAGCTTTGGGTGCTTATACAAAAACGACGGTAAAATTAGGTGTTGCTCTTGGAGATGAGTCTGTAGCTGATGTTGCTGCTGGCGCTATCGGTTACAGTTCTTTAACTAAGAACGTTGCAGATTCTAATAGCATCGTTTGGGCGAGCACGTTAGCTGCGGTAAGTGTTGGTGATACTAAATTAAAAAAAACGCGCCAGATTGTAGGAGTGGCAGCTGGTAGCGACGATACTGATGCCGTTAATGTTGCGCAGCTAAAAGCGTTAGAATTGTACGTAGACCAAGGTTGGAAGCTATCAGTTGGAGGGAAAGATGCTACAAAGGTTGGTATAATGAGCGTGGTAGATTTATCAACAGAAAGTAATAACCTTAAGATTACAAAAGGTGAAGAAGATAATAATGTCAAATTTGATTTAGCTGATGATATTAATGTAATGACTGTCACAGCAGGAGAAAGCATTATGAGTGCTGTTGGCTTTGGGTTTGAAGGTGGTAAGGGGCCGAGCATAACTGTTAATGGCATTCATGCTGGTGATAAAACGATTAAAGGAGTAGCGGCAGGGGAAGAAGATACCGATGCAGTGAATTTTGCACAGCTGCAAGAGACAAAAGATCAAATAGTAAAAAATAGTCTTGTCAAGCAAGATGAGGGAGAAGCAGGTAGGATCACCATAGGTAAAGAGACAGGTGGTTCTGTAATTAATGTTACAAACAAATCAGGTGATGCTCGTACAATTTCCGGTGTGAAGGCAGCAGAGAATGATGATGAAGCCGTTAATAAAAAACAACTCGATGGTCAGATTGCAGATATTGTTGACACCATAAAAAGTAATAGCCTTGTTAAGCGAGAAGAAGAGACAAATCGTATCACCATTGGTAAGGAAATAGAAGGCGCAGAGATTAATATTACAAATAAATCAGGTAAAGACCGGACTATTTCTGGTGTGAAAGCAGCAGAGAATGATGATGAAGCCGTTAATAAAAAACAACTCGATGGTGAAATTGCAGATATCACGGACAGTATTAAGGTCATTAAAGAAGCAAATAGCTTTGCTGTCCTCTACGATAAAAATACAGATGGCACTGTCAATTATAAGAGTGTGACTTTAGGTGGGAGTGATAACCAAGCTCCAGTTGCTCTCCATAATGTAGAAGCTGGTATAATTGAAGAGGGGTCGCATGATGCAATCAATGGTAGCCAGATTGAAAAAATATCCCGAGATGTAGCGAATTATTTTGGTGGAGATACATCATTTGAGAATGGTACCTTTAAAGGACTAAAATATAGTTTATCTTCTATTGTTGAAAATGGTCAGGTAGAAAAAGTGAACTATTATGACGTTGGCTCTGCTTTGGATGGTCTTGATGTGAACGTGAAGAGTGTGAATACGCATCTGACGAATGTGGTCAAAGATGTTAATGAAAAAATCACGAATATTACTCAAGAAGTTAAAGGGGATGCTTTGTTGTGGAGCGATGATGATCAGGCATTTGTAGCTCTTCATGGAAAAGGCGACAAAAGAGGCAAGAGCAAACTGAAGTTTCTTGCCAATGGAGATATCACAGAAGATTCAACTGATGCCATAAATGGTTCGCAACTTTTTTCTACCAATCAGAATGTTACTACTGTTACGAATAATCTAGCAAAAATTTCTCAAAATATATCAAAGTATTTTGGTGGTGGTGCAGATGTATCTAACGGTAAGGCACCCACTTACACCATTCAAGGCAAACCACATGATAATTTTGAATCTACTTTTAATGCTGTTGATAATTCTATCACGAATATCCAAAATCAGATTGCGGATGTGACAAAAAGCAGCCTCGTTAAGCAAGAAGACAATGAGGGGACCATCACCATAGGTAAGGCAACAGGTGGTTCT
The DNA here is from genome assembly GCF_028618515.1 of Bartonella sp. ML69XJBT. Taxonomy (GTDB): domain Bacteria; phylum Pseudomonadota; class Alphaproteobacteria; order Rhizobiales; family Rhizobiaceae; genus Bartonella. The sequence continues at coordinate 30,253 of NZ_JAQITB010000017.1, forward strand.
GTAATTAATATTACAAACAAATCGGGTGAAGACCGGACTATTTCTGGTGTGAAGGCGGCTGTTGCGCACAATGAAGCTGTTAATAAAGCCCAGCTTGATAAAAGTATAGAGAAGATTTCTAAGGATATTAATTTGGCAAGTGCTGCTGCTGTCCTCTACGATAAAAATACAGATGGCACTGTCAATTATAAGAGTGTGACTTTAGGTGGGAGTGATAACCAAGCTCCAGTTGCACTCCATAATGTAGAAGCTGGTATAATTGAAGAAGGATCGCGTGATGCAATCAATGGCAGCCAAATTAATAAAATATCTGGAGATATAGCGAATTATTTTGGTGGAGATACATCATTTGAGAATGGTACCTTTAAAGGACTAAAATATAGTTTATCTTCTATTGTTGAAGATGGTCAGGTAGAAAAAGTGAACTATTATGACGTTGGCTCTGCTTTGGATGGTCTTGATGTGAACGTGAAGAGTGTGAATACGCATCTGACGAATGTGGTCAAAGATGTTAATGAAAAAATCACGAATATTACTCAAGAAGTTAAAGGGGATGCTTTGTTGTGGAGCGATGATGATCAGGCATTTGTAGCTCTTCATGGAAAAGGCGACAAAAGAGGCAAGAGCAAACTGAAGTTTCTTG
>NZ_JAQITB010000018.1 GCF_028618515.1 Bartonella sp. ML69XJBT
CAACAAAGGCATTAGCACTTTTACTCCAGTTCAATGCATCACTTTTTGCATCCGCAACCTCTTTGGTAATTTCTTTCTTAATATCCGTAATAGCATTATTTACATTTGTGAAAGAGGTACCAACACCGGAAAAGGCAGACGCGACATTGTCATAAGTCGAGTTAGCAACACCGCCATCTTCTTTAAAAGTCTTAACCGTAAAGCTTGGAGCAACCCATTGGCCATTTTCATACTTAGCATTACCACCAAAAGACTGCGCAACTTCAGTACCAAATTTATGAAGCTGGTTACCCGCTACAGCATCACTTGAGGTTGCACTAATGTCTCCATTGACAAGAGAGGTAATCTTACCCGCTAACCTTGCTATCGGTTCTCCACCATCAACTTCAAAATCCCTTCCATGCATGGCAACAAACGCATTATCCTTTTCACTCCACAATAAGGCATCGGCTTTGACATTGGTCATGATATTATTAACTTGTTCAGTGACTTTATTCCGAACATTCATGATAGAAGTACCAACCCCAGTCAAAGCACTCGCTACATCCTTATAAACCTTATCTTTAAAATCAGCATTAGTATCGAAGGTTTTTACCGTGAAACTTGGATCAGTCCATTTACCATTCTCATATTTGGCGTTACCGCCAAGGTAAGAGGCAACTTTGTCACCCAATGAATGAAGCTGTGAACCATTAACTGCTTCCGTGGAAGTTTTCGCAATATCCCCTGCAGCAAGATACTTAATCTTGCTAGCTTTCTCCCCATGCTGCGCTACAAACGCCTTACTCTCATTGCTCCATAACAAAGAATCCCCTTGAACTTCTTTATTAATATTGTCTAATTTTTCATTAAAGTTATTAACAACATTATTCAGATGTCGGTTCACATTTGTGAAGTTCGCATCAATTCCGGCAAAAGCAGAGCCTACATCATTATATGTCTTTTTTCCACTTTCCTTACCATCTTCACTGAACGTTTTCAGTATAAAGCTTGGAGCAACCCATTGTCCATTTTCATAACGAGCATTACCACCAAAAGACTGCGCAACTTCAGAACCTAATTTATGAAGCTGGTTACCCGCCACAGCATCACTTGAGGTGGGACTAATGTCTCCATCCTGAAGAGAGGTAATCTTGCTATTGGTTTTGCTATTTTCTTTCCCATGCGTTGCAACAAAAGCGCCTTTAGTCCCATCCCACAATAAAGCATCACTTTGAACTGTACTGATCTCTTTGCTAATTTCATCCTTAATATTCGCAAATTTATCTTTAACTTTCTCGAATGAATCACCAACACCGGAAAAGGCAGACGCGACATTGTCATAAGTCCAATCAGTAACTTCACCATCTTCTTTAAAGATCTTAAACTTAAAAGTTGGACCGCCAGAGTTTCCATCTCCAAAGTCAGCACCACCACCAAAATACTTAGCCATATTGGTACCAAGCACATATACTTGGCCGCCATTCACAGCGTCGGTTGAGTTTTGTGCTAAAGATCCATTTGCAACAAATTTAATGCTGCTATTTCTTCTGTCTTTTCCTTCGCCATGCATAGCAATAAAGGCTTGATCAGTTTCGCTCCATAATAAGGCATCGCCTTTCACTTTGTTAACCACATTATTAACCTGTTCAGTCAATTTATTCTGAACATTCAAAACAGAAGTACCAACCCCAGTCAAAGCACTAGAAACATCATTATAAACCTGATCGTTAGATCCACCATCAGTATCGAAGGTTTTGACCGTGAATTGAGGAGCGGTCCATGTACCATTCTCATAGCTCGCACCACCACCAAAAGACGTAGCAACCGCAGTGCCCAATGAATAAAGTTGGGAACCATTTACTGCCTCAGTGGACGTTGCTGAAAGCTCACCAGCAGTAACATCCACAAGAGTCCGAGTTTCCTTTTTATTATTCATAATACTTATTCTTTTTGTTGATGTGTTAGCACTAACAGTCGTCGTTTTTTCATTATCTCCGTCTTCATCCCCGCGAACTAATCCACGAAATAAGCCTCTTATAAAAGGAACGCTGTCTGTATTCTCATACCGACTATTCCCCTGAGATAGATTATTTTGTTTTTCTCCAACAACAGGGGGAGCTTTTATCTCAATAATCTGACGATTCAAACTTGTGAAAGCACTCTTAATGCCAGAAAATGCATCTACTACATTCTTAGACTCCTCCCTCCCCGCAAACGCAATATCAAAAGCATCTTTAGTTTGAAACTTAAACTTAGATCTTAAGTTTTTGAAGGACTCTTCTTCACCTCCCTTAGATGCAGGACCACTATCTGTATACAATTTACTGCCAACTATATAAGCTGGTGGAATAGCTTTAAGCACATTTGTACCACCACTCAAATCGTTTGATATGTTATTGAAAGTCGGAGTGTTAGCAAAAACAGGAGAAATATTTGATAAAAAAATAAATACTGAAGCTACTGAAAACGCTTTCATAAAAAGTGATCGATAAAGCGAGAAAGAACTTTTAAAATTACTCACCACTTGCACTTTTGATGTGGTATATAATTTTCTCATAATAAATTCTCCAAGTAAGAAAAACATATTTAGAACATTAAAAAGACACATTTCAGCGTTAGAGGCGATCTAATAGTGTATTTTTTGCTTGTTCTCTGTAGGTTTGGTTTTTTCGCAGAAGCGGACAGAAGTGATTGAACCTTTGCTAAGGTTGTGATTGGTGTTGATTGATAATTTTATTAGTGATTTTTTTCATTTTTAAGCAAAGTATTCTTTTGGAAAAGATTTCTTGAATTTGAACGTGAAAAAAATGGGGGAGATATATTTTCACGCTTTTGTTGCGTATGTGATTTATGGTTTTTAAGGTAAAAGAGCTCATTTTGCACACTTAAGAGGCAATAAGTTTTTATTGCGAAAGATTAGGTTGTTGAGAGTATTTTTGGTGAGATTGCTGCACTTCTCTTATGAAAATGTACAGTTTGTTTTTGTTCTCTAGAGCTCTCTCTTGAAGAGACTTTAAAATAAGATGAGAATGGTTTTGTGATTTTTTCATAACTTTCCGCACCTCCCCTTGCGGTAGATCTTTTCTGTTTTTACCAGAATGAGTCTTAATCTAAGACTATTTTGCTCTTTTATAGACTATTGAGACAAATAGCAAGAAGAAAATGAATTTAATTATTTTACAGAATGAGTCTTTCCGATTTAGGCAATCGTAAAATGTCTTTATCGTTTAGAATTCGTAGCTTTATTGCATAGGCTAGAGACTTAATATAAAGGTTCTATTTCATAGTTTATTTTAGATACCCTGTTTTGACCAAAATGAGTCTTATTCATCGTTATGGTTGCTGTATAACTTATGATTGCTTCTGTTGTGTTCAGAGCAAATAAAAGTAATAAATAAGCTTTTTGATTTTTTATAATGTATCCCCCCAATGGATATTTTCTCTCAATGAAACCGTAGAACGTACACTTTTAAAATAGTGTGCGATTATGCATTCTATTCATTTATATGAGAGCATTACTTTGCATTTGTAAAATTTTTGTTAAAGCGCTTTATTTCTCAATAAAGAGTATTATGGAATTTGATAATTATACTACTCTATGATTTTCTATGTAAAATATTACTTCTCTATAATATAAAATTTCACCCTTGCCTCCTCAGACAAGGGTGAAAATTTAGTTAAATTGTAGTTTTCGTATTATCTGGTGTTATTTTAATTTCAGAGTTATTCCACCCCCTACACCCCACTGACCTTCGGCACTGACTACTGACAAGTTAGAACGAAGCTTGCCATCTTCAGATGTATAACCTGCACCAATAGCAAAGGCAGATTGGCCACGCCACAAACCACCAGCAAATGAAAGACTTAAAGATCCTGGATCGTCGAAGTAACGCAAGTTAGACACTGCCAAACCAATCGCTGCTGCTTGCCTTGCCTCTTTGCGCACACTCTTCATTTCATAACTTAATGCCTCAAACTTCATATTCGTGTAGGCCTTCGCCTCGTTAACGCTATTATTGATAAGATTCCCAACTTGCTCGTCCGTATACTTTTTCGCCTTACCAAGAACTACATCAATCTGCTCATTGGTATAATCATGTAACTGACCACCATTCACAGCTTCTTTCGAACCGCTTTCAATATGACCATTTGCTACATTGTCTATCAAGACAGGATCACTTTCATTTCCACCTACTAACTTGATGCTATTGGTTTTCTTTCCGTCTTTGACATCATAGCTAACCGCAACATCCACCTTTTTTTCAACTTCTGTTACCCTGTTTTCAACTTCTGTTACTTTGTTTTTAACTTCTGTTACGTTGCCATTCGTCTGCGAAAGCTGTCCACCATTAACCGCATCTTTGGAACCTTCTGCAATTGTACCATCAGCTACATTGGTAATCTTACTTGGCGTTCCATTATGGCTAGCGTCATAGGCTCCTGTTTTTTCATCCCACGACAAACCATTAGAAGATCCGGAAGGGTTTACATTCTTCTCAACCTCACTAATGCGACCGTTGATAATGTTCAGAGTCTTATTCATACCAGCAAAAGCAGATGCGACACTATCATGTTGCTTTTCTGAAAGACTACCGTCTTTGAATTCGCTTACCATGAATTTAGGAGCTGACCATTTTCCCTCTTTATCATATCCAGCACCACCGCCAAAATAAGTAGCAACCAAGTTGTTCATCGCATAAATCTGTGCTCCATTGATTGCATCGGTTGAGTTCGCAGAAATAGCACCAGCAGAAAGACCAAACAAACGCCGGCTTTCATTTTTACTATTCATAAAACTCACTTGTTTTGAGAGTGATTCAGGAGCAATAGGTGTCGTATCCGCATCACCATCTGCCCTCTCGTTTAGAGCTCTAGGTAACATTCTCGTAACAGGTAACATTCTTGTAACAGGTAACATTCTCATAAAAGGAAAGCCATCTGTCATAATATCATTCGGATCACCATCCTCTTGAAATCTCTTGTCTTTTTCACCAATACCAATGTTATCCTTTACATCCTCAATCTGCTCATGCAAACCTGTGACAACACTATTAATGCCAGCAAATGCAGCGGCGACACTCTTATACTCGTGCTCAATCTCATTACCCTTATTATCAAAGTCTTTAATTATAAAAGTAGGACCTGACCATTTTCCCTCTTCATCATATCCAGCACCACCACCAAAATAGCTTGCAAACGCCTGAGCCATAAAATAGAGTTGACTACCATTTACTGCTTCAGTCGATGTTTTTGTAAATGCTCCCCCCTTAACACCAGAAAGAACTCGTGGGACATCCATGTTGTTGGCAATATCTATTCTATTGCCACCTTTGCTTCCACCAATGGTAATAAGCCCAGCGCTATTTTGTTTAACAAGACTATCACCTGTCACATTTTCAATCTTTTGATTAAGATTTGTAAAAGAACTACTTATACCAGAAAGTGCATCCGCAACATTTTCATAGTGCGTTTCAGTCTCACTACCATTCTTACCAAAGACTTTAACTGTAAAAGTAGGAGATACCCATTTTCCATCTGCATCATATCCAGCATCACCACTAAAATAGCTCGCAACTTCATTGCTCATCGAATAAAATTGAGAACCATTGATCGCATCAGTCGATGTTGCTGTAATCGAGCCAGCATTAATACCGGAAAGAGTCCGTAGCACATTATTACTGTTCGCAATATTTATTCTCGTTCCACTTACTTTGCCACCAATGGTAATAAGCCCCGTATCATCTTGCTTAACCAGACTATCATCCGCCACATTTTCAATCTTTTGATTAAGATTCGCAAAAGAAGTATTCACACCAGTAAATGCATCTGAAACATTCTGATAGGTCTTATCAGCGCCACTGCCATCCTTATCAAAGACTTTAACTGTAAACGTAGGAGCGCTCCATTTGCCATCTTTATAGTCAGCACCACCACCAAAATAGCCTGCAACGACATTGCTCACCGAATACAGTTGAGAACCATTGATCGCATCAGTCGATGTTGCTGTAATCGAGCCAGCATTAACACCGGAAAGAATCCGTAGCACATTATCACTGTTTGCAATATTTATTCTCGTTCCACTTACTTTGCCACCAATGGTAATAAGCCCAGTGTTATCTTGCTTAACAAGACTATCACCCGCCACATTTGTCATTACATTTTCAATCTTTTTATCAAGATTCGCAAAAGAAGTATTCACGCCAGTAAATGCATCTGAAACATTCTGATAGGTCTTATCAGCGCCACTGCCATCCTTATCAAAGACTTTAACTGTAAACGTAGGAGCACTCCATTTGCCATCTTTATAGTCAGCACCACCACCAAAATAGCCTGCAACGACATTGCTCACCGAATACAGTTGAGAACCATTGATCGCATCAGTCGATGTTGCTGTAATCGAGCCAGCATTAACACCGGAAAGAGTCCGTAGCACATTATCACTGTTTGCAATATTTATTCTCGTTCCACTTACTTTGCCACCAATGGTAATAAGCCCAGTGTTATCTTGCTTAACAAGACTATCACCCGCCACATTTGTCATTACATTTTCAATCTTTTTATCAAGATTCGCAAAAGAAGTATTCACGCCAGTAAATGCATCTGAAACATTCTGATAGGTCTTATCAGCGCCACTGCCATCCTTATCAAAGACTTTAACTGTAAACGTAGGAGCACTCCATTTGCCATCTTTATAGTCAGCACCACCACCAAAATAGCCTGCAACGACATTGCTCACCGAATACAGTTGAGAACCATTGATCGCATCAGTCGATGTTGCTGTAATCGAGCCAGCATTAACACCGGAAAGAGTCCGTAGCACATTATCACTGTTTGCAATATTTATTCTCGTTCCACTTACTTTGCCACCAATGGTAATAAGCCCAGTGTTATCTTGCTTAACAAGACTATCACCCGCCACATTTGTCATTACATTTTCAATCTTTTTATCAAGATTCGCAAAAGAAGTATTCACGCCAGTAAATGCATCTGAAACATTCTGATAGGTCCTATAAGCTCCACCGCCATCCTTATCAAAGACTTTAACTGTAAACGTAGGAGCACTCCATTTGCCATCTCTATAGTTAGCACCACCACCAAAAGACTTCGCTACTGCAGTGCCCAGTGCATAAAGCTGGGAACCATTGACTGCTTGATCCGATGTTGGATTAAGCACAGCATTACGAACACCAGTAATAAGCCGCGCTTGATGAAACTTATTTGCAATATCTATTACATAGCCATCTCTCTCTGCACCAATTGTAATAGTCCCTACAGCATTTTGCTTAACAAGCATATTAGACAAAATATTTTCAAATTGCTTATCAACTTTCTGCTTCCATGTCCCCCAACCTATAAATGCAGTATCAAAAGCATTTTTAATCTCAAGCTTAATATTAGCTTCTAAGCCCTTGAATTTGCTATCTACCCCTGCAAACGCAGAGCCAACATCTCTATACCATCTACCGTCAATTATATAGGTTGGTGCAATACTTTTACGTACATTTGCATTACCACCAAAATAACTTGAGACATTACCCCAAAGATCACAAGCAGAAACAGGAGAAGCATTTGATAAAAAAACAGTCATTGAAACCAATGAAAGCGTTTTAATAAAAGAGAATCCATAAGGCGAACAAGAGTTTTTTAAATGACTCACTGCTGGTATTTTTTGTGTGGTATATATTTTTTTCATAATAACTCCTCAAAGTGATAAAAACATTAAAAAGACATATTCTGATGCTAGAAATATTCAGAAGGTTTTTCTTTATAAAAGATTAGGGTTGTCATAACGGGAAAAAGGACTATCTATGGTTGCGGTACGATTGTGATGGGTATTGATCGATAATCCAGGTAATGGGGATTGATTTGTCAGTTTAGGGATTTTTTTTGCAAAAAATCCTTCGCATTTGTGTGTGAGAAAAAATGGGATATGAAGAGACATATTCGTGCGCTGCTATTTAGATATTATATTTGATAGGCAATAAAGGATGTTTATTGCAGAGAATGGTTGGATTGTTCGCTGAGTAATTTAGGATTTTTTTCGTGAGATTATTGCGTTTTTAAAAATAAGTGAGATATCTGTAACTGTAGAGTTGAAACTCAGAGAGTTTTTTTGAATAAATTTGCAATGGCTGTGTGATTTTATCATGATTGCTGCCCCCCCGTTTGGCAAAGATATTTCTTAATGATTTGTTTACTTTTATATGCTATTAAGAAAAATAGCAAGAAAAAAGTGAATTTAATTATTGTTTATAGAATCAGTTTTTTAAATTTATGAAATGTGGTTCTAAATTTATAGCTTCATTATTTGCTCTGTAGGCGTTTATAGAAGTGTTTATACGTCGCTTTATTTTAGACAGTCTCGTTTTAATCGATGAATTTATCATCAACCATTACCGCTGTTACATACAGAAATGATTAAAATAGTAAAAAATAGAATTTTTTAGCAATTTTTAAAATATATCACTATGGATTCTGGCACGCCTTTTTGTCAGAAAATTACATAATATATTGCTTTTTAAATTCTAGTTTACATTATGCACGATTAAAGTAACGTTTGCAGTTTATTTTTCTTCTTTTTCGATATTCCTGATATCATCATTCACCACTTAAAATTTTATCCTTGTATAAGATTTAGTATCATTAACGATATCCTTGCTTACTGGCATACTTTTTGCATCTTCAAGAACGATCTTCATCTGCTGTTCGATGATAATCATACAACAACAAACCAGGTTCCCACTGCTTCTGTCAAATTTGTGTAAAATACACCACTCTTCACACCTTCTCCCTTTTTTATTGTCAGTATCGATGCCAACAATTGTTATTTGTGGAAATCATCTCTTTAATCGTGCAACAGTTTACATCCTTGTCTTGTGGGGAGACAGGGGCGGTTGTGAAAATAATAATCGTGAATTTTATTAATTTAGCTTTACTCTTAAGCCTGCCCCAATGCCCCAATGTCCTCCTGAACTCGTCGCTGATATATTAGACCGGATCTTCCCATTTTCAGACATATAACCTGCTCCAATCGCGAAGGCGGATTGACTGCGCCATACACCTGTCCCAATCGATAAACTTAATGAACCTGGCGTATCTTCATAACTCAAATTCGATACTGCCAAACCTATCGCCGCTGCTTGTCTTGACTCTTTGCGAACTTCCTTTAATTCATACCTTAAGCCTTCAAACTTCATATCCGTATAAGATTTTGCTTCATTAATAACATCTCCCATCTGGCTATTTATAATGTCATTGAAACGCTCATCCGTATATTTTTTCGCATCATCAAGGACTGTCTTCATCTGCTGGTTCATCTCCCAAAGTTGACTACCATTAACAGCTTGTTTCGAATCTTTGGATAGTTCACCAACCGCTACATTGTCTAGTAATACTGGATCACTTTCATTGCCACCAACTAACGTAACTTTATTCGTTTTCTTGCCATCAGCTCCTTTATCATACTTAACCGCATCATTCGTAACCGTGTTTTCAATATCTTTTACATGTTGATCAATATTCTCTACACGCTCTTCAACAGCTTCAACTTTCTTATTTGTCTCCCAAAGTTGACTTCCGTTAACGGCTTCTTTCGAATCTTCTGATACCTTACCATCCGCCACATGCGTAATCTTACTATCCTTATTATTATGACGAGCGTCATAAGCTTTTTCTGTCTCGTTCCAATTTAAACTACTCGATGAGATATCCTTAGAAACAATATTAATACGCTCATTAATATTGGATAGACTTCCATTGACTCCTTCAAAAGCGGCAGCAACATCATGATAGTCTTTCTTGCTATCACCATTACCATCATTCTTGAATTGCGAAACATAAAATGTAGGCTCTTTCCATTGGCCATCCTTATATTCTGCACCGCCACCAAAATACCCAGAAAGGGAATTGATCACTGCATAAAGCTGAGAACCATTGATCGCATCCATTGAGTTTTTAGTGATGTCACCATTCGCAAGAAAGCTGATCTTACTATTTGTCTTTTCTTCACCATGCTGGGCTACAAATGCTTCTTTCTTATTATCCCACAATAAGGCATCACCTTTTGTTTTATTGATTTCATTGGTAATCTCATTGGTGATTTTATTCTGAATATTCGTGAAAGATTTACCAACACCACTTAAAGCCTCAGCTACATTCTGATAAGTTTCATCTTTTTCTTCGCCATCTTCCTGAACTGTCTTAAACGTAAAGGTTGGTGCGGTCCAATTTCCTTCATTATATTCAGCTCCACCTCCTAAATACACGGCAAGACTATTCCCCATTGAATAAAGTTGAGAACCATTGATCGCATCGGCCGAGTTTTCAGTGATGTCTCCATTTGCAAGAAAGGTGATCTTGCTATCCGTCTTTTCTTCACCGTGCTGAGCTACAAATGCTCCTTTCTCACTGTTCCACAATAAGGAATCACCTTTAACTTGTTGCGTAATATCCGTTATATTTTGATTAAGCTCATTAAACTTATTCGTTATTTCGTTATTTACATCTTGGATACTTGTATCAAACTGCCCTTTGTTAATGGCTTCATTCTCTTGTGTTGCTGCCTTGACACCAGAAATGGTCCGATCCTCACCATTTTTGTTGGCTATATTGATAACACTGCCTTCTATTTTCGCACCAATGGTAATATGGTTTGTTGCTTTATCTTGCTGTACAAGACTGTCACTTTCTAATTTGTTAATCACATTATTAACCTGTTCAGTCACTTTATTCTGAATATTCGCGATAGCACTACCAACTCCCTCCAAAGCTTTTGCTACGTCCGGATAAGTCTTCTCTTCTTCTTTTCCTTCACCGTTAACAGTTGTAAGTTTAAAAATTGGAGCGATCCATGTTCCATTCTCATATTTAGCATTACCACCCAAATAGGTCGCAAGGGTATTGCTCATAGAATAAAGTTGCCCCCCCGTAATGGCATCTGTAGAATCTTTCGAAATATTACCATCTAAAAGATGTGTAATCTTGCTCTTTGTTTTTTTCTCACCTTCTTCATGTTGAGCACTAAAGGCTTTATCAGCCGCGCTCCAAGATAAAGAATCTTGTGTGATATCTTTAATACGTTGATTAACATTTCTGATATTGGTATCAATCCCTTCAAAGGCTTTACCAACATTGGTAAAAGAAGTGTTTGTTATCTCACCTTTTTCATCAACACTCGATAAATTATAGGTTGGTGTTGTAAAAGAACCATCTTCAAAAGATGTATTCCCACCTAATAATTTTACAATATCTTCACCGATTGTATTAATCTGTCCCCCATTGACTGCATCATGAGAATCCTTAGCAATTGTACCATCCGCAACATTGTGCAGAGATACAGGAGAAGCATCTTGACCTTTCCCCAAAGTGATATTTGTATAATCTGCCTCGATCCCATTATCGTTGGATTTTTTATCGTAGTGAACCGCAAAAGAATTCTCAAATTGAAGATCTTCAGTCAGTTTCTTTACACCCTTATCAAATTGCCCTTTGTTAATAGCCTCATTAACCTTCGTTGCTTCCTTCACGCCAGAAAGGGTTCGTAATTCACTTTTGCTATTGGTGATATCGATTTCTGTGCCTTCTACTTCTCTACCAATAGTGATATTATTTGTCTTTGAATCTTTCTTAACAAGGCTATCACCTTGTACATTGGTAATCGCATTATTAATCTTGTCGGTAATCTCCTTGGTAATTTTATTCTGAACGTTTGTAAAAGAAGTACCAACCCCACTCAAAGCATCGGCTACATTATAATAAGTCTCACCTTTTTCCTGACCATCATCCTTGACTGTATTAACCTTGAAGCTAGGAGCCGTCCACTGACCATTCTCATATTTAGCACCACCACCCAAATACCTAGAAAGTGCATCCCCTACAGAATAAAGCTGTTTACCCGTAACAGCATCCGTTGAGAGGCTACTAATAACCCCATCTTGAAGAGATGTTATTTTGCTGTTGGTTTCTTTTCCCCCATGTTGTGCAACAAAGGCGCCTTCTTCCTCGCCCCACAATAAGGCATCACCTTTGACACTGCTAATAGTATTATTAACCTCTTTTGTAATTTCATTTTTAACATTGGTGATAGAACTACCAACTCCTGCCAAAGCTTCTGCCACATTCTTATAATTCGTATTTTTTTCTTGCCCTTCAGCGTCAACTGTTTTTACTGTAAATGTTGGAACACTCCATTTCCCATCTTTATAGTCAGCTCCACCGCCTAAGTAAGTAGCAACATTCTTATTTGTCTCAAAAAGCTGTGAACCAGTTACAGCTTCTTTTGAAGCTTCTGACAGAGAAGCACTCTTTAAACCCGTAAGAGTACGGGCTCCATTATTTTTGTTGGTAATATCAATTTTATCTCCATCAGTTTCCTTACCAATGGTGATGTGTTTTGTATCACTGTCCTGTTTCACGAAGCTACTAGCTGCGACTTGTTCTTTGACATCTTTTTCAACTTTTTGCAGTTGTCCAAAATTCACCGCATCGGTATCGTCACTACCTTCTTTCACCCCTGTTATCTTTTTACTGCCAGCTTTAATACCAGAAGCCGTGATTTGAGGACCATTGAAAATTACTAAACCTGTTGTATCTAAAGTTACCGGACTTACTGCATCTGCTCTATCATCTGATACGCTTCCTCCCCCTAATTTTATGCTTTTTAACGTGAGATCTTTTGCTAAATCAAATTTTACCTTATTGTCGTCATTGCCTTTTGTGATTGCAAAGTTTTGACTTCCAGCAGAAAAATCTATGTCACTGTCTAAAAGCACTGTTTTCGCATTCTTACCATCAACAGACAGTTTCCAACCGTTCTTTCTTACAACTTCTTCTAAGCCTTTTAACTGTGCAACATTCACTGCATCGGCATCTTCACTACCAGCTGCAACGTTTGTAATCTGCCTCGTTATCTTCCTATTAGGGTTACCAACACTCACTGCACCTCTTGTACTTTTCCATTGAGCTTCGGTGTTGGTGGCAGATCCTTGCAAAAGAGAAGTATAACCTGCAACACCAGCAGCCCTATCGGATATAGAAGAGGAACCTATAGCAACACCATTATCAACCGACACTTTAGATACGTAACCTAACGCAAGACTATACTCACCTGTTACTTCTGCATGAGGACCTAAAGCCATACCATATTTTTTTGTGACCCCTGCGCTATAGCCTAAAGCAATACCACGCATTTCTTTGACCTTTGCCTCAACGCCTAAAGCAATACCACCCTCCCCCGCCACATTTGCATTATGGCCTAAAGCAATACCATAAATCTTTGATACCTCTGCGCCATAACCCAACCCAATATTATACCCACCTGATACCTTTCCCGTATTACCTATAATAACACTAAAAGAACCTGATGCCTCTGCTTCAGAACCTAAAACAATAGCGCCAGCTGCCTTTGCCTCTGCGTGGAAGCCTAGAGCAAGAGACTTTGATCCAGCTGCATTTGTATTCGCACCAACAGCAACTGAATTTTCCCCATTTGCCTTTGAATCTACCCCTAAAGCAATACTTTTCTCTGCATTTGCTTCTGAATAAAAACCTATAGAAATAGCATGTTTAGCCATTGCATATGCACGATGCCCAACAGCCGTTGTACCAAACTCCAAAGCTTTAGAAACAGCACCCAAAGCCGTTGAATAATCACCCTTCGCAGTGGTATAATCATCATCCCCGTGTGTACTCTCCTCATTATATTCAGAGCCTAATGCGGTACTGCTTTTCCCCAAAGCATGCGCCATGCGACCTATAGCTATACTGTCTTCTTTTGTCGCCTGTGCCTGATTACCCATAGTTATGGCGAATTTTTCTGTTGCATTTGTATTCGCACCAATAGCAACTGAATTTTCCCCATCTGCTATAGCATCTACAAAATCTTTGCCTGAAGTGTTAATTTTTAGACCTTTTATACCCCCTACTCCTTGTACTGCTTTTAGCTGTGAAAAATTCACAGCATCAGTATCTTCAGCACCCTTTGCCACTCCTGTTATCTTTTTACTGCCAGCTTTAATACCAGAAGTCGTGATTTGAGGACCATTGGAAATTACTAAACCTGTTGCGTTTAACGTATTGTTTCCTGCTTTTATGCTATTGAGTGCAATGTCCTTTGCTAAATCAAATTTTACTTTATTATCTTTATTGCCTTTTGTAATATAAAGATTGCTACTTCCAGCGGCTAAATCCACTGTATTTTTTATGCCAATAGCTGTAGCATTTGCACCACCAACAGAAAGAGACCAACCTTGGTCTACGTACATTTGCAACGATTTAATCTGCGCAACATTAGCAGCATCAGACATTTCAGTGCCAGCTGATACTCCGATAATTTGGCGCGTTTGTCCATTACCACCGACACTAACAGCGCCCTGTGTACTTTTCCATACAGCCCCTTTATCAGTCGCAGCGCCTTTAATGTAAGGATTGAAACCAGCAACACCAGCAGCAACAGCAGCTATAGAATCTCTCCCTATAGCAATAGCTCCAGGCATCGCCACAATAGAACTCTGGCCTATTGCAACACCACCTTCTTTGAACCCCTTAGCACCCCAACCAATGGCGATACTACCCTTCTCACCTGCCATTGAACGAGAACCTATAGAAAGCGAATAGTCCCTTAAAGCTTGTGTTGCATAACCCAAAGCTACCGAATGCAAACCATGCGCAAAGGTTCTAGCAGGCTTACCGCTTGAATCTGTCATTCCAGCACCTATTGCAACACCACCCTGTCCTTCAACAGAAGTGAGTTTACCTATAGCAACACTATCATCATCAAGAGCCTCAGACCATGGACCTATAGCAACAACATTACTGCCTTTTTTACTTACTTGATAACCAGTAGTATAAGAATGATCCCCTACATAGCTTGCTCTAGGAGACACACCTGCTCTCACAACTACCGGAATCGCTCTTGTTATTAAATTATGATCCGATGCCGCTGACTTATAAGCGCTCTCTAAAGCAGGTTTAGCAAAAGAATTATCCTCATTCTTACCAGACAGAGTTCTAGTTAAAAAATTTGCATAATCACTAGCAGCTTTAACTTTTTCTGCGCCTACTTTTGCGCCTACTTTACTGAGCGCTGTTACATAACCTGCCTTAGATAAATCAGAGACATCAACATTGTTCTGACTATCATAAGCAGCAGTAATCCTTTTATCGTTCCCTTGAGAATAAACTGCTGTTGCCTTCTCCATGCTTTGAAGAACTTGTTGGTCTATTATATCAATTTTTTTCGCCAATACAGGAGACGCACTTGATAAGAGTGCAATCATTGCTGTTCCCAACGAGAGCTTTGTAAACAAAGATAAATGCCGAGAAATAAGCACAGCCTTCGAACTAGGTCTCTTTGATGTGGCAGATATTTTTTTCATAACAAACTCTCCAATGAAAAAATTTGAAAAGCATATCCAAAACATAAAAAAGACACATTTCAGTGTTAGTTACTCTCCCTACTGGTTATTGAATGGAAAGTGACAGATCAAAGTGGGAACGTTTTGAGTCTTTGTTTTCGTTTTGTAGTTGCTTTCTGTGTTGAGATCTAAATGTGGGCAATGTTTAGTTTACATGGAAATGGCACATTTAGATTCTGATATGGTTTATAGGCGCTTTTTGCCTGGTGTGTTTTAAAAGGGAATTTTCCTGTATCTAAATATTAAAGTCACTTACTTAAAAAAAGGGCTTATACTTAGAAAAGTACTTTCAAAGTTATCTCTTTACTTCATATGTTGAATAATAAATTCTCTCTTATTAAGAAATTTTTTCTTAATAAGAAGTAAATTAGGAAACTATAATATTTAAGAAAATTCAATTTATTTGATTTACAGCATTCCTTTGAGTCTAATGTAAGTAAATATGTTTGGCGTCGTTTTTTACCCATTACTTCTCCCCACTTTGAATAATCAAAACGAGTCTTACTAAGATGCTTTTTATATGATTGTATACTCTCTCATAAAATAGCAACTAAAAAATAATACTTTTTACCAATTGGAATAAAAATATCTGTTTTCACATAATTGTGTGACCTTTTTTCAATAAAAGCAGTTATATAAAAACTTACCGATTATAATATACTTGCAGATTATACTCACTCAATAAATAGTGTTTGTGTCTATAAAATGCTCGCTCTTCCTTAAAAAGAAGAGCGAACGTTATTTTTAATAAAAAATTGCTTGCTTTATTAATTCAGCATTAAGCTTAGCCCTACACCTATACCCCAACGTCCACCAGCGCTTGTGACAGATACACTCGAACGAGTATTTCCATCTTCAGATGTATAACCAGCACCGATGGCGAATGCCGTTTGATTTTGCCATATACCACTACCAAGCGCTACACTTAACTTTCCTGGTGAATCATTATAACGCAAATTCGATACAGCCAAACCAATAGCTACACCTGCCTTGACTCTTGGCAGACAATAACCATACCTTAACTGGCTTTGCATTTGCTTATAGGCGTTTGTTCACCTCCTTTTCGTCATATGCATAAGGATCAAATTGAGGAGAATATATAAACAATCTCTAATGAAGAGATGAAAAATTGATGCGATGCTACAAAAGAATTTCGTATGCCTTTGTCATAAGAATTACTAAAAGTGATTTTATAATTTCATTTACCGGTCATGATCCCTTTTCACATACCATGATGCCTCATATATAAGACAAAATAAACTTGAAGTATATCCACGATATGGGGGCTAGTTTACGCGATTGGCTAGCAAGAATAACAGATATCCCTTAATGAGGCATGACACCTAAAAATTACAATATCTTCGATTATTATTGTAATCTCATCACCACCAATCATATACTATATCCCCGTTATAATCTGACAACCAGTAGTATTATATAAAGCAACGCATGTATCTTAATTATTATTTTCAAATTATAATACTGCATTCATTAATAATGCCATTGTTATATTCTCTTTTTTCGTCAAAAAATGGCGTCATAAAATCAACGAATCGATTCTCAAAGAATGCCTTTTAAAAACAAAAGTCGAGAATAATATAGATTATACAAATTATTCCTCTTTGATACGATAAATACTTTTTCATCACATCCCTACCAATGAAATAATCAAATAGACATATTTCAATTTACAATATTTGTTTCTGTTAAATGAGCTGTTAAAGCTTGTAGAGGAAGGTTATTTCTGTATGAAACCGCAATAGAAAAGCTGATTTCAAGAAATCTAGAAGTTTTTGGGTAACTTCATCTTTGTGGTGGTATGCTGTTTGGACAATAAACACGTTTAAAGATAAACCTGTAGAAATTAACTATGGTTTTATGCTCTTTTGAACTTTCTTAGTATATTAAAAAGCAGAAATTTTTAGTGTGTGGTGTTCTCCATTCTTATCAAATTATAATGAGATAAAAAAAGAGATTTATCGTTAATAGTACATTTTGTTTTATTATTCACCTACTTGTCTTGTTTGTCTTTAAAGACTTCATTATCTCATTTGTTAGCTTTATTGGTTTCTTATTAAAATAAACTTTCGCCCTTGCCTTCATTGAAGACAAGGGCGAAAATATTTTTACTTAAGGTATTTTATTGATTCTTAGTTCAATGTCATATTGAATCCCGCACCTATACCCCAATGACCACCAGAATTAGTGACAGATACATTCGATAGAACAGAGCCACTCTCAGATGTATAACCAGCACCAAAAGCAAATGCAGATTGGTTACGCCATAAGCCACTACCAAATCCAACACTTAATTTTCCAGGTGTTTCATTGTAGCGTAAATTAGCTACTGCTAAACCAATAGCCGCTGCTTGTCTTGCTTCCTTTCGTACATTTTCTATGCTGTAATTTAAAGAATCAAACTTCATATCCGTATAAGATTTCGCTTCATTAATAACATCACCCATCTGGCTATTTACAAGGTCATGGAAGCGCTCATCCGTATATTTTTTCGCATTATCAAGGACTACCTTCATTTGCTGGTTCGTCTCCCAAAGTTGACTACCATTAACAGCTTCTTTCGAATCTTTTTCTATTTTACCATCCGCTACATTGTCTAGTAATACTGGATCGCTCTCATTACCACCAACCAATGTGATCTTATTCGTCTTCTTGCCATCTTCTCCTTTATCATACTTAACCGCATCATTCGTAACCGTGTTTTCAATATTTTTTATTTGCTTATCAATAGACCCTACCTGCTCTTCAACCTTGCTTACCCTATTATTCGTCTCCCAAAGTTGACTTCCGTTAACGGCTTCTTTTGAATCTTCTGATACCTTACCATCCGCCACATGTGTAATCTTACTATCCTGATTATTATGACGAGCGTCATAAGCTTTGTCTGTCTCGTTCCAATTTAAACCATTCGATGAAACATTCTTAATACGCTCATTGATACTTTTCATGCTATCATTAACGCCACCAAATGCATCCGCAACATTATCATAGTCCGTTTTGTCATCACCATTACCATCATTCTTGAATTGCGAAACATAGAATGTAGGTTTTTTCCATTGTCCGTCCTTATATCCAGCACCATCACCAAAATATGCAGCAAGATTATTACTCATCGAATAAAGCTGAGAACCATTGATTGCATCCGTTGAATTTTCAGCGATGTCACCATTCGCAAGAAAGCTGATCTTACTATTCGTCTTTGTCTCACCTTCACCATGCTGGGCTACAAATGCTTCTTTCTCATTGTTCCACAATAAAGCATCACCTTTTGTTTTATTAATTTCCTTGGTAATCTCATCGGTGATTTTATTCTGAATATTCGTGAAAGATGTACCAACAGCAGAAAATGCTTTCTCTACAGTATTATAGCTTTCTTCACTCGCTGTACCATCCTCTTTAACTGTGTTAACCTTAAAAGTGAACTCTTCCCATTTGCCATCCTTATATCCAGCGCTATCACCCAAATATGCAGCAAGATTATTACTCATCGAATAAAGCTGAGAACCATTGATTGCATCCGTTGAATTTTCAGCGATGTCACCATTCGCAAGAAAGCTGATCTTACTATTCGTCTTTGTCTCACCTTCACCATGCTGGGCTACAAATGCTTCTTTCTCATTGTTCCACAATAAAGCATCACCTTTTGTTTTATTAACTTCCTTGGTAATATCATTGGTGATTTTATTCTGAATATTCGTGAAAGATGTACCAACACCGCTTAAAGCCTCAGCTACATTACTATAACTCTCTTCTTTTTCCTCACCATCAGCATTCACTGTTTTTATTGTAAAAGTTGGATCGATCCACGTGCCATTTTCATATTTGGCGTTACCGCCAAAATACTTGGCCATATTCGTGGCAGCGGTTTTGAAATTATCGGATAAAGTTGTTACATTTTTATTTGTTGTAAACAACTGCGAACCAGTAACAGCTTCATTTGAAACTTCTGACAGAGAAGCACTCTTTAGACCCGTAAGAGTACGCGTTCCATTATTTTTGTTAGTAATATCAATTTTATCTCCATCGGTTTCCTTACCAATGGTGATGTATTTTGTTTTACCATCTTGTTTCACGAAGCTACTGGCTGCGACTTGTTCTTTGACATCTTTTTCAACTTTTTGTAGTTGTCCAAAATTCACCGCATCGGTATCTTCAGTACCCTTTGCCACTCCTGTTATCTTTTTACTGCCAGCCTTAATACCAGTAGTGATGATTTGTGGACCATTTTCAATGATTAAGCCTGTTGTATCTAAAGTTACCGAACTTACCGCATCTGCTCTATCATCTGATATGCTCTCTTCCCCTAATTTTATGCTCTTTAACGTGAGATCTTTTGCTAAATCAAATTTTACCTTGTTGTCTTTATCGCCTTTTGTGACTTCGAAATTGCTACTTCCAGCTGCCAAATCTATTGAGCTGTCTATAGCAATAGCAACAGCATCATTGGCACCATTAATAGATAGCTTCCAACCTTTGTTCACGTAGTCTTGTAATTCTTTCAATTGTGCAATATTCACCGCATCAGTATCTTTACTACCAGCTGCGACTCCTGTAATTTGTCGCGTAACCTCATTAGTATTGTCACCAACACTAACGGCACCTAATTTACTTCGCCACACATAATCTGAACGATTTGTGTTATTTTTCTCTAAAGGACTATAACCCTTACCAGCACCAGAAACATCAGCTACAGAATAGGCTCCTATAGCAACTCCTGATTCCACTATTGCTTGCGATTTCAGTCCCAAAGCCATAGAATTAAGAAAAGATGCAGATGCCTCAGAACCTATTGCAATACTATAAGCTTGTAACCCTTTCGCCTTAAAACCCAAAGCAATAGCAGAATTCTGCCCTGCCCGTGCATAGCGACCAACAACAACTGCATCAAACGCATCTTCCGCTATGACTGTATCCGCACCAACAGCAACGCTTCCACCTCTATGGGCTTCTGCATTAGCGCCAATAATGACAGACGATGACAAATCTTTAGTATTATCGTCTAAAGATGCCTTGGCCTTGGAGCCAATAACAACACTATCAGCAACTTTTGCCATAACGTCATTACCAAAAATGACATTGTTTCCCAATACATCTCTTGGCAATTCGGCATCAGGCTTTATTCTCGTAGCTGAATCATTGTGTAAAGTATCAAATACATCAGTGATCGTTGAATCTTCATCATTTTGTGCAGGTTGTTGGGGTAAAAAATTACTACGAGCAAATAACTGCGGACTAATGATAGGTTGCTTCTTTTTTTCCTTTGTACTCGCCGCTCTTTTCGAGAGGTTACTACCTTCTGCTCTAAGAATATTTACAACAAAATTATCACCACTCATATCAGAAAGGATGTTCGTTAAAAAAATTGCATAGTTACCAGAAGCATTCACTTTTGGTGTCAATGCTGTATTCAGCACCGTCACATAATTGCCTTTTGATACATCAAGAGGTCCCAAATAATCGGCAGAGGTATCATAAACAGAAATAACACTTTGGGGATACGCTACAGCAACAGTCTTTATATCCGTAATATCCGTAGAAATTTCTTCTTTTGAATCAAGATTTTTTGAAAAAACAGGAGAAACACTCGACAAAAGTGCAGCTATTGAAGTCAATGACAGAACTTTAATAAAAGGAAAACGAGAAAATTTTAAATCACTCCCCGCTAATTTTGTATATAATTTTTTCATAACAAATTCCCCAATGAAAAAAAATTTAACCATAAACACAAAAAAAGACACATTTAAATGCTAAAATATTCTCCTTATGTTATTTTTTAACATGTTTTAAAATTAAAGCGTGATTGAAAAGAGAGAAAAATTGCGTTTAGATGTTAAAATGAATGTGTTTGCTTTTTTATTGTCTTTTAAAGAAAATAAGATACATCTTTTAGTATATTGGTTAATATTTGCTTAATTCTTTAGACTGATTAGTTATTTTTTATAGATTGGATTGTTTTTTAGTTTTTAAGCTGCCATTTTTATTTAATTAATAATAGTTTAAAAAAGATTTTTTCTTCGTTGAGTAGGTGCTAAAGAGAGGTATTTTTTGAGTGAGATAAATCGATATGATAGGGTTGGTCATTTTTTTTGAAAAATGTACAAGGGGGATTTTGTTATTATCTTTAGATTTTATCTTTGCCCTTCGTTTTGTCTGAACTGATTATAAAGATTAGAATGCGTATTGCTATTTTTGCAGTTTTCAATACCGAAAGCAAGTGTATATTGGAATGTATTATATGCCGCTATCAAATGCGGCTTAACTTTTTTTGCTAAGTAAAGGCATTTATACTCTCATTTCTCTCCTTTAAGTGCAGTAGCACATTGATTTATAATCATAATCTAGCGTTATTTATATTGAATTAGAAACCTGAATAACGTAAGATTCTCTCATTTCAAATCTGTTTATCTTGAATCAATTAATATCACTTGCTTGCACGTCAAAACGAGGCTGTATGTGGGTAAAAACTAGACAAGAAAGGAGTAAAAATGCCTCTTATGAATCGTCTTAGGTGCCAAGGTCTGTCGCAACATTGGGAGCTGGCAAATATAATGATGGTGCTAGCTTGTTGCAAAAACACTAAAGAATAGTGTTTCATCATCAACACTATAATTTTGTATGCCTTCAGCACCTGTGATGACAACAATAAAGAGATAAATCGATAAATGTGTATTTTTATGCTAGGTTAGTAACTTGTCTTCTGTAGATATTAATTAATACATTGTTTTTATTGTTCTTTTGAACTACTTTGAGCAAAAAGTGTTAATGCGGGGTATTTTACCTTTTTATCAGGTTATAAATGGAATAGAAAAAGAGCTTTATCATTAATGTTGTGTTTTGTTTTATTATTCAGCTTCTTTATGATGTCTTGCTTTAAAGATTTAAATTCATCCTTTATTATTTCATTTGTGACTTTGTTTGTTTCTTATCAAAAGAAATTTTTTCCCTTGTCAATTAAGACAAAGGAAAAAATTCTATTAAAATTTAGTTTTTCGTATTATTTCAATTTCAGAGTTATTGCCCCGCCAACTCCCCAATGACCACCAGCACTCGTTGCAGATAGATTAGAGCGGATTTTTCCATTTTCAGACGTATAACCAGCGCCAAAAGCAAATGCGGATTGTCCACGCCATGTGCCGCTACCAAATGAAATACTCAAAGATCCTGGATCGTCGAAGTAACGTAAATTAGATACTGCTAAACCAATGGCTGCTGCTTGCCTTGCCTCTTTCCGCACATCCTCAATGCTATAATTTAATGCTTCAAACTTTATATCAGTGTAGGATTTAGCTTCAGCAACAGCATTACCCATCATAGCATTGTGTTTATCTGTGTACTTTTTGGCATCCTCAAGAACAAGCTCCATCTGTTTTTTCGTGTAATCAAGTAACTGACCTCCATTGACCGCTTCTTTTGAAGCTTTTTCAATTTTACCATCCGCTACATTGTCTAGTAATACTGGATCACTTTCACTCACACCAACTAATGTAACTTTATTTACCTTCTTTCCATCAGTTCCTTTATCATACTTAACCGCATCATTCGTAACGGTATTTTCAATATCTTTAACATGTTGGTCAATCGTATCTACCTTGTTTTCAACCTCTTTCACCTTCTCATTCGTTTTCCATAGCTGCCCCCCATTCACAACATCTTGCGAATTTTCTTCTATTTTGCCATCCGCTACATTGATAATCTTACTCGAATTTCCATTATGGCTAGCATCATACGCTCCTTTTTCTTCATTCCAATTCAAACTATTGGATGAGCCATTCTTTTCAACATCATGAATACGCTTGTTGATACTCGTCATATTCTTACTTACACCATCAAAAGCACTCGCAACATCATTATAGCTCTTCTTATCCGCAGAACTACCATCATCGTTAAATTGCGTGACTTTGAATTCTGCTGTCTGCCACTTGCCATCCTTATAACCAGCACCTCCACCAAAATACGCCGCTAGTGCATTGCTGAACATATAAAGTTGCGAACCATTCACAGAATCTGTTGATTCTTCGGAGATTGCTCCTGCATGCACACCGGAAAGAATCCGCGCCACATTTTTACTGTTTGCAATACTGATACCAGTACCCTCTTTTTCTCCGCCAATCTTGATAAGCTTCGTCTCTTCATCCTGCTTAACAAGATTATCACTAACCACATTGCTAATCTCATTCTTAACTTCATTGTGGATATTCATGAAAGAAGTACTTATGCCTTCAAAAGCTTCCGCTACACTTTCATAGGCGTTTTCTTCAACTTCACTGCCATCAGATTTTATGGTTTTTATCTTAAAATTCGGAGCAGTCCATTTACCATTCTCATATTTAACACCACCACCTAAATAAGTAGAAAGCGCATTGCTTACAGAATAAAGCTGAGAACCATTAACGGCTTCTGTTGAGTCTTCAGAAATATCTCCATTGGCAAGAAACTTAATTTTGCTATTGGTTTTTCCCTCTCCATGCTGCGCTATAAAAGCCTTATCAGCTGTGCTCCACAACAAAGAATCCTGTGCAACACCTTGGGAAACTTGCTTAATCCGATCATTCACATTCTTGATATTCTCATTAAGCCCAGTAAAAACTGCTTCAACATCGTTAAAGGTACCCTCTTCTACATGCCCCTCTTTAGAAACCTTAGAAAGTTTATAGGTTGGCCCTGTAAATATATCACTAATAAATTTTGCACCACCACCCAAGACTTTGACGACACTCTGAAATATTTTATTAATCTGCCCACCATTGATCGCATCATGTGATTGCTCATCAATGGCACCATCTTTCACATTATGAACTGCAACGGAAGCCTTGTCCTTACCTCCCAAAGTTACACTCGCATAATCAATTTGACCATCCTTTTGTTTATCATAATGAACAACAGCAGACTCATCAGACTGAAGATTGTTAGAAAGCTTCTCCAAACTTTCATCAAGCTGTTCCTTGTTAACAGCTTCATTATTTTGTGTTGCTGCTTTCACACCGGAAAGTACTCTATCCCCTTTGTCCTTATTGGCGATATTAATTTCTGTGCCTTCTGCTTTAGCACCAATCGTGAGAAGATGCGTGATTTTATCTTGCTGAACAAAGCTTTCGCTCTCTACTTTGTTAATCACATTATTAACCTGTTCAGTCAATTGCTTCTGAACATTCGTTATAGAATTACCAACACCAGTAAAAGCAGCTGCTACATTGTCATAAGATTCTTCAGTCACAGAATCACCTTCAGAATTGAATTTCTTAACCGTGAATTTAGGATAGGTCCATTTTCCTTCTGCATAGCTAGCGCCACCACCAAAATATGTCGCAACCTCTGTACCCAATGTATGAAGCTGGAAACCATTTATTGCTTCTGTTGAATCTGTTGCAATTTTGCCACTTCCAACATTACGTAAAGCAACCGTGCCTTCCGAAGGTTTTCCAAAAGTCACACTGGTTTGTTTTTTACGAGCTAATCTCGTAAGTGCATGTGCGTCATCTGAATCTTCTTCTGTATCGTAATCATAGAAAACTGCTACAGAACGAACCTCCTCAATATCTTTAGAAAGTTTTTTCACATTCTTATCAAGCTGACCTTTGTTAACCGCTTCATTGGCCTCTTCTGCATCCTTAACGCCAGAAAGAGTACGATCCCGTTTATCCTTATCTATAATACTGATGCTTGCACCATCTTTTTCCGCACCAATCTTAATCAGTTTCGTATCTTCATCCCACTTAACAAGACTTTCACCTTTCACATTAGCAATCGCATTATTAATCTCATTGGTAATTTTACCCTGAACAGTCGTGAGAGCAGTATTAACACCTTCAAACGCATCCGCTACATTCTTATAGCTTTGTTTATCTTCTGTGCCATCATCCTGAAAAGTTTTAATCTTAAAAGTTGGATCGCTCCAGTTTCCATTTTCAAAGTTAGCACCACCACCCAAAAAACGCGCTAGACTGGTACCCATTATATGTATCTGAGAACCATTTACGGCTTCGGTCGATTCCGCTGAAAGTGTCCCATTTTTTACGCCTTTTATTTCTTTATTCCCAGCATTAACCCCAGAAGTGGTTATTTTCGGACCATTAGCAATCACCAACCCAGTTGCATCTAAGATGTTGTTTTCTACTTGTATTTTATCGACTGTAACATTCCTAGCTAGATCAAATTTTACCTTATTATCGTCTTTGTTCTTTGTAATATTCAGGTTGCTGCTTCCAGTAGAAAAATCTACATCACTGTTCATAAGAACAGCTTTAGCATTTTTCCCACCAACAGATAATTTCCAACCGTTTTGTCTCATGACATCTTCTAAGTCTCTTAACTGCCTAACATTCACTGCATCAGCTGGATTACTACCAGCTGCTACGCCTATAATTTGTCGTGTTATATTCTTACTAGGATCACCAACACTCACAGCGCCTTGCGTACTTTTCCATTGAGATTCGGTGGTTGTGGCCGACCCTTGCAGAATAGAAGTATACCCCAAAACACCAGCAGCCCTATCAGACACAGAATTTCCCCCGATAGCAATTCCTCCATCAACTGTCACTTTAGAACTGAAACCTAAAGCAATACCATAAGCATTTGATGCCTCTGCTTCAGCACCTAAAGTAATACTTCCCTCTCCCTTTGCTTTTGAATAAAATCCTATAGAAATGCCCTTATTATTACTTGCGTATGCCCGATGACCAAGAACAGTCGAACCATACCCTAGAGCCTTAGAAACACTACCTACAGCTGTTGAATAATCACTCTTCGCTGTTGTATGATCACCCTCTTTCCCACTATATTCACCACCTATTGCGACACTGCTTTTACCCGAAGCGTGAGCCATATAACCTATAGAAATGCTATCCTCTTTTGACGCATCTGTACTAACGCCTAAAGCAATACTATTATTTCCTGACACAATTGCCTGATTACCTATAGCAATACCATTATTTCCTGACACAATTGCAGAAGCGCCTAAAGAAACACCACCAGAATACGCCACAACAGCTTTAAAGCCTATAGCAGTAGCGTTGTCCACCATTGCTTTCGCTTGCCCACCAAGTGCAACAGAACCATCACCAGCCCCCATTGTATCAGAACCAATAGAAACCGCATATTTCCCCGAACCTTGCGCTTTACGTCCCACAGCTACTGCATATAAACCCGCAAAGGTCGTTGTAATATAACCGTCTTTCATTTCTCCAGAACCTATTGCGACACCACCCTGTCCTTTAACAGAAGCGAATTTACCTATAGCAACTGCCTCAGTATCACCTCCATCAGCCCACGGACCTATAGCAACAACATTACTGCCTTTTTTCTTCACTTCATAACCCACAGTATAAGAATGATCCGCATCATAGTTTCCTCTCGTAGCAACTGGAAATACATTTGCTACAGCTATTGGTCGCATCCTCTTGGTACTTTTTTCTAAACTATGAACGTTAAACAATCCTACATCTGTTTCCTCGTTGTCATCTTTTGTAAGCTGCTGTATCTTAAGTATATATGGCACATTTTTCCGTGCAAAATCGTCATCTTCTTTCAAAACACTTATAGAGCTCTCATCACCCGTATTGGAAAAAGTATTGATTAGAAAATTTGCATAGTCACTCGAAGCTTTAACTTTTTCTGCTCTTGCTTTATTGAGCGATGTTAAATAATTGTCTTTTGAAATAGAAGAAGCATCCAAGCCACTGTTATAGGTATTATAAGCAGAGATAACATTTGGAGGCGAAGCTATAAAAGCGCTCTCGACACCTTCACGAAACACTTTGCTTATATCAAAAGCTGCTGAAAAACTAAGAGAAACGTTCGATAAAAATGCTACCATTGCAGTCAACGAAATCTCCATAACTAAAGGTAGCGAATAAGGAGAACGAAGGCATTTCAATTCTCTTGTCGCTGATGTGGTATATAATTTTTTCATGATATCCCCTCTAAAAACATATTTAACATAAAAAAGACATATTTTAGCGTTATGAGACTACAGGTTTAGTTTTATGGTTGTTTTGAAAATTGTTAGATTGACATATTGAGTAAAGGTACTAGTTAAAGCGTTAGTAGGATTATGGTTACGAGTATTAATCATTTTTGCCTGTGGGGTGGAAATTTTGCAATTAGTCTAAATAAAAGAAAAAGTTTTTTTATTTAAATAGGAGTAGATTTTTTAATTCGATAAAAGGGTTAAGTTATAAAATTTAGGGTGGTTGTCTTTTTATCATAAGAAGCCTCGTAAGCTTTTTGTGATTCTTTTTTGTTTCCGTAATGGAGACAATTAACCTTAATTTAAGGTTAAATTAATTTAAAATAAGAACTGTTTTTCTTTAGAAAAGATTTCTTCTAGTAAATAAGGCAGTTTTTTACTGGAATGAAGCTTATTAAATTAGATACAGAACACGAAATCAGATAGCAAAAAATCATTTTTCTTCATAATATTTTTCTCTGACTCGCTATAAAAAACACACTTCAAGGTTGTTGAAGTGTGTTTTTTATTAGCAAGATTATGAAATATGACTTCTGTAAAATTTAAGTGTAACACTGTTTTGACTTATTATAAAATTTTCGCCCCTGCCTAATAAGACAAGAGCGAAAATTCTGTTAAATTTTATTCTCTTCGTATTATTTTATTTTCAGAGTTATGGCACCGCCTACTCCCCAATGTCCACCAGCACTCGTTGCAGATAGATTAGAGCGAATTTTTCCATTTTCAGATGTATAACCAGCGCCAAGAGCAAATGCAGATTGTCCACGCCACGTGCCACTACCAAATGAGACACTCAAAGATCCAGGATCGTCGAAGTAACGTAGATTGGATACTGCCAAACCAATGGCTGCTGCTTGCCTTGCCTCTTTACGTACATTCTTAATATCATAAGTTAAAATATTAAACTTCATATCTGTATATTGGTCAGCCCGATCAACAGCATCATCAATGGCATTAATAACGATATTCTTCACCTGACTATCCGTATATTTTTTTGCATCATCGAGAACTATCTTCATTTGCTGTTCAGTATAGTCATGCAGTTGTCCACCATTAATAGCTTCTTTCGAACCTTTCTCAATGCGACCATCAGCTACATTATCAATCATAACAGGTTCACTAGGATCTCCACCTTTCAAAGTAATTTTATTGGTTTTTTGACCAGTTTTATCTGTGTCATAGCGAACAGTATCCTCAGCAATATTGTTAATCCTATTATCAATATTATCAACTTTGGCATCAATATTGAGAACTGTGTCACCAATATCAGCAATAGTATTAGAAATGTTATCAACTCTATTTGAGATATGCTGAACATCTTTTTCAACACCAGAAATACGCTCATTGGTTTCCCATAATTGTCCTCCATTTACAACTTCTTTCGAACCTTTTTCAATTTTACCATTGGCAACGCTATCAATCTTGCTTGCTTTGCCTTTATGACTAGCGTCATACATCCCTTTCTGCTCATTCCAATTTAAACCATTGGAAGAGACATTCTTTTCAACATTTTGAATGCGGTTGTTTATCTTCGACATACTATCACTTACACCGTCAAAAGCACTGGCAACGTTATTATAGCTTATCTTCTTATCAACAGAACCATCAGCATTAAATTGCGCAACTTGGAAATTAGGAGCTGTCCATTTTCCATCCTTATAGCCAGCACCACCACCAAAATACACAGCAAGTTGATTACTCATCAAATAAAGTTGATTGCCTGTAATGGCTTCCATTGAGCCCTCTGAAACCTCTCCATCAACAAGAAACTTCAGTTTGCTCTTGCCTCTTTTGTCGCCTTTTCCATGAAGAGCTACAAATGCCTGATCATCATCGCTCCACAACAAAGCATCCCCTTTAACTTCTTGAGTAATATTCGTGATTTTTTC
>NZ_JAQITB010000019.1 GCF_028618515.1 Bartonella sp. ML69XJBT
CTTCTTTAAGCTTCTCTATTTCCTCATCACGTGATTGAACTTCTGCTTTTAGTTCATCTATAATTTCGTTCTTCCGTTTGAACGCTTCATCATACGCATCTATCTTTTGATGCAGTTCTTTAAGATCTGCATCACATTCATCAATGGTCTGCTTGGTTTTCTTTAAAAACTTGATATCTTTTTCTGCAATTTCTCTCTCAAGCTCTGCAATTTGCACTTGAAACTTTTCAATCTGCCCTGCAAGTTGTTTAAACTTATCCCGATAATGCAATGCAAAACGAAACATCACCCCGCTAAAAAGCAAAGCTCCAAACACCACAAACACCACTATCGCTATCATTTCATGTGAACTCATCTTGATCTCCATTAATTTTTATAAGGACGGTCATCACAACCAATCTGTTTTGCTTCGCATTCCATTAAGAAAAGCAGGCAACACGCCGCATGTGCCAAGTGCGATAAATCACTCTCAGCATCCTTACTCTCTCCACCAAACCATGCTAATAAATGACGCAAAGCTGCTCCGTGAAACCGGCTCCAATGCATGCCATTACGCCAGTTGTTGGCTCCGTATTTCTTTGCTCCAAACTCTAAAACACGACCGATTTCCATCAGTGCTAAAGGCGGTATAAGCTCTACACGAGGCTTCCCATCATCATTCTTATACGCTTCTCTTGCATTCTCCAAAACGCGTCTACGCATGCAAACTTCATCGTTATGAAATCTTTCATTGTCATATAAAAGGGTAGTAACAAAGTCATCACCGCAAATACGGGCATTACCATAAATCCATCCCATACCGTAAACACGTGCTTGATCACAAACTAAAGCATTGTCAAAAATACTGGCATCAACAATAATGGCATCATCATAAACCTGCGCATTCCCATAAACCTTAGCCCCTTCATAAATCCAGCAATTACCATAATGCGATAAATTGCCTTCATGTTCTACCCAGCCGCCAAGATTACCTTTTTTTACGCTTCCAAAATCTCTTAAGGCACGAATCTTACGCAAAATGTGTCCATTCTCTTCACTTCCATACTCTTTCAGGATTTCATATTTCTTTTCTACAGACATCATCATCTCCTAAGGCTGCAAACCGTCGCACGCGCTATCAACACAGCTGCTCTTGCAAATTTTCGACAATGGGGCGCTTGCTTGCTCTTGCATTAATCTCTGCAAACGCTCTGGATAAAAAAAATCTTCTGGACGCAAATCTATCCCATGATCACGTGCATAATTCAGAAGCATAATTTGATACTTAGCTGGTATAATTCCGCCTTTACCCTCTAGTTTTTTTAAAGGATAAGTCCATTTATAAACAGCAGACACATGGCATTGAGAAATCAATGACACACGTTTCGCACCGCCTAAATATTTTATAATCGTACCTGCTGAATTTTTGATATTCATTTTAATTTCTCTATTTATCAAACGGGCATTTATTCGATTATAGAAAAAATATCAACATTTTTTCTAAAATAGAAATGTTGATATTTTTAAAACAATAGGAATATTGATAAGTATGGATATTCAAAAAGAAATAAAAATTTGGGCAAATGAAAAACTTAAAACAATGGGTCATGGGTCCCGAACTGAATTAGCTAAACATATGGGACTTCATACATCTGTTGTATCTAAAATGCTTTCTGTCGATGATGATAAAGAAAGTAGAAGCATATCTGCTGATGAACTCGTTAGATTAACTTCATTTTTTAAAGCTCTCCCCCCTCATTTTATACCCGATAATTGTGATGATTATTTTTTAAAATTATATTCCTCGGCAAAGCCAGAGCATAGAAAAGCCGTCATTTCTTTTCTGCGATCTTTGCAAGAAGAAGATGGAAAATAACCACCCGTTTTTGCTCATTTGTTAATGACGAAAATATTTTTAGAGCTTTTTTAGACTGCTTCATACAGAATTTTCTCCACATTGAAATGAAAATTAAATTACTTTTTTGTGTAGACTATTTGTCTATTACTAAAAAAATTTTTTCTGTTTTAGAAAAATTATATTGACTTATTCTAAAATCGAAAATATGTTCACTCCATATCTTAGAAAATAACTTTTGCCAATAGGCAGTATGGAGGCATTTGTGGACAAACCAGTTTTCATAAATTCTGATGAAATTCTTTTAGTCATTTGCGAAGATGAAACAGAAAACCTAGCTAAATATGGACCTTTCTTCGAAGAAAAAGACATTATCGACTTTATTAATGAAGCCGATAATGCCGTCCAAATCTTCCGCGTTGAACCCGCAACTAACCGGTGTGAAGATATCTCTGAAGAGATCGCTCAATTCTATGTAAACGAGAACAGAGAGCGCCTTAATGAGCACTCTAAAGTTCACAGCTTTATTCGTGAAAGTGAGGCTTTCAATCAACTTTTAGATGATTTAGCTCAAGAAGAATACATTGATAAAGTCTACGGCACTTATGAAGAGCAAAACCGTTTACGACCTTCTGATGTCCTTCCTGACTATCCAAATTACTCAATATACTCAAAGCGTTTCTAACAGCGCACCCTCCTTCCCCTTCATTATTGATAATTACAAGGAGATCAGAAAAATGGATAATCCTATCGCTATCGCAAAGAACACCATTAACGAAGAAATCGTTCAAACCGTCAATGCTCGTGACTTGCATGCTTTTTTAGAAAGCAAACAAGATTTCTCTACTTGGATAAAAAAGCGTATCATGACATATGCTTTTCTTCAGGGCAAAGACTTTATTCGCTTCCACAAAAAAATGGAGGCGAACAATGCCATAGCAGTAGACTATTATCTCACTTTAGACATGGCAAAAGAACTCGCCATGGTAGAGCGTAATAAAAAAGGTAAGCAAGCAAGAGAATATTTTATCGAATGCGAACGGCGTGCAAAGCAAGTTCTTACACCACAAATCGATTACTCAAGTCCACAAGTAATGTTAGGTGTATTAACTCATCTAAAAAATGAAAATGAGCGTAAAGACATCATCATTGAAGATTTAAAACCAAAAGCAATGGCTCTTGAAAGCTTACAACGCTCTGATGGGCTCTTCGGTCTTACTGAAGCCGCTAAAGTTCTTGAGATACAACCAAAACAATTCATTCAACTTTTGCAGCAAAAAGGTTGGGTTTATAGACGCACTTTCGGGGCTCCTTTGTTACCTTACCAAGATAAAATCCAAAAAGGATTGATGGATTGCCCAACCCAAACCATTCAAACTTCAGAGGGCATAGAAAAAGTCGTACCTGCTGCTAAAATCACTACTAAAGGCATGGGGGTGCTGTCTGAAGAGCTGAAAAGACAAAACATGCATTAAAAGGAAAACGATAATGACAAATTCACCCCTAGCCACTATGGCAAATAAATATGGGTTTTCTCATGAACAATTTCGAAAAACTATTATAAAAACATGCATCAGTCATAACTTTACTGATGAAGAATTCGCTGCTTTTATCTCTGTTGCTAATACTTATGGACTGAATCCTCTCACTAAAGAGATCTATGCTCTCCCTAAACGAGGCGGCGGCATTATTCCGGTTGTCTCTATCGACGGGTGGATTAAGATCATTAAGTCTAATCCTCAATTTGATGGCATGACATTTCAAGACCAACTCGATAAAGAGGGTAATCTCATTGCTATCAAATGTGCTATTCGTCTCAAAGGCATTAAAGATCCTATCGAAGTCACCGAATATTTAGCAGAATGCAAACAAAAAAGTGACACTTGGCAAAAATACCCTGCTCGTATGTTACGTCATAAAGCCACTATACAATGTGCTCGCTATGCTTTCGGATTTTCCGGTATTTATGAAGAAGATGAAGCTAAACGTATTAATGACACCACACCTGTACAACTTGTTTCTTATGAGATGCTTGAACAAATCAAACAGTTAATTAAAGAAACTGAAACAAATGAAGATAATCTTCTCTTTTACGCAAAGGTAGAAAACCTAACAGATCTATCTTATGAAAAAGCACAAGAGGTTTTAGAGCTGTTGGAAAAAAAGCAAAATATTCAAAAAGAAAGAGCTCTACAATATCTCCCACAACAAGAGCAAACAGATACACCTACACAAGATGCCGAATATATTCATATCCAAGATCTTGAATATGCACCAACTCAACAAGAACAACAGGCGGCGGTGTGAAATGCAACAAAGAACAGCAGAATGGTTTCAAGCACGGTTAGGGAAAGTCACCGCTTCAAATATTTACAACGTTATTAGTAAAACAGCAAAGGGAACCCCTACAAGCAAATATGAAGACTACAAAATCAAACTCATTACAGAACGTCTAACGGGTCAAACAAGCCCCTATTATGAAACAGAAGATATGAGATGGGGCATTGAAAATGAAGAAGACGCCTTGAGAGAATATGCATTCATTTATGATACACAAGTCACTCAATGCGGCTTTATCCAACACCCTACAATTCAAATGGCGGGGGCTAGCCCTGATGGTCTGATTGATGAAGATGGGTTAATCGAAATCAAATGCCCTAGATCTACTAATCATATGCGTTTCATTATCGATAATGAGATCAAACCGGAATATCTTGCACAAATGCAATTCCAAATGGCTTGTACGAGGCGCAAATGGTGTGATTTTATCAGTTATGACCCACGTTTTACGGGCAATTCATCTCTCTTTCGTATGAAAATCAAACGCATCCACCGTGATGACAAACAAATTGAACAAATCAATCAAGCGGTTGAAAGCTTTTTAACTGAAATAGAACAAGAGATACAAAGAATCTCAACAAAAGCCGCCTGATTGCTTATGGGGGTGCTTTGTTCCTTGTATGCCTCCTAGCACCCCCGCCCCTTTCATAACAAATTTCAATCAATGCGTGATTCACGACACGGGTAAATTGCATCTTAAATGTAAGGAGAAATATATGGCGCCTCGTCCAGCTACCATAACACAACCAGCCATTGCACGTGCTTTAAGAGAAGCTAAAAAGCAAGGGTGCGAACTCATAGAAATCAAACCTACTGGGGAATTACTTATCTATCTTAAATCCGATATCCCATTGCCAAATGCAACTAATCATTCTGACAAATCATGGAATTTGTCACCTGATGATTATGATATCGTCTTATAGGCTGTCACCATGCCAAAACCACGCCCTCCTTATCTTCTCAAAGAAATCACACGCCATGGCAAAATCATATGGTATGTACGCATTGGTCATGGGAAACGTATTAGAATCCGTGGAACCTATGGAACACAAGAATTTGTTGACAACTACAAAATGGCAATTGCCGAATTACAAGGACTTATACTCCCAAAATCTAAAACCGGTAAACTCACTGAAGGTTCATTTGCATGGCTGCTGAAACAGTATTTTAACAGCTCTGATTGGCATAGCTACGCTAAAGCTACGAAAAGACAAAAAGAAACTATACTTATGAAGGTATGTGATAGCATAGGAAACATTCCATACAAAGCAATTGAAAAAAAACATATCATAGCGGGTGTTGAACGGCGTAAAGAAACACCAGCAATGGCTAGAAACTTTCTGAAAGCCCTTAATGGACTTTTTAATTGGGCAATTGAACAAGGTCTTTTGGAAACTAATCCAACTGTAGGCGTCAAAAGACCTGCTCTTAACAATAAAGATGGATTTGCTGTTTGGACAGAAGAAGATGTTGAAAAATATTACCAACGCTGGTCACATGGTACCCATGAACGTGTTTGGATTGATGTTCTTCTTTACACGGGTTTGCGTCGTGGTGATGTCGTTCGTATTGGTTGGAAAGACGTGAAAGATGATATTATTCATCTCAGAACAGAAAAAAGTAAATTCCAAACAGATGTTTTTCTTCCCATTTTACCAGAATTAGCAGAGACACTTAAAACTGGTCCTGTTGGAGAAGAAACATTTATTTGTGGTAAAGAAGGTAAAAAACTAACTAAAGAAAGCTTCGGAGTTTTATTTTATAATGCATGTATCCAAGCAGGTATCAAAAAATCAGCACATGGATTGCGAAAATTAGCAGCAACACGCGCCGCTAATTCCGGTGCAACAGTATCACAAATGAAAGCACTTTTTGGATGGGAAAACGATACTATGCCATCTTATTATACAAAGAGCGCAGATCGTAAAAAACTTGCCCTTGACGCAATAAAAAAGCTCCAAAAAAGTTAGGGTTAGAGGAAAAAAAACGTAATAGAATCAATAGCAATAAAATCCCTTAATTATAATATAACTTACTGATTTTATTATTATCTACGTGTACTTCGCAGGTATCATAATTTGGCTTTCAGAAAAGTTTTCTCTATCAAGTCTTATAAATCCAATTCCATGTAAACACGCAAGCATCCGAAGTTCTTTTAACGTATCAACGCCTGCTATCTCACTAGCGACTAGATAACTAAAATTAGCCCATGAAGAATTGCTAACCGTTTGAAAAAATACTTGTCGTACATTTGAGCGATTGATGAGAATTTTTACTTCAAAAGACCAAAGTTTTGTTTTTTTATCAAAATATTGTAGAACACAATCTTTAATTTCACGATGCCATTCTTTACTTAAATCTTGTATTCCTACAAGATCTGGATAAAGCCATTTATTCCCACCAGTGCCGTGTTTATTACGAGAATGTTTTTCGTTAATTCGTTTGCTATAAACTTCAAGCTCTGACCATAAAAATTTAGATAATAATGGATAAAGATGATGTTCTTTAATGCTATCATCTGTCTTAGACGTTGTAATGCTCTCTATTTCATCAATTTCAGCACTATCTGTTGATTGGGTGAAATAATACTGCCGCGGACGTCCTTCAGTGGTTTTAATTTCGGGATGACGCTTTTGTAAGTGCGGACGCTTAGACCCTATTTCAGCAACAATTTGCTGAATAAGAGCCGTGTCACTATTAAGAGGCATAACTGTTGCAGTTGAACGCTTTTGTTTTTTACGACAAGCATCTCGGTAATTTTCGAATATCCATTGAGCGATTTCGCGAGCGGTAAACTTTTTTGTTGGGTTTTGTTTTAAAAAATTAAAAGTAATGTTTGTTAAGTCTAAAGCCATACATCAAATCATCCATTTTATCTGCTGTTATATTTTATTTCATTGCGCTTCAATTTTACAAGAGAAAGAGTAATAAATAGTTCAGTTTTTTAAAATATTTTATTTGTATCTATTAAGTTATCAAATGAAGTTCAGAAAGAATGAATAATTTTTTGATTTAAGAATTTTATAGTGTTTAAAAAGCAATAGCATAAGAAGTAAAAATAGGATTCAGATACTTAATTCAGCTTATCATTCATAAATAAAAAAACTTATGAGATAGTGAACTCTGCACACAAACCTTCAAAACTGCTGTTTGCCTTAATAGAGTCATGCGGAATAAGAACATAATACCATGGTTTTCCGTCATGCGTGACAGAATAATGCGTTGCATGACGACACCATTGAACTGCTGCTTTTCTTTTTTTCAAAACAATAGAATTTTGCATTTCAGATGCTCTTTTAGGCTCACAAAGATATTTTGCATCTTGAATAATACGCTCTATGAGCTTTTCAGGTTTTGGAGTAGCAAAAACATTATCAGAATTAAAGACTTTAACTTCTCTCTTTGCATCTTGATTATGCCCTACTTCTGCATAAGGCCAAATAGTCATGCTTGTTATTCCTTGTTTGACTTCAGAAACAAAACGTTTAATGCGTGGTACTCCACCCTTATCTGACCCAAACCATATACGATTATCTTTTAGTAACTCAAAATTTTTTTTTCGTTAATAGCCCAACTTCTACCGTTGGGAGGCATTACTCTACGACCAGAAGGGGTGATAATTGCATAAATATCCTTAGCTGTTATCCTTTTTACGGATAAATCTCCAGATTGCCATAATCCACGCGGATCATTATCAGGATTTTTATAGCGCGCATCCATATCGGTTGAACGAGGAAGCAAATTAGGTCGCCAAATAGTTTTGTCTTTAGCATAAACCATTACAAAATCATGGTTATCTGAAAGCCACTTTGCGTCATTTTGTGGAGCATATTTCTTTTGCCAAATAACATTGTTTACAAAATTTTTTCGACCAAAAATTTCATCCATCATTACTTTCAGATAAGCTTGTTCATCGTCATCAATAGATATCCAGATACTTCCATCATTTGCGAGTAAATGATACAGGAGCTCTAACCTATCTCTCATAAGGCTTAGCCATATAGAATGCTCTAAACCATCTTCATAATGTTCGAATGCATTGCCTGTATTATAAGGTGGATCGATATAGATACATTTCACCTTCCCTGTATATTCTTGTTCAAGGGCTTTGAGGGCGAGTAAATTATCACCAAAAATGAGTTTATTATCAAAAATATCTCTCACAGAAATTTGATGCGAAGCATGATAAGATTTTTTAAGATCTTCCAATAAAATACGGGGTTCTAGTTTGGGGCGTTTTTCTTTTCCTATCCAAGTGAGTTCTAATTTTTGTTTATTATAACCCATTTGATGTCCTTAAGTTTAAATGCTACAAAAAATTAATAAATACACTCATAAATACGCTGACTCAAATTCTCCTAACAGGATTTAGTACCATCCGACAGCAATTTGTGCTTCTTCTGACATACAATCAGGTGTCCATGGCGGATCAAATGTCATGGTGACTTCAACATGTGAAACACCTTCAACTGCACTTACCGCATTTTCTACCCAACCTGGCATTTCACCAGCAACGGGACACCCTGGTGCTGTAAGTGTCATTTCAATCTTTACTGAACGATCATCTTCAATATCAATACGATAAATTAATCCTAGCTCATAAATATCAGCAGGGATTTCTGGATCATAAACCGTTTTCAGAGCAGAAATAATATCATCCGTCATACGATCAATTTCATCTGCTGGAATTGCTGATATGTAAGACTTGTCATTTTTGCTTACATTTTCAACAGATTTTATAGAATGATGCTCTTCAATTGTTTTAGCCATTAAAAAATATCCTTGCTTTTTCTAATGCTTCCACTAATTGGTCAATGTCTTCATGATTACTATACATAGCCAATGATGCACGGCAAACAGATGTTAAACCAAAATGTTGTAATAAAGGTTGTGCACAATGCGTTCCTGCACGGATAGCAACACCTTGCCGGTCAACAAACATAGCGATATCATGCGCATGGATTCCTTCAATTTTAAAAGATATAATAGCTCCTTTATGAGGAGAATGCCCATAAATACGTAACGATTTAATCGCTTTAAGTCTTTCATGTGCATAGGATAAAAGTTCTGCTTCATGGGCGTGAATAGCATTTCTGTCTTTTTGCTTTATATAATCAATAGCAGCAGCTAATCCAACAGCTTCAGCTATAGGAGGAGTCCCCGCTTCAAAGCGATGAGGGGGAGCATTATAAAGGACCTTATCAATGGTTACCTCCTCAATCATTTCCCCACCCCCTTGAAAAGGATGCATTTCCTCTAGCCTCAATTCCTTGCCATAAAGCACACCTATGCCTGTAGGACCATAAAGTTTATGACCCGTAAAGACATACCAATCACAATCAAGATTTTGCACATCAACGGTTAAATGCACTGCCCCTTGAGAACCATCAACAAGAACAGGAATGGCATTTTGATGTGATAGCTTAATAATTTCTTGAACAGAAGGTACGGTTCCCAATACATTAGACATATGGGTAATAGCAACAAGTTTTGTTCTATTATTGAAAGCTTTTTGAAAATCTTCAATATGGAGGACACCATTCTCATCAACAGGCACGAAGACGAGCTTAATACCTCTCTGTTCACGAATAAAATGCCACGGAATAATATTGGAATGATGCTCCATAATGGTGAGAATAATTTCATCACCTTCCTTTAATTGAGACATCCCCCAACCATAAGCAACAGTATTAATAGCTTCCGTTGCACTTTTCGTAAAAATAATTTCCTTTGCTGTTTTAGCGTTTAAAAACGCACGAACTGTTTCACGAGCATCTTCATAACATTGTGT
The DNA here is from genome assembly GCF_028618515.1 of Bartonella sp. ML69XJBT. Lineage (GTDB taxonomy): Bacteria > Pseudomonadota > Alphaproteobacteria > Rhizobiales > Rhizobiaceae > Bartonella. Next base: position 9,966 of record NZ_JAQITB010000019.1, read on the forward strand.
CGCTGCATTCGATAAAAAATGCATTCCTCGATGCACATTTGCATAACGACATCGATAGAAATTATCCATCGCATCGAGCACAAATTGCGGTTTTTGAGCAGATGCCCCACTGTCAAGATAAGCTAACCTTTTACCATAAACATTACATTGCAAAATAGGAAAATCACGGCGAATTTCTTCTACGTTATAACTCAATATTGGTATATCACTTTCCATTATTTTGCCTTAAACATTTTTTTCTAACCATTCGCCAATAATATTCTTCAAAACAGTTTGGATATTTTCTTGTTTGATCTCATCAATGAGCTCGGAGATAAAACCTTTAATCAGAAGTGCACGAGCCATTTTAAAAGGAATACCGCGCGCCATAAGATAAAAAAGATAATCATGATTAATGTTGGCAACTGTCGCACCGTGACCACATGCAACATCATCAGCAAAAATTTCTAGTTCAGGCTTTGCATTAAATTCTGCATCATCTGAAAGAATGAGGCTATTACAGGCCATGCGTGCATCTGTTTTTTGAGCTTTTTGAGCAACACGTATTATGCCTTGAAAAACGCCAACTGCTTTATCTGTTACCACATTGCGTACAATTTCTGTTGAGGTTGATTTTTCTTCAACGTGGCGAACATTCATCGTAAGATCACTATGCGTCTCTCCTGATAATAAATTGATGACGCGTAATTGAAAGTCGGAATCTTCTCCTTGTAACTCAACATCAATTTCCTGACGATTAAGTTGACTGCCTATATTAATCACATAAAGGGATAATTTTGCTCCTTGATCAAGAACAGCACGAAACCGGCCAAACTGTATAGAATTAAAACCACGATTGCGAATAAGGATCCATGTTACATCACTATAAGCAGCAACATGTAACGAAAAGATTGAACTGACAAAACTCTCTTTATCATCGCCAATCTGACGTTCAACGAACACAGCTTGACTGTTTTTATCCATTTTTATTTCCGAAAAAATATGAGATTGTCCACCCATTTGAATATTTTGCAATTCAATAGGAACAGTTAATTTTGTATTTTCAGGAATGTGGAAAAGCCAACCATCCGTAACAAAAGCGGTATTTAATTGTCCGATAAAGTCTTCATTAGAAGTGATTTGATCTATCTGTACTTCATTTTCCTTTAAGGCATCAGCAAGCCGCTTTATGGTCATATTTGCTACATTTGACTGTGTCGATGTTGTTCCATTTTTAATAGAAAAAACAGTACTTTCTTGAAGTAATGCAGTAATGTATTGCCCATCAGCACTTGTTTGCGAAAAGTCACTCACAGATTTCAATAGTGTACGCAGATTAGTATAATGCCAATTTTCGATTTTCCGTGAAGGAAGACATGTGGTTTGAAACAGTTCAATCGCTTTTTTGCGAACTGCCCGCACAGTCTTATCGCCAGGTAAATTGTTTATAGATTGATTGAAATGATTGAGTATTTCCTTTTCAACCGCTAACAATTCTTGTTGTGCGCTCATATTACAATAACCTCAAGCTGCTTCATTAATAAGATCAGCATATCCATTTTGTTCCAAATAAAGCGCTAGTGATTTATCTCCGCTTTTAATAATACGTCCTTTATAGAGAACATGTACCGTATCAGGAATAATATAGTTCAGTAGACGTTGGTAATGGGTAATGACCAGAAATGAACGTTTTGAATCTCTGAGTTTATTAACACCATCTGCAACAATTTTTAGTGCATCAATATCTAAACCAGAATCTGTTTCATCTAAAATGCAGAGTTTAGGCTCAAGAAGTGCCATTTGTAAAATTTCAGCACGCTTTTTTTCTCCCCCTGAAAAACCCACATTTAATGGACGTTTTAGCATGTCCATATCTATATCAAGTTTTGAAGAAGCTTCTTTAACACATTTTATAAATTCAGGAATTTTAAGTTCTTCATCACCACGTGCTTTACGTTGAGAATTCATTGCAACTTTTAAAAATTCCATCGTTGCCACTCCAGGTATTTCCATTGGATATTGAAAGGCAAGAAAAACACCATAGGTTGCACGTTCTGCTGGATCCATTTCTAAAAGTGATTGTTCATTATAAAGGATATCTCCTTCTATGACTTCGTAATCATCACGACCTGCAAGTAAATAAGACAAAGTCGATTTTCCAGCTCCGTTTTGTCCCATGATAGCAGCAACTTCACCATCTTGAACGGTCAAGTTTAACCCTCGAATAACTTCTGTATCGGTTCCAACAATACGGGCACGCAAATTTTTTATTTCTAACATAATGAAATCCTGTTCTGACTCTTTTAAGCCAAAGAGATGCTCTTTATCTTACCGATTATCCTACACTACCTTCAAGGCTGATACCAATGAGCTTTTGTGCTTCAACGGCAAATTCCATTGGAAGTTTTTGAATAACTTCTTTTACAAAACCATTCACAATTAGTGCGATAGCTTCCTCTTCAGGAATGCCACGCTGCATAACATAGAAAAGTTGATCATCAGAAATTTTTGATGTTGTCGCTTCATGTTCAAATTGTGCTGTCGCATTTTTTGCTTCAATATAAGGTACTGTATGAGCACCACAATCATTGCCAATTAACAAACTATCGCATTGCGTAAAATTACGTGCATTTTGTGCTTTTCGATGTGCTGTAACTTGTCCCCGATAAGTGTTATTTGAAAAACCAGCAGAAATGCCTTTAGAAACAATACGACTGGAAGTATTTTTACCTAAGTGGATCATTTTTGTACCGGAATCGATTTGTTGATAACCGTTTGCAACAGCAATAGAATAAAATTCCCCACGCGAGTTATTCCCACGTAGCAAACAAGACGGATATTTCCAAGTAATTGCAGAACCAGTCTCGACTTGTGTCCATGAAATTTTAGAATTATCGCCCCGACAATCCCCACGCTTTGTGACAAAATTATAAATACCACCCTTACCTTCTTTATCGCCGGGATACCAATTTTGTACTGTAGAATATTTAATTTCTGCATTTTCCAGTGCAATAAGCTCAACAACAGCGGCATGCAGTTGATTTTCATCACGTTGGGGGGCTGTACACCCCTCAAGATAAGAAACATAGGAATTTTCATCGGCAATAATTAATGTTCGCTCAAATTGACCTGTATTGCGTTCATTAATCCTAAAATAGGTTGAAAGCTCCATAGGACAACGGACGCCTTTGGGAATATAAACAAATGAACCATCTGTAAAAACTGCTGCATTCAAGGCAGCATAATAATTATCACCCACAGGCACAACGCTTCCTAAATATTTTTTAATAAGAGCGGAATGTTCGATAATTGCTTCTGAAATAGAGCAAAAAATAACGCCAGAACGTGCAAGCTCTTTTTTAAATGTTGTCACAACAGAAACAGAATCGAAAACCGCATCGACAGCAACCTGCCCTGATGCATAGATACTTTCATCAAAAGTAGAAGGATCAGACTGTTTTCTTACTCCTGCTAAAATCTCTTGTTCTTTGAGGGGAATACCAAGCTTTTCATAGGTTGCCAACAATTCAGGATCGACTTCATCCAAAGATTTTGGTCCTGTATGATTTTTAGGAGCAGCATAATAATAAAGCTCTTGAAAATCAATTGGAGGATATTTAATGCGCGCCCAACTCGGTTCTTGCATTGTTGACCAACGGTGGAAAGCTTGCAAACGCCATGTGAGCATCCATTCAGGTTCATGCTTTTTAGCAGAAATAAATTTGATAATATCTTCGTTTAAACCTTTTGGAGCTTTGTCCATTTCAATATTGGTTTCAAAGCCATATTTATATTGATCAACATCTATTTCACGTACTTGACGTATTGTTTCTTGTACTGCCGGCATAAACTTTCTCCATTTTTGGCATCAAGAACCGGTGACTAAAAGTCTCGTGTTTTACAGGATTAAAATGAATAATTCATTTTTTAGGCTATACGCACTTTAGGCTATATGCAAAGTGGAAAAATTTTAATCAAGCTTTTTATTTAAAATAATTCTAATTTTCAAGTTCAATGATAAATCCTATCCTCTTTTATTACTGATAATTTGAGAAAAAGACAATAGAAAATCATCAATGTCTTGAGAAGTTGTACACCGCCCTATTGAAATACGAATTGCTCCATTGGGAATATGATACCCCATTGCCTCCAAGACCCTGCTTTGTTTTACTTTCCCTGAAGAACAGGCAGAACCTGCTGATACAGAGAACCCAGCCAAATCAAAAGCAATTTGCATTGTTTCAGCTTTTATACCACGCACCGTGAAATAAGTTGTATTTGGCAAACGCTGAACTCTTTTGCCAAAAATTTCAACATCATGACATATTTTCTGTATTCCATTTTCTAATTTATCACGTAAATATAGTAACTGCTTTATCTGTTCTTTTGTATAACAATCAGCAATTGCTGCCCCGAAAGCAGCAATCAATGGCAATGCTTCTGTTCCTCCACGTAACCCTTTTTCTTGTCCTCCTCCTACAATAAGAGGAGTTGGCATCAAAAGGTTTCCAGATGAAACAAAAGCACCAATCCCTTTAGGACCACCAATTTTATGCGCCGACAGTATAAAAAAATCTCCTTCCATCTGATCAATATCAACAAAATTTTTGTCTACATATTGTGTTAAATCAGCAATCAGAATCCCTCCAAAATCACGAACAATCGCAGCTATCTCTTTTATTGGCTGAAGAACACCCGTTTCACTATTTGCAGCTTGAATAGCAACAAGAGGAAGCCCCATTGTTTTATCGTGCATTTTTAAGAGAGAGACTAATTTATCTTGTTGAATAAGCCCATCTTGATCAACAGCAACTGTACTGATACATTCTTGAGAAAAACGTCCTCCTTCTGCAACAGATGGATGTTCTGTTGCCCCAATATAAAGATGAGAAAATCGAATTTTAGATCTTCCCATATTATAAAAGGGTGTTAATAAAGTCATCGCCGCTTCACTTGCACCAGATGTAAAGACAACGTGATCTGGATTGGTATTGAGACTTTCAGCAACTTGTCGACGTGCTTTTTGTAATAACGCTTTCGCAGCACGCCCTTCCGTATGAACGGATGAGGGATTACCAAATATCTCTAAAGATTCCAGTAATGCCACCCGTGCTGCTTTCTTGAGTGGTGTTGTTGCGTTATGATCAAAATATCGGCGTTTCATAACCATTTTATATCGCAATCATTCATCTGATGAATTGATTAAAAAAAATAGTGCAATTTTCTTGAAAAATGCACTTAAAAAAGAATATCTAGTAATTACTTAAGAGATTCTATGGTAAAAGTCGATCAAGGTCAATGAGAGCTTATCGTATGTTAAGGAGCATTTAATGCCAGAAGTTATTTTTAATGGTCCCGCAGGTCGGCTTGAAGGGCGTTATCAGCCTTCTCAGCAAAGAAATGCACCAATTGCGATTATTTTGCATCCTCATCCCCAATTTGGTGGCACAATGAACAATAAAATTGTTTATGATCTCTTCTATATGTTTCAACAACGTGGCTTTACAACATTACGTTTTAATTTTCGTGGTATTGGTCGCAGTCAAGGTGAGTTTGATTATGGGATAGGAGAGCTTTCAGATGCTGCCGCTGCTCTCGATTGGGTACAAGCACAGCATCCTGATTCTAAAAATTGCTGGGTGGCGGGCTATTCATTTGGTGCTTGGATTGGTATGCAGCTTTTAATGCGCCGACCGGAAATTGAGGGCTTTATATCCGTTGCTCCTCAACCAAATGTTTATGACTTTTCATTTCTTGCCCCTTGTCCCTCCTCTGGGCTTATTATTCACGGTGCTGTTGATAAAGTGGCTCCTCCAAAAGATGTTCAAACGCTTGTAGATAAACTCAAAACACAAAAAGGTATTACTATTACACAAGAAATATTGGAGGGCGCTAATCACTTTTTTAGCGGATATCATCAAGAGCTTATTGAACGATGTGCACAATATTTAGACAATCATATTACTGGCGAATTCCTCGCTCCTCCGCCCGAAATACTTTCACTTACCTAAGCGTTATAATTTATAAAAAGTGTACAAGAACTCCTGTAGCTCAGGACACCTTTTTGCATTGATTCTGCCTTTCTGTCATTTATCTACACTCAAAGATTTAAAAGGGATAATTTTCTTTGAGAAAAAAGTATTTTCTGCTGAAATAGACAAGTAAAATGACACCTGTGTTTTTACTTCCGATATTTTTCGTTCCCTTGTGAGATAGCTATTAATTATGGTAGAGAGAGCGTATTAACAAACCATCCGATCAATAAATGCAATTTTAATGAGGGACAAATCTGTGACTGTCTTTAAATCTGATTTTTTACACATTATGCACGAGCGTGGTTTTATCCACCAAATTTCGGATGAAAGAGGCTTAGATGATCTTTTTTCAAAAGAAATTGTAAGTGCCTATATTGGATTTGATCCTACAGCGTCGAGCCTACATGCCGGAAGTCTTCTGCAAATTATGATGCTTTATTGGTTACAAAAAACGGGTCATCGTCCCATTGCCTTAATGGGTGGAGGAACAGGACTGATTGGCGATCCTTCTTTTAAAGATGAAGCACGGCGCCTTCTAACACAAGATGATATTACTACAAATATTGCTAGTATTAAAAAGGTCTTCGCTCATTACTTAACATTTGGTGATAAAGAAACTGATGCATGTATTGTTAATAATGCTGAATGGTTATGCAATTTAAACTACTTAGAATTTTTGCGTGATGTAGGAAGACATTTTTCTGTTAACCGTATGTTGTCATTTGATTCCGTCAGACTAAGACTTGAGCGTGAACATTCTTTGTCATTCTTAGAGTTTAATTATATGATCCTGCAAGCCTATGATTTTGTTGAACTTTATAAGCGTTATGGACTGCGTATGCAAATGGGCGGTTCTGATCAATGGGGTAATATTGTTAATGGAATTGAGTTAGGACATCGCTTAGGAACAGCACAGTTATATGCATTAACTTCACCATTGCTCACCACGTCTTCTGGAGCAAAAATGGGCAAGTCCCTGAATGGTGCTATATGGCTTAACACAGATATGCTTTCACCTTATCAATTTTGGCAATACTGGCGTAACACAGAAGATGCTGATGTTATTCGGTTTTTAAAGCTTTATACCACATTGCCAATGGGTGAGATCGTCAAACTTTCTGCATTACAAGGGAGTGAAATTAACGAAGCAAAGAAAATCCTTGCAACAGAAATTACCGCAATGTTGCATGGGCGCAGTCTTGCAAATGCAGCTGCTGAAACTGCTCGAAAAACTTTTGAAGAAAAAACACTTGGAGAAAATCTTCCAACTATTGAAATTCACGCTACAGAATTAAAAATGGGAATAGGATTACTTAATCTTTTAGTACGAACAAAACTTGCCAAATCTAACAGTGAGGCTCGCCGGCATGTTCAAGGCGGAGGTGTACGTATTAATGATCAAATCATTGAAGATGAGACGCGTCTTATTCTTGAAGAGGATGTCAATGCCGATGGAATTCTTAAACTTTCCTTCGGTAAGAAAAAACATGTTTTGATAAAACTAATATAATTGCTTTATAATTTTTATACTCCTTTTTTCATGCTGTTTATATTGATTTCTTTTCCTCGCTTCAATCCTTGTGATACAATGGCTTTTTTAGGCAATAATAAAAAATCTTTCGAAACAATAAATTTTAAAAAGTTGCATCATTCCTTCTTGTATGTATTCTTCATAGCTTGTAGTTGTTAGACAAAAAAGAAAGTCAAAAAAAAATGACAAAATCAATGAAAGGCACCCTTGCACCTGATTTTCACTTGCCCCGTGATGGGGGAGATAAAATATGTCTTTCTGACCTACAAGGGAAATGCGTTGTTTTATATTTTTATCCAAAAGATGATACGAGTGGCTGCACGTGTGAAGCACTTGATTTTACGCAATTAAAAGCAAAATTTGATGAAATAGGAGTGGTTGTTATTGGAATCTCTCCAGATAATGTTAAAAAACACGATAAATTTAAAACAAAACATGCACTTGATATCATCCTTGTTTCCGATGAAGAAAAAAACACACTTGAAGCTTACGGTGTCTGGGTTGAAAAAAGCATGTATGGACGCAAATATATGGGCGTTGAACGAAGCACTTTTCTCATTGATAAAACCGGAAAAATAGCAGAAGAATGGCGTAAAGTGAGCGTGTCTGGACATGCTGAGAAGGTGTTAGCTGCTGCCACATTTTTACATGATCAAGATTTATAAATGTTGTTATTCAAGTAGTTTTAAATATAAAAACCACTCCATTACTGGATTTCATAAATCTAGCAATGGGGATAGAATTAACAGATCAAGCAATCATCTTTAAAATATTGTCTTCGGTTAATCAATGTCTTCAATTTCCTGGGCTTTTCCGTAAATGCGCCGTGCAAGTGCTGCTTCTATGAATGCATCTAAATTGCCATTGAGTACGGATTGTGGATCAGTGTTTTCAACACCTGTGCGTAAATCTTTGACAAGCTGGTAGGGTTGCAGAACATAAGACCTAATTTGATGTCCCCATCCGATTTCTGTTTTAGAAGCTTCCACAGCATTTGTTTCTTCTTCTCTCTTTTTGAGTTCTTCTTCATAGAGTCTTGCGCGTAACATAGACCACGCAGTTGCTCTATTTTTATGCTGAGAACGCTCCGTTTGACATTGAACAACAATACCCGTTTTTATATGTGTGATACGAACTGCAGAATCTGTCGTATTGACATGTTGTCCTCCTGCCCCTGATGCACGATAAGTATCGATACGAACATCCGCCTCTGAAACATCAACTTCAATATTATCATCAATAACAGGATAAACCCAAATGCTTGCGAAAGAAGTATGGCGTTTTGCATTGGAATCAAACGGTGAAATGCGGACCAAACGGTGAACCCCTGATTCTGTTTTCAACAGACCATATGCGTTATGTCCTTTTACGAGAAGAGTTGCTGATTTTATGCCGGCTTCTTCTCCATCGTGAATCTCTAATATTTCAACCTTCATGTGATGCTGTTCAGCCCAACGTGTATACATACGCAACAACATAGAAGCCCAATCTTGGCTTTCCGTGCCTCCTGCACCGGCATGAACTTCTAGATAAGTATCATTCTGGTCTGCTTCTCCTGAAAGAAGCACATCAATTTGCTTTTTTTCTATCTCATTCTTAAGATTGCGTATGGTGTTTTCTGCATCAGTGATAATTTCGATATCACTTTCTTCTTCACCCATCGCGATTAACTCAATGCACTCTTCAAGCGTTTTTGTAAATGATCGAATGCCATGAATTGAATCATCCAGACGCTGACGCTCACGCATCATATCCTGTGCTTGTTGCGCATCATCCCAAAGTGTTGGATCCTCTGCTTTTTGATTGAGATATTCGAGACGTTTGAGTGATTGATCCCAGTCAAAGATGCCCCCTTAGCAACTTAATTGCTTGTTGGATTTCATCAACTAATGTTTCTATTTCTGCTCGCATAACTTCACACCGTCGTTTTTATTCTTTCTCTTTATATTTTTTAGCATTTTATACAAATCAGCTCTTGTAATAAGAGGATCATATAATCTCATCAATCTCTTTACTGTAGCTACACTACAAAAAAGGAGATAAAAATGCGTTTATTCCATTCATCCGTTATATCAAAAGAGATTTTTTTGATTAATACAGCCCACCTGTACCGCTTTCAAGAGCTTTATTAACCTGAGGAGAAGTAGTCATTGCTGGAACACCTTCTTGAAAAGAATTTGTGCCACCAATCACTTGATAGATATCAGCAGGTCCAGTTCCTGGCTTAAATGCTTCTATAATGACATCTTGCTCTCCTCTTTCTGCAAGCATGCCTGTCTTACGATTAATTGGCATTAAAATCATACCCTCTGGCATTTTAAATGGCACATTTGGTTTTCCTTTCAGAGCGCCTTCCATAAATTCACCAAAAATAGGTGCAGCCAATGAACTGCCTGTGCCATTATATCCTAATGGTGCTGGTTGATCGTAACCAACAAAAACACCAACGACAAGATCAGGGGTAAATCCCATAAACCATACATCTTTAGAATCATTTGTGGTTCCTGTTTTAGCGGCAATATGGCGATTGAGATAACGTAAACGTGCCGCTGTACCGCGTTGAACAACCCCTTCCATCATTGATGTAATCTGATAAGCCGTCATAGGATCAAGAACTTGATCTCTTTCATCAATTAATTTTGGTTCATTTTGATTATCCCATGTCTGAACATTACAATTTTCACAGAGACGATCATCATGACGGTAAATTGTTTTTCCATAACGATCTTGAATTCTGTCTATGAGAGAAGGATGAATAGAGCGTCCTCCATTGGCTATCACTGAATAAGCTGTCACCATTCGTAAAACCGTTGTCTCCCCAGCTCCTAAGGCCATGGGGAGATAAGGTTGCAATTTATCGACAATGCCAAAACGCTCTGCATATTCAGAAACAAGAGGCATTCCCATATCATAGGCAAGGCGTATAGTCATAAGATTGCGGGAATGTTCAATGCCATAACGTAGTGTTGAAGGTCCTGCATATGTACCTCCATAATTTTTAGGCTGCCAAATCTCACCATTATATTGGCGAATTTCGATGGGGCCATCTAAAACAACGGATGCTGGTGTATATCCATTATCGAGCGCCGCTGCATACACAAAAGGTTTGAAAGCAGAACCAGGCTGACGATAAGCTTGTGTGGCGCGATTAAATTCAGATGCGGAAAAAGAAAATCCTCCCACCATTGCAAGAACACGCCCTGTCTCAGGTTCCATCGCAACAATGGCACCTTCAACTTTTGGAATTTGTTGTAATCGGTAAATATTGTTTGCATTGGGTATTTTTTCAACAAAAATAACATCGCCAACCTGCAGGACTTGCGATAGATTATGGGCAATCCTTCGATAGCCATTTTCTTTTACGACATTTAAAGCCCACTTTGAATCCTTCTCAGATAAAATAGCTGTTTCTCGTTTTTTTGATAATAAACCTGAATTTTCACGCTTGGGCTGTAAACCAATCTCTACTTTATTGGCATTAGCAGAAAGAACAACAGCCAAACGCCACTCAGGAACATCACTTAACCCCGTGATATTTGCAAGCTCTCCCCCCCAATCATCTTTCTTATCAATACGATCATAAGCTCCACGCCATCCTTGTGAATGATCAAATTTAATGAGCCCATTGTGTAAAGCTTTTCGAGCAAGAATTTGTAAATGAGGATCTAATGTTGTACGAATCGAAAGTCCACCCTCATAAAGTGTTTTTGCACCATAGCGACGCATTAAACGGCGGCGTACTTCTTCAGTAAAATAGTCAGCAGCAAAAACATAACTATCGCTACCGCGTAATCTCGCTCCTAAGAGCTTTGTTTTCGCTTTTTCTCCCTGTTCACGCGTGACATATCCATTTGTTACCATTCGATCTATAACCCAATTGCGCCGATTAATGGCACGCTGTGTATTTTTGAATGGATCATAATTTCCCGGACCTTTGGGAAGAGCAGCCAAATAAGCACATTCTTCTAACGTTAGATCATTGACGGATTTATTGAAATAAGTCAAAGCAGCAGCCGCAATACCATAAGTGCCACGACCAAGATAAATTTCGTTGAGATAAAGCTCAAGAATATGTTCTTTTGAATAGGTTTTTTCGATACGCATCGCTAGAATAGCTTCCTTTAACTTACGTTCTAATGTTGCTTCTGAATTTAAAAGAAAGTTTTTAGCGACTTGTTGTGTAATGGTTGATGCCCCTTCTGGGCGTTTCCCAGAACCAATATTACGAATATTGTTGACTAAAGCTCTAGAAAGTCCTTCGGGATCTAAGCCGAAATGATGATAAAAATTTTTGTCTTCAGCGGAAATAAAAGCCTCTTTAAGAATCTTTGGTATTGATTGAATCGGTAAATAGAGGCGATGCTTTGTTGCAAACTCTGCCATTAGGCTACCATCAGCAGCATGGACGCGTGTCATCACTGGTGGTTCATAGAGCGACAGAACTTCATAATCAGGAAGTATATTCGCCTGATCTGTTGCGAGTGCATCCTGTATCATTGCACAGCAAAACCCAAGAAGCATAACAAAACTCAGAAGGTATCTAAAAAAAATCATCATCAGAACGGTTATCCACTCCTTTAGAATTGATTAAAGAAAAATATGTTATCTTACTAACGCTGTGCGGATATCACCGCGCGATGGAAGATAAAGAAAAACTGTTTTTATCTTTTATTGTTTATACTAAACTCTATCAGAACCCGATACTGATACTTTATTTTCTCACCAATTTAAAGAGGTTGCATAATTTTCTGCTTATATTCAGCGAATTGGCGAATAGAATGCGCAATTGAGATAGCCATTTGTTTTCTCCATTGCGGATTGTTTAATAATTCTTCATCCTCTTTATTGGATAAATAACCAATTTCTATCAAAACAGAGGGGATGTCTGAAGCCCTTAAAACTTGAAAATCAGCATATCGATGAGGATTATTTATCAGATTGATATTACTTTTTGATAAATTTGAAACAACACTATTAGCAAAATTCACCGAAAATGCGTGCGTTTCACGTCGAGTAAGATCGAGCAAAATATCTGTAACTTCAAGCGATTCATCTACCGGTAAACCATCCAGAAGATCAACTCTATTTTCATTTTCAGCCAAGGATTTTGCAATTGCATCAGATGCTTTGTCTGATATGGTATAGACTGTAGCACCACGAAGAGAATGTAAATTAATAGTATCTGCATGAATAGATATAAAAAGATCGGCATCAAATTCTTGCGCTTTTTTAACTCTTTCACTTAATCTTAAAAAAATATTAGAATCGCGTGTTAAAGCTACGGTGATATGAGAATATTTTTTTAATTCATCTCGCAAGACACGAGCAAAGGCAAGTGTTACATCTTTTTCTAAAATCCCACTAATACCTCGCGCACCACCATCAATTCCACCGTGACCAGGATCAAGAACAACACGAAAATTACGTGTTGTTATTCGTTGTATTTTTGTATCAAGCTTGTTGCTTTCTTGTTTTTCAAATATTTCATTAAACTCTTCTTGTGTCGTTTTACGAATATCAATCAGGAGTTGCCATAAACCATTCTCTAATTTTTGGATTGTACTCTTTTCAACAACAAAAGCAATTTTACTCGTCAAAATAATGCGTGAAGTCCGTATATCAGAAAAACCATAACGAACATCTGATAACATACTTGATAGTGTATTCTGTTTTTTTAAAGGTGTATTTTGTCCTGAAAAATCAACAGTAGGCAAATTGATAATCAAACGGGCAGGCTTATCCAAAGTCTGTAAACGAACATTGGGTTCAGCATTAAAAACCGCAATAATACGTGTGCGTGCACTATCTCCAATAGTTCGCAAATCAACAAGTTTTAAAGCATTTGCCGCTTGGATATTTGTTTGAAATATTAAAAAAAAGAATACATAACATAGGACGTACAAAATAATATCCCAATAGGCTGCTTTTGGCTTTTTGGTAGAAACCCCTTTTATCATAAGTGAAATACTCTTAAATTCTCTATTAGCAACAATTGATCTCAACGGTATAAAAGCAATCTATCAGATTTATTTCATCTTTTTCAATAAATGCTGAATTCTCCAACTTTAAAAAATACCTCTAAAAATTAAATTAAGGCAATAAAGGCATTATAATGATATGTATTTACATTGTTACTTGCCAAAATCATGATATCAACATAAAAGAACATTTACGGCTTCCTAGCCAATAGTAACCACCTAAATAATCTGTAGTCCATATTAAGTTGTTTTTTAGAATATTTGTTACCACGTTATACATTCAGGCTTTTTATGGATGAAATTTTTTTGTGTCACAAAAGCTAGGATTACGTTATTTAGATTCGCTGGTTCGGACATCCGAACTATTTTAAAGATTATTTTACCGGAGACTTACAAAAATTATGAGTCATACAAAACAGAGGGAAATGATGATGAGAATTGCTGTAAATGCAGTCTTGCATCTCTATGGAGTATCCCGTTCTGTTTTACTGGTACCTCCCTTTTATGGCAGACAGCCCCTCACATTTGCGAATAGTCATACTGTTCGTTTGAATAAAGTTGCGCATGTCGCCTTCAGGATTTTAACTTATGTCAAACAAAATGCTTATAGATGCCTCCCATCCGGAGGAAACACGTGTTGTTGTTGTTCACGGCAACAAAATTGAGGAACTTGATTTTGAATCAGAACATAAAAAGCAGCTTAAGGGGAATATTTATCTGGCGCGTATTACACGTGTAGAGCCATCGCTCCAAGCAGCTTTTGTCGAATATGGTGGTAATCGCCATGGTTTTTTGACATTTTCTGAAATTCATCCTGATTATTATCAAATTCCTATTGCGGATCGTCTGGCTCTTCTTGAAGAAGAGGAACAAGCTGCTGTAGGAGACAATTATGTAGATGTTCCTACTGAAGAAACAAAAAAGAATAAAAGACGCTCCAGAAAAACAAAAAAAGATGAGCGTAATGATGTCATGGCAGCTGATGTTGAAAATGACATGAGATCTGAAGCAATAACCGTTGATGATGTAGAAGAATCTTTTAGTGCAAGTATTGCTCATGATGATATTGAAATGGTTGGCGCCGAGGATGTGCGTGAAGAACTCCCTACCTATCAACGAAAACAAGGACGTCAATATAAAATTCAAGAAGTAATAAAGCGACGTCAAATTTTGTTGGTACAAGTTATCAAAGAAGAACGTGGCAATAAAGGTGCTGCACTCACAACATATTTATCTCTAGCAGGTCGTTATTCTGTTCTCATGCCCAATACAGCACGTGGGGGTGGTATTTCACGAAAAATCACCAATCTACAAGATCGCAAGCGTCTTAAAGAAATTGTAAAAGAGTTAGCTGTTCCTAAAGGCATGGGCGTTATCCTACGAACAGCTGGAGCGAATAGAACAAAAGCCGAGATTAAACGCGATTATGAGTATCTTACCCGATTATGGGATACTATTCGCACTTTGACACTTAAATCCACGGCACCATGTCTTGTTCATGAAGAAAGTAATCTCATAAAGCGTTCTATACGAGACCTTTATAATAAAAATATTAATGAAATTCTTGTTTCAGGTGACCAAGGATATCGTGAAGCAAAAGATTTCATGCGTATGCTTATGCCAAGTCATGCAAAAGTTGTACAACCTTATCGCGATCCTATTCCAATTTTTACACGCAATAATATTGAAATTCAACTTGATAAAATGTTGCACCCACAAGTTTCTTTAAAATCTGGTGGTTATCTTGTTATTAATCAAACTGAAGCGCTTGTTGCTATTGATGTAAATTCTGGTCGTTCTACCAAAGAACTTTCTGTTGAGAAAACAGCATTACAAACCAACCTTGAAGCTGCAGAAGAAATAGCACGTCAATTACGTTTGCGTGATCTTGCTGGTTTGATTGTGATTGATTTTATAGACATGCTTGAAGAGCGCAATGTGAGACTGGTCGAAAAAAAATTGAAAGATTGCTTAAAAAGTGACCGTGCTCGTATTCAAGTTGGTCACATTTCACACTTTGGCCTTTTGGAAATGAGTCGTCAACGTATTCGCATATCAGTTTTAGAAAGCACAACACACCCTTGCCCGCATTGTGCTGGAACAGGAAATGTTCGTTCTGAATCATCAATAGCTTTACATGTCATGCGCTCAATTGAAGAATATCTTCTTCACAATCCGCAACATAACATTACTGTACGCACGCCCGTAACAACAGCGCTTTATGTATTAAATCATAAACGCAATATTCTTGTTAATCTAGAAGCGCGCTTTAAACTTAATATTAGTATTGAAGCAGATGATAGCATTGGAACGCAACATCTCATTATTTCTAAGGGTGCAATAGCGGAAGCAGTTTCTCAGACTCCATTGCTCTTTGAAGATAACAATAAAGAAGAAATTGCAGATGAACTCTTAAGAGAGAATCCTGTTACAGAAGACAGAACACTTGTTGAAACAAAGCAGAAACGTCAGCGTAAAAATCGTCAAAGTGAAGTTCATGACAATTCTCTTTCCACCGTTCATAAAAAAGATGATACACTAAATGATGATACTCGTCGTCGGGGACGTCGGCGGGGACGTCGTGGGGGGCGCCATCATCAGGATAATAGTTCTTATCAGCCTCGTACTCCTTATGCAGAACCGGTAGGAGATTTTGCTAAACAGGCCTTAGAAGAAATCAAAACAGCCTATCGCAAACGTCGTATTCCAGCTGCAAAATCTGCTCCATTAGAAGAAGCAAAAAACGATACACAACACTTGAATATACAACAAGATGATATTGTAAAAGTTGATACGATTACTAAACCTAAAAAGCATAAAGCACGTTCGTCAAAAACAGTGCAAAATCAGCAAGATATTGGAAACGACCAAAATGTAATAGTAGCAGAATCTTTAGAAGGAAAATCTATAACTGCTCCAAAACATAAAGTTAAAACAAAAAAAATGGATCAAACTGCGCATGACACCGCGGAAGAAACACCTGAAAATAGCAAAAAACGAATACGTAAAACGCGTAAAAAATCACTCTCTAAAGAATTAACAACACAAGAACCATCAGAACAAAAAACTGTAAGTGAGGAAACTACCAAATCAGCTTCCTCCAGAGTTGAGAAGAACATCAATACCCCTGTTGTTATATCATCAACACCTGATGGCTCTCCCAAGACTGAGCGCACTGGTTGGTGGAAACGTAGAAATCTTTCTAAAAATTAAATATAAGAAAACCGCCGTAAATATTTTACGGCGGTTTCAATAAGTAAACATAGCGAAAAATATTCAAAGAATACTTTACTTATGTCGTATATTAATTAGTTCTGTTTAGCTTTCTCTTGCTCAGCGCGCATACGATCTTCAATCTCTTTTTGCTTTGATTGAATGGCTTGTTGCAACTTTATTTGTTCTTGTTGAAAATCTTTTTCCTCCATACCAGGACCTGTGTACGCAGCTGTGAATCCATTAAGAGAAAATTCAATAGGATTAGCTGAACCACGAAAATTAATTGTAGTTACAACCATTTTTGAACCACTTTTCATAGCAGTAATAAGCTTATCATCTAACACATCATTGGCAATACAACTAGGCCCGTTACAAATAATATAAGGAACTTTTTTAGAGAAATTATCTCCTATTTGAATAAGAACACCTTCTGGCAAAAAACGACCTGTAGGTACTTGAATACCTATACGTTTTTCATTTTGTTTTCCTTTTATTTCAACAAGATTAAAGGCTGTTAAAGGCTGTCCCGTATTTGATACAACAGTGTTCATTGTATTACAAACATCAACATCATGCTGCTTACTGCAAACCTTATACCAACCTTGAGATAAAGTCTGCGCCCCTGCAGAAGTATGAATTGTAAAAAAAAGGGCAACAGCTCCCGCTAACCCTGAAATAACAGAATAAATATTTTTATGCGACATGATTAAGTCAATCCTTTCAACGCGCTTTTATAATATCCCCAACAACAGGAATATTAAATATAATTTCAATCAAGTGTATTAAATTAAACCAATGAAATGACACCCTCTCTTTACGCTTCTTACTTCAATATAAAGAGAAAAGTCAAATTTGGAGGAAACACTACAATTTGCCAGCTAAATTCTTATGCATTCTTATACAGTTTTCTCCTTTTATGGCATTAGGATTTATGAAATTAATATATAAAATATCTTACTGTCACGAAATGAGATAAAATTGCATAAACGAATCATTATTACAATATAGTCGTAATTAAATTCTTATGTTACTCTATAGATTCTATTATGTAAATTTTTTTATATTTATACTTCTTCTTTTAAAAATATAAAACTCTCGCGACAGATGTTACAAGACATGGAGCTCCTAAATTATTGGAATAATTTGAACATTTTTCTTATGTATTTTCTGATGCAAATCGAAAAGGTAAAATTATTACAGTGTTGTTGGAACATTTGATGGATTAAATCCCTTCATCATTCCTAATTTTAATACAACTGCAAGAGGACTTCTCTCTGATGAACAATTTTCTGGTCTTGTTTATGAAACAATGAGGGTAGTCTCTGGCCCACCATTGCATTTTATATGATAAATAAGTTGTTGATTTATCATATTCTTTTAGGGTTAGGGAGGTTAGAATATAAAGTGAAGGAATAGCATATTCCCAATATGCTTCTATAAAGGATATCCTTTTTATCAACTTTTTCTTGTAATTCTTTGAATTATATTAAATCTCTCTATAAAAATTGTGCAGTGTTCTAAAAAAACATGCTAAAAAATTTTACAATTAAAATAATTAGAAGATTTTATGGCAAAAGCTTTGCGAAAAGTTGTACCTTAATCTAAGTTGTATGGTTTTATGATTTTATCTTTTATTCCAATAAATATAGCTTTTTTGCTAAACTCTAGACAAAATAAAAATACTAAAGGTATAGCTATTTTCTTTGCAAGATTTAATGAGTGTCTAGAATGATGAATATGGAAATTTGCTATAGATATTATGTTACTTACTCTTTACTTTTGAAAAGTGATCACATTAAGCTAAGATTAGCAATGTAGCAATTCATTCAGAGGAAGATAAGGCACCACTGAAGAGTTCATTTGATTAAGAATCAACTTAGTACTCTTTTCAAAAAGAGCAATATTCTAGAATTTACTTCGATTAGTATTCAAGCAATTTTATTTAAAAACGTTTAAAAATTAATTTAAATGATTGACCTTTTGCAAGAACTTTGTAAAAAGCTATATCTGTTTTGGAGGGGTGGCCGAGCGGTTTAAGGCACCGGTCTTGAAAACCGGCGTGCAGGAGACTGTACCGTGGGTTCGAATCCCACCCCCTCCGCCACAGCACTTTTATCATTGTAGCTTGCCAGCAGTGTAGCTTGCCAGCAGTGTAGCTTGCCAGCAGGTTTTGTATATTTTGACACCAGGTTTTGTACCAATTTATTTTCTTTTAAAGGGTTTTTAAGGTGTTTTCAAAGGGTCTTCAAAGACCTTTCAAAGGGTATTTAAAACCTC
>NZ_JAQITB010000002.1 GCF_028618515.1 Bartonella sp. ML69XJBT
AGACCCTTTGAAAACACCTTAAAAACCCTTTAAAAGAAAATAAATTGGTACAAAACCTGGTGTCAAAATATACAAAACCTGCTGGCAAGCTACACAAAACCTGCTGGCAAGCTACACAGCTTGAAAAGAAAATGGTAGCGGAGGAGGGATTTGAACCCCCGACACAAGGATTATGATTCCTCTGCTCTAACCTACTGAGCTACTCCGCCACATAAAAATATGAGCACATGACTTCATCTTTTGCGGATATAAGAGGTAGAATAGTAAGATGTCAAGCGTCGTTTTTAAGCTTTTCTCTTGTCATTCTATTTTATCATCGATATGGAGTATTAGGGAAATATAATTTTTATATGATGAGGTGAGGTAAGGCATAAAAATGGCGCCACGTGTAGCGGTTTTAGGATGCGGTCATTGGGGTGGGAATCATATACGAACACTCCAAAGTCTTGGGGCTTTAACAGCAGTTTCTGATGTTGATAGTGCTCGTGCAGCAAGTTTTGCGAGTATGTATGGCGTTAATGTTGTCGCGCCTAATGATATTTTCACTTATAGAGATATTGACGCGTTGGTGTTAGCACTACCTCCGCAGCTTCATACAGAAAATGTTTTGCGTGCTGTAAAAAATGGTAAAGATGTTTTGGTTGAAAAACCAATAGCTTTGAATATTACTGACGCTGAACGCCAAGTAAAAATTGCTCGTCAATACAAACGGATTTTTATGGTGGGGCATATTTTAAGATTTCATCCTGCTTTTGAAAAAATGTGTGAATTGGTGAAAAGCGGAGAACTGGGGGAGGTGCGTTATATTTATTCTCATCGGTTAGGCTTTGGAAAATTTCATACACAAAGTGATGCTCTATGGGATCTTGCGCCGCATGATCTCTCAATGATTTTGGCTGTCACGGGATGTGAACCTTCTGAAGTTCGCGGTGAGGGCGGAGCTATCATTGATCAGTGTTCTGATTTTGCTCATATTCATATGACTTTTCCAAATGGTATCCGTAGCCATCTTTTTACTTCACGCTTGAGTTCTTATCGTGAAAGGCTTTTAACGGTTGTTGGTACAAAGGCTATGCTTGTTTTTGATGATATGAAACCATGGAACTGTAAATTGGCATTGCACCGTTTTTCCGTTTGGAAAGAGAGTCAAGAGTGGGCTTTTAGCACTGATGAGGTGAACTATATTGATGTGTGTGAAGGTTTGCCGCTTACTTGTGAATTACAGCATTTCCTTCATTGTATTAAAACGCGTCAAGCACCTCGCACAAATGGTGATGATGCCATTGCTGTTTTACGGATTTTAACTGCTGCTCATGTCAACTATCAGAGATAAAAGAGATAAGTAGCCCTTTTGCATTCTTGTGATGATTAATGGAGTTAGTATGCAATTCATCGACCTTGGAGCGCAGCGTGCGCGTATTGAAGACAAAATTAATTCTGCAATTGCGCATGTGATCGCCAGTGGTAAGTATATTTTGGGACCAAAGGTGACAGAATTTGAAGAGCGATTGGCCGATTATCTTGGTGTTAAACATGTGATTGCATGTGCCAATGGAACAGATGCATTGAAGATGCCTCTTATGGCTAAAAATATTGGTCCAGGTGATGCTGTCTTTTGTCCTAGTTTCACGTTTTCTGCAACCGCTGAAGTTGTCGCTTTGGTGGGTGCTGAACCTGTTTTTGTTGATGTTTTACCTGATACATTCAATATTGATGTTGGAAAACTTTGTGATGCAATCGAAATGATTAAAAAAGAGGGGCGTCTTAAACCAAAGGCAATTATTGCTGTTGATTTGTTTGGCCTTCCTGCTGATTACGCGCAAATTGCTAGAGTGGCAGCAAAAGAGAAGCTGTTTGTGATTGAAGATGCTGCACAGTCAATGGGAGGACGAAGCGGTAATACTATGTGCGGTGCTTTTGGTGATGTGGCTGCTACAAGTTTTTATCCTGCAAAACCGTTGGGCTGTTATGGTGATGGAGGCGCTATGATGACCAATGATGATCATTTGGCAGAACTTTTGCGTTCGATTCTCTTTCATGGTAAAGGTGAAACGCAATATGACAATGTGCGTATCGGTATGAATTCGCGTCTAGACACTATTCAAGCTGCAATTTTATTAGAAAAGTTTGGTATCTTTGAAGAAGAGATGGAAAAGCGTGTGGTGATTGCTCAATATTATTCCAATCATTTAAGAGATATTGTGACAGTTCCAGAAGTGGGAGAGAATGTTCGTTGTGCCTATGCACAGTATACTCTTAAAGTAAAAAAACGTGATGAATTAAAGGACTACTTACAGAAAAACTCTATTCCTACAATGGTTTATTACAAAACTCCTTTGCATCAACAGCCCGCTTATAAGCATTTTCCTTATGTAAAAAGTTCTCTTGATGTTTCTGAATCCCTGGGAGCCCATGTTTTAAGTTTACCCATGCATCCTTATTTAACGCAAAATGAGCAGGATATGATCATTCAGAAAATAAAAGATTTTTATCATTCTTGAGAGAATATCTTTCTCTCTAAAAGTTCGTTAATAGTGGGCTTTATTTTGCTGATCTCTTGGAAATATTTTTTAAAATAAAGCCCAAATTACCACTGGACTCTTCAGTGTGTCTTTGTATCCTAAAAGACAGATGTGATGCTTTTTTATCTCAGATGGTAACGGCAATATTTATGCTACAAAGATAGAGTTAGTATTATCAATCTAGATGTTTATTTGAGCTATTTTGAAGATAAATTATGTAAGAGGTGTTTTTTTTGTGCAGGTTATTTTTTTGCGAATGCGCGATGCGAGATCGTTTGTGTTTTTGGAATTTTTAATCAATGTGCAGATGGGGGATGTAGCTCCTTCCTGTAGTGCTATTTGAGCAGCTAATGTTGCTGCTAATTCCTTTGTTTCTTCACGCAGTTCATCTAAGAGTTGCTGGTTTTCCGTTGTATCGGGCGCATTGATTTGAATTTTTTGTAAACGTTGTTGATAATGTGCGATTTTTTCACGCATAGTTTTAATTTCCCTTATGAAATTATTTGTTGAGATAAGATTTTGTTGGGTTGTGATAGCTTCCTTTGAGGAAGAAGATATGTTTTGTGTGGGAAAACATAGTTGGTAAAGCTGTTCTGTTGTTTGGCTAAGTTGTATTTTTTGTTGTGCATATTTTTTTTGCAAAAATTCATATTTTTGTTCATTGCGCGCAAGTTCCATAGCGTGTTGTGCACAGAGAAAATTGTAGTTTGCTTGCACTTCAGTGAGCGAAAATGGAATTTGTGCAGAAACACTCTTCTGCGCAAAATGAACAGCTTTACGCCAAATAAGGGGGGTCAAAAGCACCAATAACCACGCTGTGGAAGCAACTCCAAGAATAAAAAAAAGAAGCGATTGAATAAGCATAAATTCCCTTTTTAAGAACACTCCGTTTAAAATGGATTCCATGTCGGTTTTGGTGTTAATTTTAAATATCCTACATTGATGCCAAGGCGTGCACCAATACCTGTTCGGACGGGAACGAGTAAGACATTGTGGTGTTTTAGGACATGAAAACCAACACCTGCAATTAAATAGGCCGAACCTGAAATACCACCATAGCGTCCCCATAAATTATTTATATGATTAAGATCGTAAACTAAGATCATGAGACGAGAACCTTGGCCACCAAAATCCCATCCTACAGAAGGGCCTTGCCAAAAAACTTTATGTTGACCGTAGAGTTTTGTAAAAAGTCTTCCCTCACCATAGGTTAGTCCCGCAAAAAAGGCGCCAGAAGCCTCTTCCCCTAAAATATAGGCATTTGGATAACCGTATTGTGAAAAGATATTTTCAATTGCTGCTGCTATACCGCTTGTTGTTTTTCCAAAAAAAATATGACCAGAATCAATGATTTCTTGCAGAGAATAATGAGGTTCATGTTGTTCTATTGGTTGAACTTGTGCATTTGCAGTGTTGATGATGATGAATAAAAGGAAGATAAGAGATACAATGTTTTTGTACCAGCGTATTAGAAAAGAGAGGGCCATAGAGTTTTTCCCTTTTGTTGGTTACAAACAAGGAGATCATATTAGGATTTTCATTCTATTCAAATAAAAAATAAGATGTAAGGTTATTTAAATTCTTGAATTTGTTTCTAAAAAATTAGCGTGATTGTTCAATTTTTCTATATGTATGCATTGGATGTTAAGAGTTTTGCTTTAAAAGCAAGCTTGTTTTTAAATTTTTGGAGTTCTCAATAATTATGACATTAGCTGTTTCTTTGAAGCCTATGGATCTTGCGGCTTTGCTTTGTAGCCGTCTTTGCCATGATTTGATCTCACCTGTTGGTGCTATTCAAAATGCGATGGAGCTTTATGATGAGGGAG
Organism: Bartonella sp. ML69XJBT; assembly: GCF_028618515.1. Classification (GTDB taxonomy): domain Bacteria; phylum Pseudomonadota; class Alphaproteobacteria; order Rhizobiales; family Rhizobiaceae; genus Bartonella. The sequence goes on from NZ_JAQITB010000002.1 coordinate 4,349, forward strand.
GAGCTGAAGAAGATGCTTTGCAATTGGTGCGTTGGTCCGTTGCGAGTGCTTCTGCGCGTCTACAATTTGCACGATTGGCTTTTGGCTTTGCAGGTGCAAGTGGGGGACAAATAGATACACGTACCGCTGAGCAGGTGGCTCAACAATATATGAAAGAAGAAAAAGCAATTTTAAAATGGCAAATTCCTGCTCTGCTTTTACCAAAAAATGAAGTTAAACTTTTGCTTAATTTGTTATTGATTGCAAATACAACTGTTTCTCGTGAGGGAGAAATCGTTGTTATGATTATGCAAGAGGAAAATAAACGTTCTTTTCGCTTTGAAGTTTGTGGTAAAAATCTCCGTATTCCTTCTCATTTTCTTGCATTGTATAATGGAGAAATTCAGGAAGAGCTTATCGATGCTCATGGTATTCAATTTTATTACACAGTCTTACTTGCTGAAATGACAGATATGAAAATAAATATCAATGAAACTGAGGGGTGTCTTGTTTTAGAAAGTGTGAAGAATCTTTGAATAAGATACAAGTGCCTAAGCCATATTTGGAAAGGATGGCTTAGAATATATTCGTGAGCGATGAGATTATATTTGGAAATGGGAGGGTTGAGGATCCTAAAGCTTTAAGCCTTTTTCTCTATTAAGAGATTGCTTGTATGGAAGCCTTTATTTTGTAACAGAGAAAAAATCTCGGCCCGCTACACTCCGAGATTTTACAATGTGCGTTTTCACTGCTTAAGCGGTTTTACGTACGTTTTCTTCAACGGGATCACGTAATACATAACCACGTCCCCAAACCGTATCAATATAATTTACGTGAGAAGAAACAGCTTCTAATTTTTTCCGCAGTTTACAGATAAAAACATCAATAATTTTAAGCTCTGGTTCATCCATTCCACCGTAGAGATGATTGAGAAACATTTCTTTGGTGAGTGTCGTACCTTTGCGCAGAGAGAGAAGCTCTAGCATTTGATACTCTTTCCCAGTTAAATGAACAGGACGTCCAGAAACTTCGACTGTTTTTGCATCAAGGTTAACAGTGAGATCGCCGGTAACAATAACTGATTGCGCATGCCCTTTCGAACGGCGAACAACCGCATGAATACGCGCAATAAGCTCATCCTTATGGAAGGGTTTTGTCATATAATCATCAGCACCAAAGCCAAAACCACGCACTTTATCTTCAATGGCATTCATACCAGAAAGAATGAGGACAGGGGTTTTTATTTTTGCTAATCTGAGGGTTCGCAGGACATCATAGCCTGACATATCAGGTAGATTTAGATCAAGCAAAATGATATCATAATCATAAAGCTTTCCTAAATCGACACCTTCTTCACCTAGATCAGTGATATAAACATTAAAATTTGCTGATTTAAGCATGAGCTCAATGCTCTGTGTCATTGCTTTATCATCTTCAATTAATAATACGCGCATTTTAATCCCTCACTTTGCTCTTTACGAATCAGAAAGAGCACTTTGCATTTTATCATCAGGTAAAACTACCGTTGATAAAAATAACTTACGAAACCAAACGCTTAATAATAAAGCGTTTATGAATATTTCAGCAGTACGCGTAACAATCACCACTGAATTCCCCACTATCCATGATAGTGGTTAACAAAATATTTTTATTTTTAAAAGAGGTTAAAAAATATTTTAGAAAAATAGCATATTTGTGAACTTAATGAAAAAATAAAATGCTTTTTCCACGGAAAATTGACTTTAAGAAAATCTTATAAGGGACTACTTTAATTGCTTTTTTAAAATTGCAGTTTTTGTTTACTGAGCTTTAAATCTCTTTGTTCTATAGTGAAAGCGAAAAGTGAAGAAATGGTTATTTCTTTTGAAAAAATATTGTGTTCGTCAAGTACTTTAAGGAAAGGCAGAAATTATCGTTTTAAATTTGAAAATGGATTGTTTTCGTCAGAAAAAGTCCAACTAACGTATATATTAAAGTGTGAATAGGAATTTTGAGCAGGCGTAATCAAGGAGTAGTGAGTATGAAGCCACGGGAAAGTATAGTGCGATTGAGGATGTTTCAAGTGCGTGGGAAGTATCGTGAAATTGCACAGCTTGAGATGATGATTGCAGAATTTGAGCGAATGGTGTTGGAATTAGAAGCGCAAATTATTAACGAAGAACGTAAATCTGGCAACAATGATGTTCACCATTTTGCTTATTCTGCTTTTGCTCGTGCAGCGCGGCAGAGACGCGATAATCTTGTAAATTCGATTCGTGATTTGCAGTTGCAAAAAACAAATGCTGAAATGACTCTTCATGAAATCAATGGAGAGCTACAGCGTGCACAGCTTCTTGAGGCGCGGGAAAAAAAAGCATTCACGGATGATGAGAATGTTTTAAGTCACTCTAACTCAATGACGGGCTGATAAAAACTATCGTTTAAAAATTAATATTTTGAGATGTTTATGTGTTGAGATGCGAAAAAACAGCCAAACTTTTTCAAGTTTGGCTGTTTGTATTTTAAGCTATTATCGAATCACTATCACTGGCGAATTAGTGCCTGTAATGTTGGATTTTGGTGGTTCGTAATCCAGCCAAACCGTGTTCATCGATCAAACTTTGCCATGAAAGAAATTCTTCTACGGTTAAAGTATAGCGTTGACACGCCTCATCAAGACTTAACAATCCACCTCTAACAGCCGCAACAACCTCAGCTTTGCGACGGATTACCCACCGCCTTGTGGTTTTGGGCGGTAGATCAGCAATGGTAAGCGGACTTCCATCTGGTCCAATAACATATTTCATTTGTGTTTTTATCAGGTTGGTCATTCTATCCTCTACCTTTAGTCAAGGATTTGATTCGTTTGTAAAACATGAAATTTAAAAAAGAGCTAAACGCGTTGAAAAAAAATTAATAAAGTAAGCAAGACAATAAAAAAATATGCTTCAAAGTGAAGCGCGCAAAGTAATCTTTTGTAATATTTCTATCGATTTTTTTGAAGAATAGAAAAGATTTTTATTGTGCCTTATTTTCATCATTCTTTTTTTGTCTGCAGCCGCTTTTAAGAAAGTGATGCTATTGGTTGTGGAAAGGATAAAAAAACAATATAAGAGAAGGGTGAATAGCATAAAAGCAATGAATAGCGCATATTAGGGGCATTAATATACAGGTGTCCATTAAAATAGAGAATGAATACATGTTTTTGAACAGTCTTGATTTACCAGGACGTCCTGAGAATTCCCGTATTGTTGTGGCAATGTCGGGTGGTGTTGATTCATCGGTTGTGGCAGGCCTTTTGAAAAAGGAAGGCTATGATGTCATTGGGATTACCTTGCAACTTTATGATCATGGTGCAGCAACACATCGGGTGGGGGCATGTTGTGCTGGACAAGATATTGAGGATGCTCGCCGCGTAGCAGAGACATTGGGTATACCTCATTACGTTCTTGATTATGAAAAGCGTTTTCGTGAAGCGGTCATTGATCCTTTTGCAGAAAGTTATGCTCATGGTGAGACTCCTGTGCCATGTGTGGCGTGCAATCAGACTGTTAAATTTGCTGATCTCTTAGCAACGGCGCGTCAATTAGGTGCGGATGCTTTGGCAACGGGGCATTATATTCGCTCGCGTTCCCATGGTGTGCATCGGGCACTTTTTCGCCCTCTCGATAGTGATCGCGATCAGAGCTACTTCCTCTTTGCAACGACACAAGAGCAGATTGATTATTTGCGTTTTCCGCTAGGTGACCTTCCCAAAGCACGGGTTCGTGAAATAGCGGCAGAAATGGGGTTTGTTGTTGCCAATAAGCATGATAGTCAGGATATTTGTTTTGTTCCGCAAGGAAAATATTCTGATGTTATCACAAAATTGCGTCCAGAGGCTGCTAATCCTGGAGTTATTGTGCATATTGATGGACAGGTTTTAGGAAAACATGCGGGAATTGTTCATTATACCGTTGGACAACGCCGTGGTATTGGTGTTGCAACGGGTGAAGCGCTTTATGTGGTTTATCTCGATGTAGAAAATGCGCGGGTTATTGTTGGCCCACGTGAAATGTTGGAAACACATAAACTCTTTTTGCGTGATGTGAATTGGCTTGGAGATGAGCCGTTGGATAATTTTCCCTCCGATGGTGTCGAGGTAGCTGTAAAAGTTCGTTCAACCCGTCCTCCGCATCTTGCGCGTTTGCATTATCAAGAGGGTGTTTTTTCCGTTGATTTGTTGGAACGTGAGAATGCTGTGGCACCAGGACAAGCTTGTGTTCTTTATGATGGGAAGAGTAATGAAGCGCGTGTGCTTGGAGGAGGGTTTGTAACTCGTTCAGAACGTGCTGCGGATACTGAAGTGATGTTGAAACGCCTTTTGTGCAATCTGGAAACAAAAACGGCTGTTGCTTCAGACTTTAAAACAATGGCATCTTGTAAATAAAAGTAATCTACTTACCGGATATTTTGCTATTTACAGTGGTATTGCTTTTAGGAGAGTTTTGCAAAATCGCTGAAATGGGCAAGTGCAATACCTGTTGCTGTGGCGACATTAAGGCTGTCAAAACCGTGAGCCATGGGAATGCGTAAGGTTTCTGATTTTTGTAGGACATGGGTTGGTAAGCCGTCACCTTCTGTTCCCAAAATAAGAGCTGTCTTTTTTGTTGGTTTTGCTTGCTTTAGAGTGTGGGGTGCAGAGGGGGAAAGCGAATAGAGATGAAAATCTGCAGCGTTTAGCGTTGCCATAATGTCATCAATATCCGCACCTTGCGTATAGGGCACCTTGAGAGCTGCTCCAGTAGAAACTCTGATGGATTTGCGGTAGAGTGGATCGCATGAGGTTTTATCAATGATAATACCATGGCTGGCAAAAGCAGCTGCATTGCGAAAAATGGCTCCCATATTATCGTGATTAGAGATACCACATAAAACCAGAATCAAAGCTTCAGTCGGGAGTTCTTGTAAAAAAAATTGTAATGATGGGAGTGTTGTACGTTTACCAATACCAAGCACACCACGATGTACATGAAAGCCGGTAATATCATCCATGATTTTTTGATGGACACAATAAATGGGGCATGTTGGCTGTGTTTTTTCTAAAAGGGGCATCAGGCTAGGGAGGCGTTCTCTCACTATAAGCAGAGAGAGAGCAGAAAATTCTTTGGAAGCTAGCAATGTCGATAATATAACTTTACCTTCAGCTATAAATTGATGTCGTCGTCCAACAAGATCTTTTTCACGGATATTATGATAGTCTCGCAAACGTAGATCATCAGTTTCAGAAATTGTTGTGATATTTAAATGCATAGAGGAGATTTAATATTCTTTTTTCTCAATTGCTAGATGTTTAATATTTGCTTTTGTTTGAAGGGAAGGATAAAAAAAATTTATTATTTTAAAACTTATGATAGAATTGTGTTGACAAAATACAACCATAGGTATAATGTAAGAATACCGAGTGCGGTACAATGTAGTTTGTTTTCGTATCGGATGCAGGGTCTTAGGTCCCCGCTATTTCCTAAGCTCTGCATACCCTTAATCTCTAAGGGAAAAGAATCTGGGTCCCCAATGCTCAGATTCTTTTTTTTTGGGGGGAAGCGTTCTCTTTTTTGCTCCAGTTGAGGTATGAGGTTGCATTGGAAGGTGACGCGATCTTTTTTATTGTGTGCAATGCTACTGATATATTATGCGTGTTTTGGGGCTCATAGAAAGATTGATAAAGAGTGCATAAGAGTGATGCGTTTGAGAAAAAACAGGCATTTTTTCGATGATATATTTATGAAGTTACTTAAAAGTTTATGAGATGATAAAGATAATACCTTTGATTTTTCTCAAAGGAGATTTTTATTTCTTGTTGGAGTCTCTGCGTTACTTTATTTATGGTGTTATATTGTGTAACAGCTTTGGTATTGAGATGACAATGATGCGCTGTGAGATTCGTTTATCTTGTAAAATTTCTATGAAGTTGCAGGAGTAATGGTAGTATATCAAGAATGTCACAGGGAGTAGAGTTTAAAATGCTCTTCCTTATTTTGTAAAGAAGAATGGGCGTGGTGATGGGTGCCAAAATCAATATACAGAACTTAACCCTATATTCTATCTTCGTTGCATGTATCGTTTTCGCTTTGAAATATTGGGCATATCACATCACCGGTTCGGTTGCGCTTTATTCGGATGCATTGGAATCAATCGTCAATATACTTGCATCATTGGCGGCGTGGTGGGCGGTTAAAGTGAGTATGAAGCCGGCTGATCACGATCATCCTTTTGGACATCATAAGGCAGAATATTTTTCTGCGATTCTTGAAGGAATCCTGATCATTATTGCAGCAATTATCATTTTGAGAGAAGCATGGATGGCTCTCTCAACCGTAAAATTATTACAAAAGCCCGGGGTGTGGCTCGTTATTCATGTTGTGGCAAGTGTTATAAATTGCATGTGGGGTTGGATTCTCATCCATCAGGGAAAAATTCACCGTTCACCAGCTCTTAAAGCTGATGGAATACATTTCATAACAGATGTTTTTACGTCCCTTGCCATTTTAATTGGTTTAGTTGCTGGTTTTTTCAGTGGATGGGGTGTTTTAGATCCAATTTTAGCGATTATTGTTGCTGTTAATATTCTTTTGCAAGGCTGGAAGGTTATTAACAGTGCTGTTCAGGGTTTAATGGATGTTGGCGTTGAATTGAATGAGACTATGCGGATTCGTGAGCTTATTTCTGCAAATGCACAGGGAGCACTTGAAGTTCATGATTTGCTTACCCGTGTTGCTGGTAGAGTGACTTTTATAGAATTTCATTTGGTTGTACCTGCGGTGATGTCGGTAGGAGAAGCACATCGGATTTGCGATAAAATTGAAGGTGCTCTTCAAGAAGAATTTGATAATGTGCGTATTTCTATTCATGTTGAGCCTGAGGAAGAGGCTAAGTTGCCTCCGGGTACAACGGTGGTTCCTTTTCTCTAAAAAGATTTTTTCCAATTCTCTATCGTAGCATGTAACATTATGTTTTAGGGAGAGTATAAGGCATATTTCTATACCCAAGGTGCTTTTCTGTAGCTGATTTTTTGGCATTGGCCAGATAAAGATAAGGTTGAAGTAAAATATTGATGACAAGACTTATCCGATAAGCTGGTGAGGTGGAAGCATATAAGTCGTTGGTAGGTAATTTGGGAGAAACCAATCTGCCCTTTGTTTTATGGTTAAGAATTTTTGTTCTGCTAAACGGGGAAAGAGAAAAAATTGTTTTAACCCAAAGATGTCTTTATTGTTTGCTTGTTTTTACAATTTTTAGGGTTTACAAAATGTTTAAAGATTTATTGTTTCACTACAGGCGATTTCGTTTTTTTGATTGGTGAGGCTATAGCGTTGCAATTGGCAGCGCCATTGAGAGCTTTCACCATCAATGGCAAATAAATTAAATCCTGCGGGTGGTTTTTTATCACCAAAAGCTTGTGATGCGGAGGAAACACCAACAATAGGAATTTTTCCTGTTGCGCCTTGAATGGTCTTCAATGTGGGAAGATGGGTATGTCCATGAAGAACGAGTTCACAGCCATGATGTTTGATAATGTTTAAAAAACGCTCGATGCCCCATAGTTTCTTATGCCAAAAGGTGGCGTGATGAAAGGGGGGATGATGGATAATGACAACACGAAAAAGTTTGCGTGTTGCAGCTTCATTTAAAAGTTGCGATAAAGCTTGTGCTTGCTTTTTGCCAAAATAACCAAAAGCTTGAAAAGGTGGTGTCGCAATGGCTGAGGAAGCACTGATAATAGCGACGTTCTTGCGAATACGCATATAAGGAAAAGCCTTTTTTTGAAGGGTATCACCTTCGATCCAAGGTTTGAAAAGGGTACAGGCTTTTTGAAATGCTCCACGGACATAGGCATCATGATTGCCAAATGTTAAGGAAATATTTTGAGGCTCTCCTTGGTTCAATAACCAATGACGCGCTTGTTCAAATTCTTTATCAAGAGCAAGATTAACAAGATCACCAGAGATGACAAGATGATCAGGATTTGTCTTTTTCAAGTGATCCATTAAAATGTCTAGGACATTTGTTGCCATTTGGTTCTTACGCTTTTTTTGCCAATTCAGATAGCCCGTAAGACGCTTTCCACAGAGTTCAAAGAAAGAAGGTTGCGGCAAAGGTGCAAGATGCACATCTGATATATGAGCAAGATAAAACATAGACGTTAGCATAGCGTTGAAAATGATTTAGGCAATAAAATAGGAAAAAAAAGAGAGGAGGACAAGCTGGTGCATTTCCGAGGTAAAAAAGGTTTGTAAAATGAAAGAACAATTTCTCAACAAGAGGAAGAAAAGCTTTTGAGAAAGCTATGCTTTATTGTTTTTTTACATTATAAAAGATGACTTGGATTCTCAAGGTTTTTAAATGACTTGAGATCATAAGCTTTTAAAAGTAACAAATAAGTGAATGCTGTGATAAGAATCAGAGGCATTATAAAATCATAACAGGAATTTTTGGACTTTTTAACGGCTTTCACGATACCACATGCTGTTTAACAGGATAAGACAGATAAGCAGTGCAAAGAAACCAGAAAAGATCGACAAATGGAAACTCTTGATTAAACGGGTCTCTGTTGCTTCTTTTAGTACAATTGAATGAGCAGATGAGGATGTTGTACCGGTTTGTGACCGAATCAGCTTTATAGGAGGAAGATGAATACCTTCTTTTTCCTTGTCGTGTAAACGTGCGATGTATCCGCCAGTATGTTTACTGATGGGAGCGAGTTTTTCTTTTGTTGAAATGACATCAAGTAATTCGAGATTATCAAGTACAGTTACAAAAGAGAGAGTTGTTAAGTCGCCATTTTTGATGGTAAAAACTCCTGTTTCATCAATATCTATTGTTGCAGCAAAGATCCCTTCTTGCTCTTTTGTAAGGGTGATATTTTCTTTTTTTCCAGAGGGAAAAGTTATTTCGGCTGGTTCTGGGTGATCTTTGAGTGTTTGGCGATAGATGGTTAAACGATGATGGTTGCTGGTAGCAGTTAATTTTTCCTCTTCAAGTTCTGGCTCTTTCATAAGCCAATGGGCAATTCGGCGATAGAGAGCTGCATAGGGTCCTCCACCTTCGAAACCTCTTGCCCAAAGCCAACTTTCATCAGAAAGCAACATGCCCACACGCCCCTGACCAACATGGGAAAGAAGTAAAAGAGGTTGTTCATCTGCTCCTTTCATCAGAGCAATGCCTTTGTGTGTGTTTTGAATAGCAATTTGTCGTAGCCACCGTCCCCATTGAGAGGCTGGAAAGTTAAGTGTTGCAAGGTTTTTTGTGACAGGATGGCGTTCACCTTCTTTGGTTAACTTTGGGCGAAAAGGCTTTTGAAGAATAGTACCATTGGGTAACGCGGGGAGGATGCTTATTAAAGGTGTTTTCGCAAGCGAGTTTTGTTGCGTAAACTCAGGTCCTGTTACCATTAGCAACGCACCACCCTGTTGTACATATTGCGCGATATAATCATAATAGATTAACGGGAGAACACTAGAGTGTTGATAGCCATCAAGAATGATGAGATCAAAATTGTTGATCTCTTCAACAAAGAGCTTTTTGGTAGGAAAAACAACAAGTGATAATTGGCTTAAGGGTGTGTTATCTGCTTTGTTGGGAGGACGCAAAATGGTAAAATGAACAAGATCAATATTGGAGTCCCCTTTTAAAAGATCACGCCATGTTCTCTCACCATTATAAGGTGCACCTGAAATAAGAAGGACACGCAAATTTTCTCTAATCCCTTCAATAATCGCTATGGCGCGGTTGTTTTCAGAGCTTAATTCGCCTTTGTATGTCTCTGTGGTAACTTGGATGATATTTTTTTCAGCATGGGGAAGGGTTATTTCCGTTTGAAAAATACTGCCGGGGGTTACAGAATAATGACCAACTTCTTGTCCATTGATGCTTACAGTAATATCTGCTTGCTTTGGAAGAGATTGTTGGGTTTGCCCCTTATCTTCTACTAAGATAGAGAGTATTTGTGGTTTATTGATAAGGGCAAAGCGAGGAGGAGAAATAATTTTGACTTGGCGGTCAAACTCACTGGACCTTCCTGTGATGAGGGCATTGAGTGGTGCTTGATGGTGAAGCTCTATAATATCAGGAATGTCATGGACTTGTCCATCGGTGATAAAAATTGTTCCTGCATAACGAGATGGTGGGATATCAGATATGGACTGTGTTAAAGCCTGAAACAAATTTGTTGAGGGTGCATATTGGTTATCAGCAAGTCTTCCAACTTCAATAAAGCGTGGTTCAAATTGCGGGTAATGTGCCAATGCTTTTGTAAGTTGTCTACGTGCTTCATCACTGTCGTTTGTACGTGTGCCAAATGTTTGGCTTTTGCTGCGATCAATGACAATGCCTATCGTACTTTTCAGTGGTTCGCGCTGCTCTTTGATGATCATGGGATTGAGTAAAGTAAGGAGGAGCACGATCAATGCTATAAGGCGTAATAAAGAGCCTTGACGTTGTTGAATGAGGCTAATAATGACAAAAAGGGTGGATATTCCTCCTAAGAAGAGAATCCAAGAGAGAGGCAAAAAAGGCTGAAAAGTAAAGAATGGGGTCATTGCCTTCTTTCCCTTTTAAAGCGTTCTAAAAGTGCTGGAACATGCACTTGGTCTGCTTTATAGTTTCCTGTAAGCACATAGAGAACTATATTTAATCCTGCACGAAAAGCCCATAGACGTTGCATCGGATCATTGGGAACAAGTGGATATTTCCACATGCCTTTTTCGTCTAGTGCCCAAGCACCAGCAAAGTTATTTCCAGTAATCAGGAGAGAACTGACATTATCACCCAAGCTGAAAAGACTTTCGTTTTTTTTATTGGTTGAGGATGATGTTTCAACCCACAAAGGTGAACCACGGTAGAGACCTGGAAAGTCTGGCATAATATAAAAAGAACGAGCAATCACATGATCTGTTGATGCTGGTTCAATGGCTGGGATATTTAATCCCTTTAAAATGCTTCTTAATCTTTGTGTGGCTGGGGTGGCGGTGTCTTCAAGAGTGAGGCTGGTGGTTATTTGATCGCGTGTGTCAAATAAAATTGTGCCTCCATGTTTCATAAAGCGATTTATTTTTTCAAGACTCTTTTGTGTTGGTAGAGGACTGTTTGCATCAAGGGGCCAATAAATGAGAGGATAGAAGGCAAGTTCGTCTTTCTCAAGATCAAGTGCTACCACAGAGCTTGGTGCGAGCATTGTCCGCTCTGCGATGAATCGGCTTAAGGCTTCTAGACCACTTTTACTCGTTGCATCAATTTCATGATTATTTGTTATAATGTAAGCAAGATGTGTTGCACCTGCTGCTTGTACTATGCTTTCCGTATGGCTTTCTGTGTTTTGTGCATGAACGATTGGAGTCTGTGAAAAGAAGATCATGAGACCTATTGTGAAGGGGAGAAAAAGCAGCATATTGTTTCGTCTGTTGAGAAAAAAATTGCCTCCTATCCATAAAGTTAAAAAACTATCCAAGGCGAAGAGTAACATGGCTAATGCTAAAAGTGGGCCAATAAGATGTTGTTCTTTTGTGTCGTAAGATAAAAGATTTTTGCTTAAAGAAGGTGATGGAGATTGTTTTATCAAGTGTGATGAAGGATTTAACACATTGAGTGCATAAAAATTATTTTTGACACCATAGAGTCCGGGGGGAGTACGATAGGAAGGAAGGGGTGGATATTTGGCATTAAGAACCAGTGGAACAACATGAGAGGGGGGCGTTTGTAATTGTCCATCAGCAGTTATTGTTCGCCACGGATTTTGTATGGTTGTTTGTGTTGTTATGTGTGTTGGATTTGTGTTTGCATAAGCACTCAATGTGATTAGTTTTTGCAACATTTGTGCAAAAAAGCCAGAAAGAGGAAGATTGGACCATGTGGGATCAGGGGCAATGTGGATAAGAATGAGTGTTCCTTTACCACGTCCTGATGCTGTAATAAGGGGTGTTCCATCAGAAAGAGCGAGCCATGTCTTGTCAAAAAGATCGGGGCTTGGTTCTGCTAGGATTTGGCGTGAGACCGTAATATCTTCTGGAAAGGGAAGATCAGAGAATAGGCTATTTTTTGCAAATGGCGCAAGTTTTTGCGGTTTCGTCCAAGACATAATACTACCAAGCAAACGTTTACCAGGGCGTAAAGATACTGGAAGGAGGCTATCATAGTGTTCTGCGCTACTCAGATTTTCTCCCGCAAAGCGGATAAGTGTTCCTCCTTTATTGACGAAGTCAGACAGCTTTTTTTCTGCCTCTTCTGACATGTTTACAATATCACCCATAATGAAAACAGAAGGATTTTGTTTCAGTAAGTGGTCAATATCCGTTGAAAGTTCTCTTCCACCAGCTGTTATAAGCTGTGTATGATCCTGGAGTGCTTTGATAATATAATAAAATGGAGAGAGTAACGGTTGTACCATTTCATTGGTATTTGATGAGAGAAGAGCAACACGGCTTACTCTCTTATGGCTGTCCACTAAGAAGGTCGCAGCTGCATGGGCTTGGTTGCTCACCTTTATCCAAGCAATGTCATTACGCAGTTCAAGTGGTATGCTAAAAGGAACAAAGGTGGTGGTTTTTCCCTCAAGAAAGTTTGCTTTAAATTGGCCAAGCAATTGATTGTTTGAATCGTAAAGTTCTAGTGTAGTGGGAGATTTACCGTGTGTTGTTGCACGGATAATGCGTGCGACCATGTTTCCGTTGTCATTTTCTATGGCCGTTATGCCAAATAAATCGGAAATATCGGCTAAATACCATAAGAGTGTTTCAGGTTTTAATTGTTCAATGAGAGCAAAAGTTTGATCGTCTTCCCTTGTTTGTAATCCATCACTGAAGTAAGCAATATCAAGGGGTTTTCCTTTATTTATTGCAATCAGTTTTTGTAGTGCATGCACACGATTGACGGGCCAAGGGCGGGGTTGCAAATGCATTAAATGTTGTTTTACAACTTTTGCAGGAAGAGGACCTTTATTGGAGTCATGATTTTCAGCGGTGGCAAGAAAATAAATGTCTTTTTGCTGTTTTTCTGCTTGTGCAAGGAGATTTTGAGCAAGAGAGATGCGTTTTTTCCATTCTTTTGCAGAGGCCCATCCATTATCGATAATGAGTGCAAGGGGCTGTGATCTGGATAGTATAATTGGCTTTTGATTCCAAATGGGGCGCGCTAAAGCGATGATAATCAGTGCGGCTATGGTTAGTCGTAGTAACAATAACCACCAAGGTGTGTGGCTTGCTTTTTCCTGCTGATTAATTGATTTTGGTAGAAAACGTAAAGGAGGAAAGGGTTCTTTACGCGGTGAGGGAGGTGTTATGCGTAACAACCACCAAATGATGGGCAGGGATAAAAGTCCAAGTAACAGCAGGGGAGCAGCAAAACTCAAAGCGACCTCCTGATGTGAGAGGGAGAGCTTCCCATTTGGTTTACGAGATGCAAAATAGTTTTAGTGAAGGGTTTATTTGTTGTACTTACGTGATAGGTCCATCCTTGGCGTGAGCAAAAATTTACTAATTCTTGTCGTCTTGCTTGATACAGCTTGCAATAGTTTTCACGAAGGTTTTCTGCTTTTCCAAAAGTGTGCTTTTCGTTTGTTTCGGGATCAAAAAATTCAGTACAACCTCTATAGGGAAAGTCTTCTTCTGCGGGATCAGCAACTTCAATTAAATGCGCAGTAACCTGTTTTGTAGATAAAGTGCTTAAATGTTGGATGATTTCTTCAGGATGATCGAGAAAGTCACTTATTATGATGGCATGTGAAAAACGCGTAATCGTTGAAAAATCCGGCAATGGACTTTCATTTTGATGATTTGTCAAAGTAAGCGCTATGCGTTCTATGACATTGGATGCCATGGTAGGAGGCATGAGATTGGGGATCGCAATATGTTCGCCACTTTGTGCAAGAAGTAACGCCAATGCAAGGGTCAGAATGATGGCATGATCACCTTTAGAGATTTTAGAAAGGCGCGAACAATAATGCATAGATGCACTTTGATCAGTCCAAAGCCAAATCGTTTGTGTCATTTGTGATTCATGTTCACGCAGGTAAGTATGTTCATCACGTGCTGAGCGACGCCAGTCAATGCGTGTAATGGACTCTCCTTCAATATAAGGGCGAAATTGCCAAAAATTTTCTCCCTGACCACGTCTGTGCTGTCCATGCCATCCCGTTATCAGTGTTTGGGCAATCCGATGTGCTTGTAGAAGGAAAGACGGCATTTTTGCAGTATCTTCGTGCAATTTGCTAGCAAGTGATATGGGAGAGGTTTTTGAAACTTTTTTGCCAATGGCCATTTTTAAAGAGCGTCTTTCACAAGATTGTTGATAATATCTTTTATGGTTATACCTTCGGCACTTGCAGAAAAATTGAGTGCCATGCGGTGTTGTAATACGGGATAGGCTAGTGCTTCAACATCATCAAGAGAGGGGGCTAAACGCCCATAATAAAGTGCTCTGGCGCGGACACAAAGGGAAAGTGCTTGCGATGCGCGTGGACCAGGTCCCCAAGTAACATAAGTATTTGCAAGGCTGTTATCTTTATGAGGGCGAGCCGAACGAACGATTTTTAAAATGGCTTCTATAACATTTTCTGAAAGCGGTATTTTCCGAACAATCTTTTGAATTTTTTGCAGTTTTTGCGTTGACAAAATCGGTTTTATATTCTGATTTTTCTCTCTTGTTGTTTCTAAAATAATACGCCGTTCTGTCATAAGATCAGGATAGTCAATATTAATTTGCATCAAAAAGCGGTCTAGTTGTGCTTCAGGAAGCGGGTAAGTCCCTTCCTGTTCGAGAGGGTTTTGGGTTGCAAGCACATGAAAAGGTTGTGGCAAATCATAACGCTGACCTGCAACGGTGACATGATATTCCTGCATGGCTTGTAAAAGAGCTGATTGCGTGCGTGGAGAGGCTCGATTAATTTCATCCGCCATTAGAAGTTGGGTAAAAATAGGTCCTTGAAGGTAGCGGAAAGAACGTTTACCACTCTTATCGGAATCCATAATCTCAGAGCCTATAATATCCGATGGCATGAGATCAGGGGTAAATTGGATGCGTTTTTCATCAAGCCCTAATACTGTTGCTAAAGTTGCAACAAGACGCGTTTTTGCAAGTCCTGGAGCTCCCACAAGAAGAGCGTGTCCACCAGCAAAAATAGTGATCAAAGCATATTCAATCACATGATTTTGCCCAAAAATAACTTTGTCAATTTCTTGTTGTAGAATATCCAATTCTTTGTGCACGTTATCAATATCATCAATAACCGCTTGGGCTTCATTGTTGATATTGGCCTTTTTCATAGAACTGGCTGATGTATCGTGTTGACTCATGTTTCTTCCTTAAGGCATTTGTGGCAAAATCGATAATTTTCTCTGTATGATAATGAATATTTTATGATTTGTAGCAGAAAATGCGAAGAAAAGAAGGGTAATATATTGTTTTTTTATCTTCGCACATATGTAGAGTGATCTATTTGAAACAAACAAGTGTGTTGTGTAAGGAATATATGGAAAATAGTATTCTCCAGAAAATATCTGTTTAAAGCCAAAGAAGACAATTTTTTGAAAGGTTAAAAGGTTGAGCATTAGACAAGATTTCAAACAAGTTGAATGGTTGCAACATCATGATATCCAAATGCTTCTTCGCATTTTATCTTTGGATGGTGAAGAGGCACGTATTGTGGGCGGGGCAGTGCGCAATCAGCTGTTAGGGCAACCTATTTGTGATATTGATATTGCTACAACTTGTTTGCCACAGCAGATTATAACACGCGTAGAAGAAGCAGGATTTAGAGCTGTTCCTACAGGTGTTGCGTTTGGTACAGTGACGGTGGTTTCTCAGTCATGTTCCTATGAGGTAACAACGCTTCGCTCTGATATTGAAACAGATGGTCGTCATGCGAAAGTGGCATTCGGTCGTGATTGGAAAAAAGATGCGGAACGGCGGGATTTTACCATTAACGCGCTTTATTGTGATGCTGCTGGTTGCCTTTATGATGATGTGGGAGGCTTGAATGATATTGCCAGCCAGACAGTGCGCTTTATCGGCATTGCAGAAAATCGTATTCGCGAAGATTATTTACGTATTTTGCGGTTTTTTCGCTTTTTTGCTTGGTATGGTATGGGGCGACCTGATGTGGAAGGCTTGAAGGCATGTGTTCGTTTAAAAGATGGTTTGCATAAGCTTTCATCGGAGCGCATTTGGGGAGAAATGAAAAAATTGCTCGCTGCTTTAGATCCAACGCGTGCTCTTTTATGGATGCGCCAAAGTGGCATTTTGACACGTATTTTTCCTGAAACAGAAAAGTGGGGCATTGATGTGGTACACGCATTGGTGAAAACAGAACAGGCTCTTGGCTGGAAAGTTGATCCGTTGTTACGGCTAGAAAGTCTGCTCCCTCCTGATCCTGTGCGTCTTCATGAAATGGCAAAGCGTTTGCGTTTATCCCATAAGGAAACAACGCGGTTAAAAGAATGGGCACAGTTGGAGAGGATTGCCCAAAACTGTTCAGAGTTTTTTTTACAAAAACTGCTTTATTTACATGGTCAGCAGTCTGTTTTAGATCAGTTGTCTTTGTCTATTGCTTCATCATATGTTGATGCTTCGGAGAAAAGCCAAGCTTTACAAAAAACAGAAGATTATGTCAGGCTTTATCAGCTTGCTCAAAGGTGGCAGATTCCTACTTTTCCTGTGAATGGCAAGGATTTGATCCAGAAAGGTTTTTCTAAAGGTGTTCTTTTAGGAAAAAAGCTCAAAGAGCTTGAAATGATATGGATTGAAAGCGGATTTCTTATGGATCGTAATGCATTATTAGAAAAAATTAATTTATAATATTCATTTTTTTAAATATTCTTTTATTTTTTGTTTTATAATAAATTGGTTGTTGATAGCAAAAATGATGTGAGAGAGTGTTATTTGTCGTGTCATAAATCTTATCAAGACAATGATGTAAGACGCATTTATTGCGCATTAAAGATATAGTTTTGTCTACGGTTTTATTTCAGTTGTTTGTTGTGTCACTCATGAAGTTGAGTACAATATTCAGGGGCTGTCGTTGGCGTCTATGGGATAAACATATAAGTTGGGAGCCAAGAAAAATTCACCAAGGGTAATCATTCTTCATGATAGACTGGTACTGATAAACGCCTTGTTCTTTACAAGGAGGAGATTGAATAATTTCCTTTATCATTTGGTTTGATGAATATGATTTTCCCCAATGATTTATAAAGGTGTTTTTAAACTTATTCCAGAAGCATATTGAAAAATATAAGATTTTAGTGGCATTGTAAGATTCTAGAAAGATGGCGCGCTTTCACTTTTTTGATAATCATTGATCTTGTGTAGACTATTGTGATTTCATCAATATATTGAATCCCTTACGGAGATTTTTGTATTTTCTTTGTTAAGTTTCTCCCTTTTCATAATAACCAATTTGGCGAAGTGCTTCTCCTGTTGTTATGGCCACACTCACAGCCAGATTTAAAGAGCGTGCGTGTGGTTGCATGGGAATTTTTAATGTGCAATCAACGGCTTTATGAACATAATCAGGAACGCCTGCTGATTCACGACCAAAAAGTAAAACATCATTTTTTTGATAGTGTATCTGTGTGTAGCATGTTTCTGCCTTTGTGCTCAAAAGCAAAAGACGACGCTTAAAGTGTCTCATGGTGTTGATGAAATGTTGCCAATCAATATGGCGTTCCAGCGAGGCATATTCGAGATAATCTAAGCCCGCGCGCTTAAGATTACGATCGGATAAGTTAAAGCCGGCTGGTTCAATAATATGAACACGTAAACCAAAACAGGCGCTAAGGCGCAAAATTGTTCCAGTATTACCAGCAATATCAGGTTGAAAAAGCGCAATATGAAGTGTCATGTTTTATGTAGTAGGATTTTTTCTTCGTATTTGTAAAGAAGCTCTATAGCTTATTCGAAAAATATCATTGCGAGCAGGTGGTTTTAGTGTTTGGCTGTTATTTCTTTTGGATTTTAAGGCGGGTGTACCCAAGTTTATGATAAGAGGAATCAAGTATGAACTGTGAGAGGTGATCATTGTTCAAAAAGTTTCACGACAAATGTTGCTCTTTATAAGAGCAGATTTTATCAAAAGATTTTTTTAGGACTGTTGTGTTCGTGCAGTTTTTTTTGAAACACTTATCAAAGCGGCGTATCCATTATTAATCAAGAGGACTTGTGTGATTGTATCGATTATCAAACATGCATCGCTTTTTAAACAATATCAACTGTTATATAAGTTCGATGAAAGAGGTCGCCTATTGAATGCAAAATTGCGTTTTCTTTGTACAGCTTGGCTTGAGAGGGGCTGTGTATCAATTGTTTCTTCATGACAAAGATTTTGCTGTTGTTTGAATTTTTGAGACACTGAAATGTTAGAGTTTAATAAATGAGAGGCTTTACAATAAGTGGTAATGCGAGAGCAGAGAATATATTGTGGTTGGTATCACTTCTCTTTAAGTTACATTGGAGCGGTGAACAGAAAAACTTCAGTATGGGAATATAAGTCGTAGGAGAGATAAAGGCTTAGTGAAGAGAGAAGGTAGCAGAGGGAGATTATGATTTGTTACCACTGAGTTGAGAGAGAAAAGATAAGAAGAGAACAAATTACACAAATGATAAGAAGTCTTTTCTGAAATGTTTTTTTATGGTTTAAATAACTGAGGATTGTATCATAAGGGCGGGGATGGGAGAAACTGTTTTAGGGAGTACTCTTTAGTTAAGATAATGAGTGAGCAGACAAGGCGGGATTTTCTGTTTTTATTAACAGGTGTTACAGGAGCAGTTGGGATAGGTGCTGTCATGTGGCCTTTTATCCGTCAGTTGCGTCCAGATGAAGCTGTTTTAGCCTCTTCCTCTATTGAGGTTGACCTTTCTAGTATTGAAGAGGGTATGTCAGTGACGGTCAAATGGCGTGGACAGCCTGTTGTTATTCGTAACCGAACTGCAAAAGAAATTGCTGAGGCGCGTGCTACTAAATTGAGTCTTCTCAGAGATCGTCAGGCCCGCAATCCTAATCTTGAAGGTGAAGAGGAAGCGACGGATTTAGCCCGTTCAGCAGGCAAGGGGCATGAGAATTGGCTTATTCTCATTAATCTTTGTACACATCTTGGTTGTGTAACACTTGGTCAATCGGGACGATTTGGTGGATGGTTGTGTCCATGTCATGGGTCTGTTTATGATACAGCTGGAAGAGTGCGATCGGGACCTGCTAACTATAATCTCGCTATTCCTCCTTATCGATTTCTTTCTGATACTTTACTGAAAATAGGATAAAGTGATGGCAAAATTTCCTCCCTATTTTCCTAAAACTGCTCTTGCTCGTTGGTTTGATAAGCGTTTTCCTCTTCCTCGTTTTTTTTACAATGCATTTGTTATTTTTCCGGTACCACGTAATCTTAATTATTTTTATACATTCGGCGGTATTTTGACCGTTATGCTTTTATCACAGCTTTTGACGGGGCTTGTATTATCGATGCATTATGTACCAGATGTTCATTTGGCTTTTGAAACAGGTGAACGCTTTAGGCGGGAAGGGCAGTTTGGTTGGCTTTTTCGTCCATGGCATTGTGTCGGATCATCGTTCTTTTTTATTGCTGTTTATATCCATGTAGCACGTGGGCTTTATTATGGTTCTTATAAAAATATGCGCGAAATGGTTTGGGTTACGGGCATGTTTATCTATATCACTATGATGGCAATAGCATTTTTTGGTTATGTACTGGTTTGGGGGATGATGTCTGTTTCTGCTGCTTCAGTGGTTGCTGGCTTTTTCAAAGCTATTCCTTTGGTAGGAACATGGTTGCATGAGACATTGCTTGGTGGTTATAGCGTGGGACAGGCGGCATTGAACCGTTTTTATGTGCTCCATTATCTTTTGTCCTTTGTGTTACTTTTTTTAGTAGGGCTTCATATTTTTGCAATTCACCAAGTTGGACAGGGTAATCCGACCGGTCTTGCAGTACAATCGGATGAGGAAACTGTTCCTTTTGCACCTTATGCGCTTATCAAAGATATTTTTGCTATTACTGTTTTTCTAATCTTTTTTGCTTGGTTTTTGTTTTATATGCCTGATTATATGGGACAGGCTGAAAATTATGACGTTGCTGATCCTTTAAAGGCGCCTCTTCGTGTGGTGCCGGAGTGGTATTTTTTGCCTTTTTATGCTTTACTGCGTGCTATAACTTTTAATATTGGTGCTCTTTCATCAACTTTTTTGGGGGTTATTCTCTTAGCCGGTTCGGTTTTTGTGTTGATTTGTGTTCCATGGTTAGATCGCTCTCCAATATGCTCCGCAAGATATCGTCCTATTTATAAAATTTTCTTTTGGGTATTCATTGCTGATGTTGTCTTTCTTGGCTATCTAGGTTCAAGAGAAATCAATGACAGTGTTGTTTTATGGACGCAATTGGCGACCGCTTATTATTTTATATTCTTTTTAATTATTTTGCCACTCCTCCCTCTTTTTGAAAAGGGGCGTCCTCTTCCTTCTTCCATTACTGAAGATATGAAAAAGAAAAAAAATAAACTATGGTAAAAGCTTTTATCAGATTGATTATAGTTGTGATAGGCTTTTCTTTTCACAGTTTTGCTGGTACTGTTTCTGATAAAGAGGAGGAATTTGTTTCTTTCCCCTTATATGCTCCTAAAAGACAGGAATGGAGTTTTTCAGGACCATTTGGGGTTTATGATCAAGCACAATTGCGGCGTGGATTAAAGGTTTATAAGCAGGTTTGTGCTAGTTGCCATGGGTTAAAATATGTAGCTTTTCGCGATTTAAAGGCTCTAGGCTATGATCAAGAGCAGATTAAGGCTTTGGCGGGGCAATATCAGGTGAGCGATGGTCCTAATCGAGAAGGAAAGTTTTTTAAGCGCGCCGGGGTTATAACAGATCATTTTCCTTCTCCTTTTGCTCATAAAGAAGAAGCAAGGGGTATTCTTCATGGCGCTTATCCTCCGGATTTATCACTGATGGCACGGGCGCGTGCCGTATCTTTGCCGTTTTCTACTTTGATTACTGATGTGTTAACGCACTATAATACTGCTGGTCCAGATTATATTACAGCTCTTTTAACAGGATATCAGGAGGCTCCAGAAAATACAGAAATTGCTAATGGTTCTTGGTATAATCCCTATTTTATTGCCGGAAATTCTTTGACTATGGCGCCTCCGTTGAATGATGGTGTTGTGTCTTATGAAGATGGAACTCCAGAAACTGTTAAACATTATGCGCGTGATGTTTCTGCTTTTTTGATGTGGGCTGCTGATCCTCATATGGAAATTCGGAAAAAAACCGGTTTTCGTGTTATTTTATTTTTAATCATTTTTGGGGGGCTTGTTTATATTTTAAAAACTCGTATTTGGCGTGATTTAGAAGAAAAACTGGAGAAGACGAAAGACTGAAAAGAAAAAATATTAGGATTAATGGTCTTAAAAGAGTATAAAGAGTTTAGGGAACAAATCTGATTATGATGCATTGACACTTTATAAAGTAAAAGCAAAGTAAAAATGGAGATGTTAAAATGAAAAAAATTGCCTATACTGCTCTTATATCAGTTTTGATGGTTTCTAGTACTTACGCTCAGTCTTTCGAAGTGCCTTCTAAAGCTGAAATGATTTCGTCGATGGGCACCGTACAGGTGGGATCAGATATGTCTGTGCGTTATGTTACACCTTTAGCAACGGATTTTGTTGCTTCGAGTCTTATTGGTGCAGATGTATACAATATAGAAAACGAAAATATTGGTGAAGTAAAAGATATTATTTTGCGTGAAAATAACATTGCAGGATTTGTTATTGCTGTTGGTGGGGTCCTTGGTATAGGGGAGAGTTATGTAGTCGTTTCTCCAGAAACAATCCAGATGACAAATGATTATGGTAAGTGGAAGCTTATCACCAATGCGACAAAGGATTCTTTAAAGGAAGCTCCAACATTTAAATACGAAGGACGTTGGGCACGCTAATTTTATATTTCCATTCTCTACGGTTAGAACAGTTGCTGTCATAATATATGATGGCACTGTTTTTTTACAGATCTTTTGAAGGGAAGAAAAATTTTAAGCAAAAAGTTTTTGCAGTTTCTTAAAGATATCAAAGGCAAATTAAGATTAAAGCTTAATGATTATGACGGTGCA
Organism: Bartonella sp. ML69XJBT; assembly: GCF_028618515.1. Lineage (GTDB taxonomy): Bacteria > Pseudomonadota > Alphaproteobacteria > Rhizobiales > Rhizobiaceae > Bartonella. The sequence continues at coordinate 26,449 of NZ_JAQITB010000002.1, forward strand.
GGAAACGAATGTTTTTAATTTATTTGGAAGAAAAGTACTTTGGAGATTTAGGGTAGCTAAAAATACCTCAAATCGGATACTTAATTCTTCATACATTAGAGAAACCATAAGAGAGGAAGGGGAATGAAAAGCTTATTCCTCTCTTTATTTCACGTTCTTCATCTTAAAAAGATTTATAAAACGACGTATTGTTGATAATAAAAGGTCGTTGTTATTTCTTTAGTAGATGTAAAATATTGAGATGAAGCGAACATTAGGTATTATGTTTAAACAGCATAATATCGCCGTCTTGTACAATGTATTCTTTTCCTTCATCGCGGGCTTTACCAGCTTCTTTTGCGCCGTTTTCTCCTCCTAAAGCAATATAATCCTCGTAGCTGATGGTTTGAGCGCGGATAAAGCCACGTTCAAAATCTGAGTGGATAACCCCCGCTGCTTGAGGTGCTTTCGTGCCACGTGTGATTGTCCACGCTCGTGTTTCCTTAGGACCACAGGTGAAATAAGTAATGAGGTCAAGCAAAGAGTAACCAGCGCGAATGAGGCGGTTTAGACTTGGTTCAAAGAGCCCTAGGGCATTAAGGTACTCTGAAGCCTCTGCGTCATTCAGTTGGGTAATTTCAGCTTCAATGGAAGCAGAAATGATAATGCTTTGAGCACTTTGCTCTGTTGCCATTTTTTCGACCGTTTGGGTAAAGTTATTCCCACGAGCGGCATCATTTTCACTTACATTGCACACATAAAGTACGGGTTTAGAAGTGAGAAGATTTAAACTCTCAAGGATGTGGTGTTCTTCGGCAGAGATATCTTTGCGTAATAACCGGACAGGATTTCCTTTTTGGAGTAAACTTAATGCTGCTTCCATCATGGGAAGAGTTGTGAGAGCTTCTTTATCTTTTCCAGTAGCACGTTTACGAATTTGTATGATGCGCCTCTCAAGACTTTCAAGATCTGCGAGCATAAGCTCTGTTTCAACGGTTGTGGCATCAGAAGCGGGGTCAATGCGTCCTTCTACATGGGTAATATCTTCATCTTGAAAACAGCGTAAAACATGAATAATAGCATCAACTTCACGGATATTGGCTAAAAATTTATTGCCCAAACCTTCCCCTTTTGAAGCGCCACGTACAAGCCCAGCAATATCAACAAAACTGATGCGTGTGGGAATGATTTCTTTTGAGCCAGCAATGGCAGCAATTTTTTCCATCCGCAAATCTGGAACAGCAACTTCACCAGTATTGGGTTCAATGGTACAAAAAGGATAATTGGCAGCTTGTGCCGTGGCTGTTTTTGTGAGTGCATTAAAAAGAGTGGATTTCCCAACATTAGGCAATCCCACAATACCGCATTTAAAACCCATGAGTTTGTCTTCTTTTCTGTTGATTTTATGATTAATATAAAGCTTATTGAGCGTTTTATAGCATATTTTGAGAAGAGTTATAGTCTCTTGTTGCTGTAGATAAGGAAAAAGTCTATGTTGAAAAAACAATTTGTTTTTTTCAACATATTGAAAAACTTTCTACTTTAATGGGTAAGAGAATTTTAAATTAACGTTAACAATGTGCTAAGTTTTTCATAGTATGCAAGTCTACATGAAGAATTAATTGGAGAAAATAGAAGAGTGTTATCGCGTCGTGCCTTTTTAATTGCAGCACCTTTGGCTTTGGTTGGATGTGCTACGCACAAGTCAAATGTATCGTTGGGTTCTTCTCAACAAATGAAGTATATTCCAGCAGAAATGCAGGCTTTATATGGTCCTATAACGAATGAGCCTTACTTATTGCCCGCTGTTGATCTTGCGACAATTGATCCCAAATTTTGGCGTCAAAGGGTCATTTATTATACTTCTTATCCTCCTGGGACACTGGTTATAGATACGCAGGAGTGTTTCCTTTACCTTATTGGTGAAAATGGAAGAGCTTTGCGTTACGGTATTGGAGTTGGGAAAGAAGGCTTAGCATTTGAAGGTGAAGGGGTTGTACAGCGTAAGCGCCGATGGCCCAATTGGACTCCTACGGTGGCAATGATGGCTAGAGAACCAGAACGTTATGGTCATTTGGGGCAAGGAATGCCACCAGGTCCTGATAATCCATTGGGGGCACGAGCACTTTATCTTTTCAAAAATGGACAGGATACATTGTTTCGCATTCATGGTTCCCACGAATCTTGGTCAATTGGCCGTGCTATTTCAAGTGGATGTATTCGTTTGCTCAATCAAGATATTATTGACCTTTATGACCGTGTTCCTGTTGGCTCTCGTGTGGTGGTGTTACAAAACAATCAGAGATCAAAAGTTTACAGCCGACAATCTGCAGCTTTTGATCCACTACAGTCAACCATTAATCCGAGTGAATTCTTTTAAATTTAAAGAATACAAGCCATTTTAATCAACATGTGGCTTAATCTTTAATGAGGGTGTTCCTGTTGGTGCGTGGTGTCGTGGTGTTGTAAAACAATGAGAGTGCTTCTAGAATTTTAAGTCAAGAATCAAGTCAATATGATTCACTATAGTCTCTTTTAAATGCAGATGGATTTTTGAGGGCGTATTTAACTCGCGCTTGATTTGATAATGGTTGGACTTGCTGTTTGCTCCTCTTCCTTTGAAAAAGAGGGAATTGCGTGTGAGAATGACACAAAAAGACTGATTCATAAAGCGATATTTTTTATGTGCCTTCGCAGAAAAGCGCCATTATCGCAGGTTTTTATTTCTCATTGTTTGTGAAATTTCATTGATAAAGAGAGATTTATCATCTTTTATAAGGAGAGCAATGTTCTTTGTAATTGTCTCTAAGAGAAGAGATAACCATTCTTGGTCAGATTTTGTGAAATTCCCTAGAACATATTGGTGGACAAGCTCTTTAGAATGAGGGCGTCCAATTCCTAAGCGTACACGGCAATAGTCAACACCGCAATGGGCATCGATAGACTTTATACCGTTATGTCCATTATTTCCTCCACCGATTTTGATACGGATCTCCCCTGGTAATAAATCTAACTCATCATAGATGATGATCAAATTTTTCAAATCAACCTTATAAAACCGCAAGGCTTCACCAATAGCTTGGCCAGAAAGATTCATAAAAGTTTGAGGCTTTAGGAGAAAAATCTTTTCACCATTTATGAGACCATTGGTGATTTCAGCTTGAAATTTTTTTGACCATGGAGAAAAAGACAAGGATTGGTAAATTGCATCAATCGCCATGAAACCGATATTATGGCGATTATTTTGGTATTGTAAACCAGGATTTCCAAGACCAGCAATAAGCCACATGCGCGCCTGCAGTAAAGTATGAGAGGTTAATCAATATCTTATTAAGTTAAGGCGGGAAATTTCCCGCCTTCTAAAATTTATGCGTTTTCTTCGTTTCCATTTTCTTGTTCGGAGCTTTCATCACTGACATCCATACCAGCAGGAGCTGCGATGGTTGCAATAGTGAAGTCTCGATCTTGAATGACGGGGGTAACATCTTTTGGGAGTTGCACCGCTGAAATATGGATAGAATCACCAATAGAATAGCTGGAAAGGTCTATTTCAATTGCTTCGGGGATAGCATTTGCTGGAGCAGTACATTCAATTTCGTGACGCACAATATTGAGAACACCTCCTCTTTTAAGCCCAGGAGCCGTATCTTCATTGAGGAAGTGTACAGGAATATTCACTTCCACAACGGATTTCGCTGAAATACGAAGGAAATCTACATGGAGAGGAAAATCACGTACCGGGTCTAATTGGTAATCTTTGGGGAGAACTGTAATTTTCTCTTTACCAATTGCAATTGTTGCAACGGTGGTACGAAAGCCACCAGCGTGAATTTTATAGAAAATTTCTTTATAGGGAACTGTGATTGCCAAAGGTGGTTGTTTTTCACCATAAATGACAGCAGGAATGAGACCGTTACGGCGAAGTTCACGGGAGGACCCCTTACCAACCCGCTCGCGTATTTCGGCCTTAAGAGTATAGCTTTTGCTCATAATTTAAGTCCTTTTACATGATTGGAGATCCATCAAAAACCAACAACAGTTTTCGCATGAATATGAAGATATGCGCTAGTCAACAGCGATTGCTCCATTCTGCGTTGCCTCCAAGGGTGTCTACGCAGAAGTTTGTTCTATAATTCAAACTCTACACAGATGCAAGAGTTGTGGGAAAAATCGATGATTTCTACCGTTAGAAAAAAGGAAATGTTACAAACATGATTTATTTGGAGAATAAATATCAGCCGATATATTCAAAAGCAAACACTGGAGATGTTATGAAAGTTGAAATCGCCTTGGGTGAGACAGCAGAATGTAATGCTTTGCGTAAATCCGTACCAGCATGTATTGATTTGGAAGAATTATTGGCGACACGTCTTTTGGTACAAGGCAATTCTGGTTCAGGAAAATCATATCTTCTGCGACGTCTTCTTGAACAAAGTGCTGCATGGGTGCAACATTGTGTGATTGATCCAGAAGGCGATTTTGTTACTTTGGCAGATAAATTCGGTCATGTTATTGTTGAAGCACAGCGCAGCGAATTGGAATTGACGCGTATTGCTCATCGCATTCGCCAACATCGGGTTTCGGTAGTGTTCAACCTGGAGGGGTTAGATACGGAACAACAGATGCGCGCTGTGGGCGCTTTCCTTGGTGCATTGTTTGATGTGGAGCGTAATTATTGGTATCCTATGCTTGTTGTTGTTGATGAAGCACAAGTGTTTGCTCCAGCAGCAGCAGGAGAAGTTTCTGATGAAGCACGTAAAATTTCACTGAGTGCTATGACCAATCTTATGTGTCGAGGGCGCAAACGGGGGCTTGCTGGTGTTATTGCGACACAGCGTTTGGCTAAGCTTGCTAAAAACGTTGCTGCTGAGGCATCAAATTTTTTAATGGGGCGAACTTTTTTAGATATTGATATGGTGCGTGCCGCTGATCTTTTGGGAATGGAACGTCGTCAAGCAGAAATGTTTAGAGATCTTGAGCGAGGGCACTTTATAGCTTTAGGACCTGCTTTATCACGACGTTCTTTACGGATTATCATTGGTCCCGTTGAAACATTGGCACGTTCTTCTAGTCCAAAATTAATGCCACTTCCAACAGAGCGAATGGATGCAAAGGAACTTGTTTTTACTGCTTCGCCAGAGGAAATTTTAATTCCCTTTAAACAATCACGAGAACCAGCGCGAGAAAAATCAATTCATGCAATATTAGAAGAGGCTGTGCATAAAAAACAAGAGTTGTTGGAAGAAAATCCGAGCTTATTTCCTGAACTTGCTGTGGTGGAGAGAGAGAGCCAAATAGAAGATATTCTTCGGGAAATTCTTGACGATCCTGAGGTATTCTATCGCTCTACAGCTTTACTTTATCAAGATTTCTTGGTTCGTTGCCGTATTCATGGTCTTTCAGGAGATCCTTTAAACCTTTCGCAGTTTCGGCGCAAATTGGCTGTTGCCCAAGCTTGTGTTGACGAACAAACTGCTGTTAGTGAAAGCTGGAAACGCCTTTTGCAGCTATCGGAAAGTTTGGAAGATGATGTTCAAGGTGTTTTTTTGCATGTGGCACAGGCTGCTTTGAGCCGAAAACCCTGTCCATCGGATGCATTTTTAGCACGCCTTTATGGAACTCATTCTTTAAGTCGTGCACGTCGTCTCTTAAGCTATTTTGAAGAACGCGGTTTTATTGTTATCCATACACATTTTGATGGTCAGCGTATTATAGCTTTTCCTGAGTTTGGTGTGGAAACAGCACCAGGAGATCCCAAAGTCCCCCTTTAACCAAATAGGCTTGAGACAGATTGTTCTGCCGCTGTTCTTGCGATTGCTTCGCCAATCAGGTCAGCGATTGGTAAAACACGGATATTGTGTGCTTTCTCTATTGCTTCTGTTGGCATAATGGAATCCGTAATAACCAATTCTTTCATCTCTGACTTGGTAATACGCTCAATGGCATTTCCAGAAAGAACACCGTGTGTGATATAAGAGGTTACACTACTTGCACCGTGTTTAAGGAGAGCACTTGCTGCATTGCATAATGTTCCACCTGAATCAACAATATCATCGAGCAAAAGACAATCTTTTCCTGAGACATCTCCAATAATATTCATAACCTCTGATTCACCGGGACGCTCCCGACGTTTATCAACGATAGCTAGCAAACTGTTCAAGCGCTTGGCAAGAGAGCGTGCGCGTACAACCCCCCCAACATCTGGTGAAACAACAATAACATTTTCAAGAGAGTAATGCATTTTGACATCTCGCGAAATAACCGGAACAGCATAGAGATTATCCGTTGGAATATCAAAAAAACCTTGAATTTGTCCGGCATGAAGATCCAATGTTAAAACACGATGGGCTCCTGCTTCGGTAATCAGGTTGGCAACAAGTTTTGCGGAAATGGGGGTGCGTGGTCCAGGTTTACGATCTTGGCGAGCGTAACCAAAATAGGGGATGACAGCAGTGATACGTCGTGCCGAAGAACGGCGAAGCGCATCAATCATGATAAGTAATTCCATCAAATGATCGTTTGCAGGATAGGATGTGGATTGTAAAACAAACACATCTTGTCCACGGACATTTTCATGTAATTCTACGAAAATTTCTTGATCAGCAAAGCGTTTCACGGTTGCTTTACCTAGAGGAATATTTAAGTAATTTGTAACATCTTCAGCAAGACGTGGATTGGAATTGCCACAGAAAAGCTTCATAGTAGGACCTCTGAGTCGTCACGGTAGAGTATGATAGGGCTTTTTAACTTCTTATTATCAAATTGCAAGAAAACAATTATAAAAATGTTACAATTTTATCTCTTATTATTAAAGAGCTCTGTGTTTTGTTTTTTCTTTTTCCAAAATTTTATTGCTTTTAGAGCAAAGTTTTTTGAGAATAAGGTAAAGAAATAGATTGATTAAACTCTTTTCTCTTATTCTCTAAAACAATATGCGTATTGTTTTCTCTATAAAAGGAATGAAGCAGAGTTCATGTTAAAAGAGTTTGCCTTAAATTTCATTATTAAGTAAATCTTGGAAAGAAGAATAGTCAAACGCTTCACATTTTGTACGTTAAGCAAGCTTGTTTGATAAAAAGTATAGTATTTGAGAGTGGTTTTTATTTCATTGTGAAAAAAAATTTTGTTTTGCAATTTTGCTATGCTTTTTAAAGGTGTAAAAAACTCATTTTATCCATTCAACATAATGGCAGAAAACTGTCGTCCATCATCTTGTTCCTTTCGGAGTGTTGCACGCCGATAAGAGAAAAAACGCTGTTCATCTTGGTAGGTGCAAAGTTCTACACAGGAAGCACTAACGCCTGCTTCTTTGAGTTGATTCATAATGAATGCCCATAGATTAAAGTAAAAGTGATTGATGTTCTCTGTTTTTACAAAATATTTTTGGAATTTACTCTGGGAGTCGATAAATTGATAGTAAAATTCCTCTGTTACTTCATAGTGGCAAGGACCAATACAAGGGCCAAGAACTGCTGTTATCGATGGTCTTTTAGCTCCTTGCTCTTCCATAACGGTAATGGTTTTTTCTATAATTCCCTTTAAGCTACCTCGCCAGCCAGCATGTGCTGCGGCGATGACACCAGCTTGTGGATCAGCAAATAAAATTGGTCCACAATCTGCTGTAAGAATGCCGATGACGAGTTTTGGTGTGGTCGTAACGAGAGCATCCGCTTTAGGAGGTTTATCAATAAAAGCTTGATTCACTACGACAACGTCACAAGAGTGTATTTGATTGACAGTAACTAAATTGTTTGCCTCAACATTAAAGTAATTGGCGATTAAAATGCGATTTCGTGCGATATGTACAGATTGATCATTTGAATGTTCTTCAACATTAAGGCTTTGAGAGAGACTTTTTGAAATACCGCATTGGCGTGTGAAAAAACCATGTCTTATCCCGTGTATATGTAAAGCAGATAGATCTTTTGCAAGGATGGGGTGGGTGATAGGATTCATAAATATTCCTTGTAGGCATGGTTGTTTTCAAAGGGAGAATGGTGTGTGAAATGTGCGTATTTGTCAATATTTATGGGCATCAAAATCTGGGAGGTACAGGTATATTTTTATCACTTACATGTAAGACTTTAAACAATTTTCCCATTTGATCTGGACTAGCTAATCGTTCGATATCTTGGCGGATTTTGTTTTGCAGTGTAGCATTTTTACCCACCCCAAGCTGTCTTGCCCGTTCTAGCAGTCCCATTTTTAAAAGAAAGTCTCCTTGCTCTGATATTTCAGCAAAACAACCTTCTTCAAGGGCTATTTTTTTTAAAAAGGAAAAGCCAACATGGGATGTTAAATCATGTTGACCTGGAGCCTCAAAAATATCACGAAATTTATGTCTTGAGAGTGCTTGTAGTGTATCGCCAAAGGCAAGATCTCGAGCACCATAATCGATGAGCAAAGCAGAACCTTGTACTTGTACTAAACGCTTGCTGATTTGTTGTATCAATTGATGGCGTGAGGGTGCATGTTCAAAAATTGTGCCATCAGGCATTTCAGAACAATAGGATTGTAAGCAAGAAGAGGAAAGTTTATGTGGGGCGGCAATAAAGATGAAATCTCCCTCTTCATTGACTGTAATGCGGCGTTCTCTCCATTCCCCATTGATTTTAATATATTGATTGATGGGGAGTGTGTCTAAAAACTCATTCGCAATTAAAAAAAGTGGTTTTGAAGGAATTTGGTCAAAACTCTTAATGCTATGGATTTTTTTTTGATAAGGTGAGAGACATTTCTTTTGTTCTTTTTTGAGCTTTTCACTTACTTCAATAAGAAAGATTTCAGCTGCATTAAATGCGGTTGAGGATAATTTTTGCATGGTACGCAAAATGTCACTCATTAAAGTTCCACGTCCTGGGCCTATTTCAGCAATAATGAAGGGGTGAGGGCAACCATGAGCTTTCCAATTTGCAAGAAACCAAATGCCAATCATTTCTCCAAATAATTGGCTTATTTCAGGGGCTGTTATGAAGTCACCAGCGCGCCCAAAGGGCTTTTGTGTTTGATAATAGCCAAATTGAGGGTCTGTGAGCGCTAACGTCATATATTGACTAACAGGGATTGGACCATGAAGGGCAATGATTTTCTTAATTTTTTCTTTCAGGGTGGACATTTTCTGTAGATTTGTCTTTGCAAGCTTGAAAAAGGAGATAGCCCCCTAAAAGGAGCATAGGAAGGGATAGAGCCATACCATAGGTGAAGCCAGTAGAATGAAAAAGCCTGGAAAACCATTCTGGATCTTCTTGGGGAGCACGGTAAATTTCTGAAACACTACGTGCTATTGCGTAACCTATAATAAATATTCCTGATACGGTGCCAGAGCGTTTTAATGCTTTGAAAGCAAAAATCACAGTGGATAAGATGACAAAAAGAAGAAATCCTTCCATGAAGGCTTCATAAAGTTGGCTTGGATGGCGTGGTAAATAGTAAGGGTCTAGGGGAAAACAAACTGCCCAAGGCTGGGCGGTAACATTGCCCCATAATTCTTGGTTAATGAAGTTGCATATCCGTACAATACCGATACCAATAGGGGCACCGGAAGCAATGATATCAAACATTGCGCGTATCTTGATATTATTTTTACGGGCAAACCAGATCATTGCAATGATGATGCCAATGAGTCCGCCATGAAAGGACATTCCTCCATCCCATACTGCGATGATAGCGCTTGGATGGCTAAAATAATAAAGGGGATCCCATACAAGCACTTGTCCTAAGCGTCCACCAACAACAACACTGATCGCAGACCAAACAACAAAATCCCCTATCTTTTGCTTATCCATAGGAGGTTGTTTAGCGGACCATAGAGATTGTTTTTCTAATAACTTCTGCGCATACCACCAAGCAAAAAGAATGCCCACTACATAACCAAGTCCATACCAATGAAGAGATAAGGGACCTAAACGGACAATTACCGGATTAAAAAAATCTGGAAAAGCAATGGCTGGACAGACAAGATTGTTCATGAGTTAAGCATTTTTTCTTTTAGGTTATATGATGGTCAGGAATGACAGATGAATGTATAATGGTCAAGCGGGGAGAGTGGTAGATTTCCACTGGTTTCTCCTGTTAAAATTTTATGATGGTAAAAAGAGTGTAAAAGACTTAAAACAAAATCTGCATGGTAGGGCAAAATTTACAGGGCAAAAGGAACAAATACAGTATCTAAATGTTATGAAAATACGCTATAATGCGTGCGTCAATAATTTAAATTTAAGGAAAAACATTATGCGTAATGGATCAAACCGTATTCTTGATGAATTGGCAAAATTAGCAACAGATGCTGCTGATATTGTGCAAGGTATACGACGTGAAGCTGGAACGGCTTTTCGTTTGCAGGCTGAAAAAATAGCAAATAAACTTGATCTTGTTTCACGCGAAGAATTTGAAACCTTTAAAGAAATGGTGCTCAAAGTAAATGCTGAAAATGCGGATGTAAAAAAACGTCTTGATGATCTAGAAAAAAACACAGACACGAAAGAAGTAAAATAATTTTTATTAGAAAAAATATCCCCAATTTTTCAGTAGGATTCCTGAAACTAAAAAATGCTTAATCTTGAGTCTGTTAGAGGAAAGTATCCATTTATTTTTGTTCGTCTTTTGTAAAAAAAGACATTTTTTTAGATCGGGGGATTGGCGCTGTAAAATTGTATCAATACACTGAAAAAGCTTGATGATTCGTTTTATGATTATCAGGTTCACTTTTGAAGCGTGATTGAGTTTCGAGTACTTGTGTACTGTCGATGTTTTTAATGTGTATTTGTTTGGTGTAAAGGCTTTGATTGTAACAAAATGTTGTTACAGTTGAGGTGGTTTGTATTCTGTTGAAATGTTTTTAATATGATTGAGGATTATAATGAGGCTTGCATTTTGCGCCACAGAAAGAGAAGAGCATCCTGTTGACTTTATTGAACAGATTGCTTGTAAATATAATTGGTCGTTTGAGCGTGATGCACAAGATGAAATTCGTGTTTGTGTAGAAGGAAAACGGACCAATTATCGCCTTGCGTTTTCATGGATGGAAGAGCAGGAAGCGCTTCATTTGGCTTGTGCATTTGATCTTTCTATTGAAAATGCTCAAACGGCAGAAATATATCGCTTATTGCTGGCAATTAATGAAAAATTGTTACTGGGGCATTTTGATTATTGGCGAAGTAATAATTCGGTTATTTATCGGCAAGGGCTTTTACTGGCTGGAGGGGTTCATCCATCTCATATACAAGTTGAGACATTGTTGATACACGCACTAAAGGTCTGTGAAAGCCATTATGTTGCATTTCAGATGGTTGCTTGGCGTGGCGAAAGTGCTTATAAGGCACTGCAATATACTTTGTTTGAAACTGTAGGAAATGCCTAAATTACGACAGTTTGTTGAGTGTTTTTTTTAACGATTTGTGAAGTTTTGCTTATAGGGGGATATCAATAATAGCGCGCAAGCCCCCTAGTGGGCTATCTTCTAGTTGAATGTTTCCTCCATGGCTACGGGCTATATCTTGGGCAATAGAAAGGCCAAGTCCCGTTCCACTTGCATCTTGGTTCCTTGCTTTGTCGAGTCTAAAAAATGGTTTAAAGACTTCTGTACGCATATTTTTATGAATTCCAGGTCCATCATCGTCTATCATTAATATAAAGGATTCTTGGTAAGATATAGCTGTCAGTTTAATAGTGTTGGCGTAGTAAAATGCATTTGAGACAAGATTGCTTACAAGGCGTGTGAAGGCGCGGGGACGTACTTGTATTTGTGTAGGACCTTCAATGGTGTAGGAAAATTGACGTTTGTGAAGATGTGCATCGGTGGAAAATTTTTGCATGAGAGTGTTTAAATCAAAGGTTTTAACGCTTTCATTTCCTTCACCACGAGCAAAAGCAAAATAATCTTCTAACATGTTTTGCATGTCGCTTATATCTTGCTCAAGGGGTTTAATATCAAAGTCAGTATTTGCTAAGGCGAGCTGAAGTTTAAAACGTGTGAGAATCGTTCTTAAATCATGGCTTACACCTGAAAGCATCATGGTACGTTGTTCAATTTGGCGTTCAATACGTTCACGCATGCGTAAAAAAGCAATGCCAGCACGACGGACTTCATCTGCTCCTTGTGGTTGAAAGCCCTCAGGTAAAGGGCGACCACGTCCAAAACTTTCTGCTGCTTCAGCCAATTGTTGAATTGGCTTGATTTGGTTGCGCAGAAAATAAATCGCTATCAGTAATAAAAAAAGCGCTGTTCCTACCATCCAGCTTAAAAAAATAGCAGTATTGGAAGCATAGGCTTGGCTACGTGGTGCAAATACGCGTAAGATACCGTGTCCAAGGTGGATGCGGATTTCGACAAGATCAGAATCGCCTACTGTATCAATCCAGAAGGGACGATTAATTTGACGGGTGATTTCTTCACTGAGAAAATAATCAAGAATTGCGAAAAATGGTTTCGGACCTGGTGGAGGAAGAGGGGAAGGAGGTAGGAGAGCTATGTTTAATCCCATACGTTGTTGTGCAATACGTTTGATGTCTTCGTAGTTATCTTGTTGCGGATATGTTTCAATGATATCGATAATAGCTGAAATATCATGGACAACAGCGGTAGAAAGGCGCTCGGTCACCATTTGCCAGTGACGTTCCATAAAAACATAAGCAATCACTGTTTGTAGGAGGACCATGGGAGCAATAATGATGATCAAAGAGCGCGCATAAAGCCGTTTTGGCATCTTCTTTGTCAGCCAGCGGATAAATTCTCTTACAGGTGTGATCATACTATGCTTGTTCAATTGAAAGTTTATAACCTATTCCTCGTACGGTTTGGAGCCATATCGGGAGTGCTGGATTTTCTTCGATCTTACGGCGAAGGCGGTTGATTTGTACATCAATTGCACGTTCGCCAATATTTTTATCATCCATTGCAAATTTATGGCGTGGAATGATATCTCCTGCATTTTCGGCAAAAATAACCATCATTTTTTGTTCGTTATCTGTCAATTTAATAATTTCTCCTCCTTTCTTGAGTTCGCGCCTTGCAATGGAAAAGATATAGGGTCCAAAAACAATTTGCTCGATTTTAGGTTGTTGTAGTGGAAAACCACGTCGTAAAATGGCATTAATGCGAAGGAGAAGCTCACGAGGGTCAAATGGCTTAGCAAGATAGTCATCAGCCCCTGCTTCTAGTCCATGGATGCGATTGTCTGTTTCTGACAAAGCTGTGAGCATGAGGATAGGAACGTCTCTTGTTTGACGAAGTGAGGTGGTGAAATCAATGCCGTTTTGTCCAGGCATCATGACGTCAACTATAAGAAGATCAAAATCTAAGCTTGCAAGTTGCCGTTTTGCTTCATCAGCATTAGCTGAAATTGAAACACGAAATCCATTTTTAATGAGAAATTGCAATAAAAGATTACGAATGCGGGTGTCGTCATCAATCACAAGAAGGTGAGGAGCATCATCACACAAAACTTGAACGTGATCGGTCATTCTTCAAAACCTTAACAAAATGGTGTTTTTATAAAGTTCAAGTTTACATAAGTTGCATAAAGCTGTCGAGCAAGCTATTTTACTCTGTAAAGAAGAAAATTCTCTCTCATAAAGTTGAAAAAAATTTACTTTGAAAAGGATATGATGAGCAATTTTAGTACACATATTATTCCGGTTACACCTTTTCAACAAAATTGCACTTTGCTTTTTGATAATGAAAAAAAAGTGGGGGTTTTAGTGGATCCTGGTGGTGATTGGCTTCAAATTCAAGAAGTTATCCAAAAGATGGGCGTTGTCGTTGAAGCTATTTGGATAACACACGGGCATTTTGATCATGTGGGAGCAGCAATGCAAGCAAAAGAAGCTCTTGGTGTTAAAATTATCGGTTCACATCAGGGTGATAAACCTGTGATGGATGCTGCGTTTGAGAGTGCAAAAAGCTACGGTATTACTGATGCACGCAATTGTGTCCCTGATCAATGGTTGGAAGATGGCGATACTCTTCGTTTTGCTGAACATGTGTTCACTGTTTTTCATACACCTGGTCATTCTCCTGGTCATGTCATTTATTTCAATGAAAAACAACGTTTTGCTCTCTTGGGTGATGTGCTTTTTCGTGGTTCTATTGGACGGACGGATTTCCCTTTCTGTTCTCATGAAGCGTTGATGAAATCACTTCGAGAAAAAGTTTTGCCTTTAGGCGATGATGTCCGTTTCATCTGTGGGCATGGACCAGGTAGTCACTTAGGCTATGAGCGGCAATGGAATCCTTTTCTTCAAGAGTTTAATGCATAACCAGAAAAACACTCTAAAGTGTTTTTCTGGTTACTTAAACTTTTTTAGTAGCCTGCAACAGAAGTTAATTTACTGGAGCATAACAAAAGTGCTCTCGTCCGTCACTACCTCGAAAAGTTCCTGTTTGGGGATTGAACGAACGGTATTTTTTCTTACAATATTGAAGCCAATTATAAGTTTGTGATTGCTGGAGGGGACGATATGTTGTTGTTGACTGAACTTCATAAATAACCTGATTTTGTGGAACTGTTTGATAAATTACTTGGGGTTGTTGTGGGGCTTGATAAATAATTTGTGGCTGTTCTGGCTCTTTGAAAATATTACTAAGAATTGCACCTGCAGCAAGACCAAGAATACCTGCTGCTAAAGCATCTCCTGAGTTTTTGCGAGATCCATAATGCTTGTGGGTATGATGATGATGTGTTGTCGTATTGCGTTCACTATAATGATATGTTCTGTGCTCAAAATGACGATGATGATGTTGGCTTCCTGTATAGGCTACACGTTGAAGAGGACGACGATGAGAAGAAGGAAAAGAATGAGAAGAGAAGTGAGAATCAACTTCTCTCTTCACACGATTCATATGATCATCTATTTCCTTTTGTACACCCTTCATATGATCATCTATTTTTTTTTCTATACCCTTCATTGTCTTCGTGATAGTTTCATCTTCATAACTCCATGTATCTGCAAGCGTTGTGCTTAGTGGCATAAAAACAGTTACATTTGTCATTGCTGATAATACCGCTAATTTGATTATTTTTTTCATAGCGATGCTCCTTATTATGTAAATTCGTATTTTTTCATATTCTATACGTGTCAAACTGAACACAATCTGAACGGTTTGTGATTTATTTTGACAAAACGAATAAAAAAACCTTTGGATAAATATCAACACAAAATCATGACAAAAGTTTGGTTTAAAGAAATATACTTTGCTTATTTTCATTTATAATATTGTATTGATCTTTATTAACTTTGAATATGTTAATAAAATTTGATGTAAAACTGTCTTTTTATTTTTCTTTTATTAAAAAACTTGAAAAATTAACGAAATAAACGTGAAAAAAGAGAGCACTCTTGTTATCATGCTATAAATTTTATTCAATTGCGTGTTTCATAAGAATATTCTCTTGTTTGATGGTTTTGTAAGAAGCTGATTATAAAAATTAGGTTTAGACTCTATATTTATGGCATATGGGGTGTTTGGAAATATGGAAGAGATATTTTTTGATTTGGTTGTTCCTGCTTTAAAGTTTAAAAATATTTTAGGGAGGTCTCTGATCACTTTTATGAAAAGATCATTATGAGAAATGTTTTCTTATACCATTTCTTTGTTAGGTTGTTTGCTCAATTGGGGCAGAATTGGCATTCAAGCTATTTATTTATGGGATGGTGTTATTTATGAATGATATCTTATTAAGACTTTAGAGAGCAAAGATTTATTTTAAATAGCTTGGCAGCTTTAGGTTATTGATTAGTCCGAATTTTTCTTGTGTTTTTTGTTGTTTTGTTAAGAGTATTTTTTGAGAACTTTTTTACTTTTCGATTTTCCAAAATACCAGTATCCATTGTTGGCCCCATGTGATCAAGATCTGGCTTTGTAAAAAGATTTGCTTGTATCATGGGTTCAGGGATAGATTGTTCACTATGATGTGTTAAAGGATTGTTTGCTAATGCGAGTTCTATTTTCTGTAGTTGTTTAATTTCATCACGAAGTCGTGCTGCTTCCTCAAAGTTCAGATCAGCGGCTGCTTTACGCATTGATTTTTCGAGATATTGAATATGGGTTGTTAAATTATTGCCAACCATATTATTCTGCCTAATAAAATCAGGAAGTTTTCTAGGTGTATGGTGAGTTTCTCCTCCTGAATTGAGAATATCGTCGATATTTTTTCTGATACTGGTGGGAGTAATATGATGTTCTTCATTATGGGCTATCTGTTTTTGTCGACGTCGTTGTGTTTCTTGTAATGCTCTCTCGATAGAGCCAGTAATGGTATCAGCATAAAGAATAACGCGCCCGTCTACATTGCGTGCAGCGCGTCCGATTGTTTGCACAAGTGAGGTTTCAGAGCGTAAAAAACCTTCTTTGTCTGCATCTAGAATGGCAACAAAACCGCATTCTGGAATATCCAAACCTTCTCGAAGCAGGTTGATGCCAATGAGAACATCAAAGGTACCAAGCCTGAGATCGCGAAGAATTTCAATACGCTCTAATGTATCAATGTCAGAATGCATATAGCGTACTCGAATAGCTTGTTCGTGGAGATATTCTGTCAAATCTTCAGCCATACGTTTGGTCAGTACAGTGACTAAGGTACGGTAGCCTTTTTGAATTGTTTTACGAATTTCGTTTACAACATCATCGACTTGGTTAGAGGCGGGGCGTACTTCTGTTGGTGGATCAACAAGCCCTGTTGGGCGAATAATTTGCTCAGCAAAAATGCCGTGAGATTGTTCCATTTCCCAACGACCAGGTGTTGCGGAGACAGCAATGGTTTGTGGGCGCATAGCATCCCATTCTTCAAAGCGCAGAGGGCGATTATCCATACAGGAGGGTAGCCGGAATCCATATTCTGCTAAGGTTGCTTTTCTGCGAAAGTCACCTCGGTACATGCCACCAATTTGAGGAATCGTGACATGGCTTTCATCAATAAAAACAAGAGCGTTGTTTGGAATATATTCGAATAAGGTTGGTGGTGGTTCTCCAGGTTGTCGTCCTGTTAAATAGCGTGAATAATTTTCAATTCCTGCGCATGAGCCGGTTGTTTCTAACATTTCTAAATCAAACATTGTACGCTGTTCTAAACGTTGCGCTTCTAAAAGCCGTCCTGCTTTGTTCAATTCATCAAGACGTTGAACCAATTCCATTTTGATAGCTCTCATGGCTTGATTTAATGTTGGTCGTGGTATGACGTAGTGTGAATTGGCATAAATTTTAATGGATTGAAGCTCAGCTGTTTTTTGTCCTGTGAGAGGATCAAATTCAGTCATTGTTTCTACTTCATCACCAAACAGTGAAAGTCGCCAAGCACGGTCTTCAAGATGGGCAGGAAAAATTTCGATGGTGTCTCCTCGGACACGAAAAGAACCACGAATGAAGTTTATGTCTTGTCGGTAATACTGTTGAGAAACTAAATCAGCTAGGAGTTTTCGCTGATTGATTTTATCTCCTTTTTTTATTTGTAAAGTCATGGCTGTATAGGTTTCTACCGAGCCAATCCCGTAGATACAAGACACAGATGCCACAATAATGACGTCATCACGCTCTAAGACAGCGCGTGTTGCAGCATGGCGCATCCGGTCGATTTGTTCATTAGTAGAGGATTCTTTTTCAATATAAGTATCAGAGCGTGCAACATAGGCTTCGGGTTGATAATAGTCGTAATAAGAAACAAAATATTCGACAGCGTTGTGAGGAAAAAAACTTTTAAATTCTCCGTAAAGTTGTGCAGCTAGAGTTTTGTTTGGTGCTAAAATGAGAGCTGGACGCTGGGTTTTTTCAATAATTTTAGCCATTGTATAGGTTTTTCCTGATCCGGTAACTCCTAAAAGCACTTGGGTCCGTTCATTTTTTTCAATACCCTCAACCAGAGTTTTAATGGCTTGAGGTTGGTCACCTGCTGCTTCAAAGGATGTTTTAAGTTGAAAGGGAATACCGCCTTCAGATTTTTCAGGACGAACAGGGCGGTGAGGTGTCCATAATACACCATTCTTAAAAAGAGGATTTCCTGAAGAAATCAGAGCAGAAAGAGCTTCCACTGTTGCTGTGACACCATTTTTCATTGTTGCATCCTTTGATAGCGAAGTGTTCATAATTTTAAAGGAAATAGCAAATTTTACAACTTAATCGCGATAACAGAAAAACGTTCCGGAGCAATTTTATTTCAGCGTCTTGAATCTTTCATAGGATATTCATTGCGTTTTGAATGTGAAATGCGCTCTTTCGATATTTGGTGCGTGATGACATTTGTGGCTTTTCATGTTCATCATTTTTCTTGCATTATGATGTTGTCTTGTAGAGTTTTGGTTATTCCCATGGGGTGTTATGAAAATGACTGTGCGCCTTTTGTTTTGTGACTGAAAACCCTGTGTATGTATGATAAAGATCATTGCCATCTTTAAATGAAAGGTAACGAGATGATACCCAACCTGTTTGGGCATTATATTTAATATGGCACCAGTTTCCTTTACAGGTTTGCACAAATACCAATTCTCCGGCACGGATTAAACCACGAAGGGCGTGCGTTGTACTTGGTCCTGTTCTCAAATTAAGATTTCTTGTGACAACAGCATCCGCAGCTCCGGATACGGTTGTGGCTAAAAAGAGAGGGCCAAACACAAAAAAAACTACGAACTTTTTCATTTTTCTGCAGAGGATTCCTTTAGAGATTTCCTTTCCTTCTCTCTTTATACAAGTTAAGTTATGATAAAACAGCAAGAAATACAATTATTTCTTCTGAAGGATTTTGAATCGTGAGGGCGAAATTTGATCTTTTAGACGCCCAAATTATGTGATGGCTTCAATATAAAAAGTGGTGAATGCTTTATCCTCTTTTTTATTTTTATATGGAAAACAAGGATGCTGTACTATATAATAAAAAACATTGTGGTTTTCGGATTCCAAAAGTCATTTTGGAAGCCGTTTTTTGTATTTTATTGAACCTTCCGTGTAACAGAAAGGGACGGATTATGGAAAAAGTTCCGATGACTACAGCTGGTTTTGAAAGTCTTAAAGAAGAGTTACGTTGGCGTCAACAACAGGAGCGTCCACGGATTATTGAAGCAATTTCTGAAGCGCGTGCCCATGGTGATTTGTCAGAAAATGCCGAATATCACGCTGCTAAAGAAGCACAAAGTCTGAATGAGGGGCGTATCAATGAGCTTGAGGATTATATTGCGCGGGCAGAAGTTATTAATGTCTCCCGTCTTTCCGGCGATAAAATTAAATTTGGAGCCACTATCAAGCTTTTGGATGAAGATACTGAAGAGAAAAAAGTTTATCAGATCGTTGGTGATCAAGAAGCTGATGTGAAGACTGGTAAAATCTCTATTTCCTCGCCTATTGCACGTGCACTTATTGGGAAACAAGAGGGTGATGTTATTGAAGTGAATGCACCAGGTGGTGCGCATAATTACGAAATTATTGAGGTTCAATACATCTAAATTGTTATGCGTGTATCTTTGCAAGAAACGGAGATTATTGCTCCTCACTTTAAAAAACGTCTATCAGGAGTGACATCAACCGTTATTCAGCTCATTCCTTTGCAACGAGAAGAAGGTATACTTATATCTACTTTTGGATTTGGATTACCTAAAAATTTACCGGCTCTTGCCTTTAAGGACCTTTTCGGGCTTTGGAAAAGCCCGGTGGGTAGGCCGTTTCGTATTTGGCATGCACGGCGCAATATTGAGATGCTTTGTGGCGTTTTTTTGCGCGATGTGTTGAGAATGAAACTTAAACTTGTCTTTACATCGGCTTCTCAACGTCATCATAAATCTTTCACAAAATGGTTGATTCGGCGTATGGATAGGGTGATTGCGACCAGTGTCCGTACGGGAGCCTATTTAGAAGTACCTCACACAGTTATTGTGCATGGGATTGATGTTAGGCGTTTTTCTCCCCCCAAAACTCTTGATGATGGCTTTGCTTCGTCAGGACTTCCTGGAAAATATGCGGTGGGGTGTTTTGGGCGTCTGCGCTACTCAAAGGGCACTGATTTGTTTGTGGAAGCAATGATCGCTTTATTACCGCGCTATCCTGAGTGGACAGCACTTATTGCTGGTCGAACGACAGAACAACATTATAACTTTGAGAAAAAATTACGCCAAAAAATTGCTGAAGCGGGTTTGGATCATCGCATTGTTTTTCTTGGTGAGCTGCTCAATACACCTTTGTGGTACCGTCGTTTGTCGCTGTATGTCGCACCTTCTCGTACAGAAGGGTTTGGTTTAACCCCTTTGGAGGCAATGGCATCACAGACAGCTGTTGTAGCGAGTGATGCGGGAGCTTATAAAGAATTGGTGGTGGAAGGAACAGGAACAGTTGTTCAAGCAGGGGATGAAGATGCTTTAACGGCAGCAATTGAACCTTATTTTGCTGATTTACAAAAAACAATAATGGCGGGAGAAAAAGCTTTAGCCCATGTGCGTGCCCACTTTCCTTTGGAAAAGGAGGCTGCAGCCATTGGGAGCGTTTATGCGGAAATATTTGCGGAAAAAACACTTTAAATATATCGGGGTTGTGGTTTGAGTCGTGAAATGGATGCATGATCTTGAAAAGTTTTCTTTCATCACCCAAGTCAACAACAATCATAAAATATTATTTCACAAAACGCATCATATTCTTATATGCTATGATCGTAGGTGGTCAAAGTTTTTGATAAAAGACTTGGAAATTTATACCTCTTGAGGAGCGTGAAGGGTATCGTAGGATTACAGAATCGCGGTGATGTTTTTTGATTTTAGCAATATTGTATCAGAAAAGAATTCTTTAATGCTTTCAAGCCTAATGGTTGTGGGTGTCTCTTGGTAGCTATCGAGCTTGTGTCATTGCTTTTAGAGTACCGGCTTTATGAAAAGAAATTTTATTTGAGAAGATTATGCGCTATTCTTTTTAGGGGAGAGGGATGGTCGTGTATTCTTCAATAATAAAAATTGATAGCAGGGAAACTGTGATAAAAAACATTTTTATTCAAAATTTCTGTGTTTGTTCTCGATCAAAAGTTATTGGTAAAATATACTGGAATATTATGTGAAATAGTTCCCTTTTTGATTAAGAGAAGTTAATGAATAAGAATGTTATGAGACCATAATATGCTTGAAAAGTTTTTGAATGATATTTGACAATTCATGTTTTACATCTTTTTAAAGAATGGCTTATGCATTAGGAAAGATTATTCAAGAATCTCATTTTGTATGAGTATTATACTGCTTGTATGACTTACGTGTTTAACGCTCTTTAAAGATTCTTTTATTGATTGAAGAAGGGCTTAGTTTTAGAATGTAAATTATTTGTCTTTTAGAGCTTTGTTCATTTTTCATTTGATGCTGTACATTAGAATTGTTCACGCCAAAAAGCGGGAATAAAAAGTACGAATATCGTTATAATTTCAAGACGTCCAGCCAGCATGAGAAAACTTAAAATCCATAAAGCACTATCATTGATTGTAGAAAAATTGCCAACAGGACCGATAATATTTCCAAAACCTGGACCGATATTGGAAAGAGCGGTCAGGACTCCTGTAAAGGCAGAAGTAAAGTCAAGTCCGGTTGTAAGCAAAAGTGCTGTGCCAATGAGAAGAAAAAACATGTAAAGACAGACAAAAAATAACACTGCTTTAGCAACATCACTTGAAATGTTTAAATGATCGTAGCGTGCTTTTACAATGACATTGGGAAAAAGGAGCTTTTCTATATTTGTTTGTGTAATACGCCAAAGAATAATGAGGCGATTGATTTTCATTCCACCAGAGGTGGAACCCGCACATCCACCTGTAAAAGAAACAAGGAAAAAAATACCAAGTGCAAAAGGACCCCAAAGTTGGTAATCTTCAGCGCTATAACCAGTGGTACTGATGATGGATGTGATATGAAAAATGACATCAAGAAAAACTAAATAAAAAGCGCGATGATCATGAAACTTTAGCCATGCTGCCAAAGCAAAGCTGAAAAGAAAAACAATATAGAGAAACACAATGACTTGCGAATCAATGAAACGTTTTGAGCGGCCAGGAAGCACTAATTTAACATAAAGTACGAAGGGTAGTGCAGAGAGCAACATAAAAATTGTTGAAATGATTAAGATGGCTGGTTTGTCAGAAAAATAGCCAAAAGAGGCATCGTGAGTTGAAAAACCAGCTGTTGCTATCGTGCTCATTGCATGATTAATGGCATCAAATAAACTCATGCCAGAAGCAAAATAGGAGAGCATACAAGCCAAGGTTAGTCCAACATAGGCTATGATAATTCCGTTAGCAATTTGGTTGATGCGAGGCAATATTTTTTCGGATTTATCTGATGATTCCATATGAAAAAGTTGTACTCCACCAACACGCAGTGAAGGCAACAACAATAAGGCTAAACCGATAAAACCAATGCCTCCAATCCAGCATATGAGAGAGCGCCATAACAAAATACTGCGTGATAAATTATCAAGATCGTTAAGTACTGTGGAGCCTGTGGTGGTAATTCCAGAGACGGATTCAAAAATTGCTCCTGCTAGGGAAATGGGAAGAGGAGAAAGGTAAAGAGGTAGGGCACCAACGATACTGCCTGTTAGCCAAAGACAAACAGTAAGCATAAAACCAAGTCGTGCTGAAAAACGACAGGTGGCACCTCTCGTTGCTAAAAGAATTAGCGTTGCCAACATGGTGGTTATGGCGTAAGAGTAGAGAAAGCTTATCCAATTATGGTTATTGTCGTGCAAATCGACAAAAATTGGCAGAAGCATTGCTCCTCCCATGATTAAGGCAAAACGTGCACAAACATTGATGATAAATTGAAAAATGATCGTTCCCTATCTTTGTATCATTTTCGTTACGGTTTTATGCCCATAAAAATTTACGTTTTTCTCTTTATACCATAAAAGATCAACTTCTATATTAAGCATGCTTTGATGTATTGGCAATCAGTGCCTTTTCATCAAACTGGAAAAGAAGTACATATATACCATAATTTAGGCTGTTGAAATTTTTTTTTAAAGGCTGCATTTCATTATAGTTTATAGAATAATTAAGTAAGAAAAAGTGTAAGGGGATTCTATGGTACAATCGCATATTCGCCTGCTTATTATTGGCTCTGGTCCAGCTGGTTATACAGCGGCGGTCTATGCGGCAAGAGCAATGCTCAAGCCCGTTTTAGTTACTGGTTTGCAGCAGGGGGGGCAGTTGACGATTACAACTGATGTGGAAAACTATCCAGGTTTTGCTGATCCGATTCAAGGACCGTGGTTAATGGAACAAATGGCAAAACAAGCTGAAAATATGGGGACAAGAATTATCTATGATAGTATTACAAAGGCTGATTTATTGAAGCATCCTTTTACCTTATATGGAGATTCTGGAACGCAATATTGTTGTGATGCCCTTATTATTGCAACGGGGGCACAGGCGCGCTGGCTTGGTCTGGAAAGTGAACAGACTTTTATGGGAGGAGGCGTTTCTGCTTGTGCTACATGTGATGGTTTTTTTTATCGTGGTAAAGATGTCATTGTTGTAGGGGGGGGAAATACAGCCGTTGAAGAAGCTCTTTATTTATCGCATTTGGCTAAAAGTGTAAGTGTGGTTCATCGGCGTGGTTATTTTAAGGCAGAAAAAATTTTGCAAGATAGATTATTTGCTCGCGATAATGTACGTGTTCTTTGGGATCATGTTGTAGAAGAAATTGTTGGTGTACCAGCCCAAGATTCAAAGGGAGCTGTTGTAACAGGTGCACGTCTTAAAAATATTAGAACCGGTCAAGAAATGAAGGTGAATGCAGAGGGAATATTTATTGCCATTGGGCATGATCCCGCTGTTTCTTTATTTGAGGGGCAACTGAAACAAAAAAGAGGCGGTTACTTATGGACAGAACCAGATTCAACGGCAACAAGTATTGCTGGGGTTTTTGCTGCTGGTGATGTCACAGACGAAACATTCCGCCAAGCTATAACGGCAGCGGGAAGGGGATGCATGGCGGCATTGGAAGCAGAACATTTTTTAGATTTAAAAGCATAACATTTATTGAAAAAGTAAAAAATAAGAGGTGAGTTTGTGGCGTCACCATTGGATTGGGATAAGTTAAGGGTTTTTCATGCCGCCGCAGAAGCTGGTTCTTTTACCCATGCTGCTCAAAGGCTTCATTTATCTCAATCAGCCGTTTCACGACAAGTTTCAGCTTTAGAGCAAGAGGTAGGGGTGCCCCTGTTTCAGCGTCATGCACGTGGTTTGATTCTCACCGAGCAGGGTGAAATTCTTTATCGAACAACGCATGATGTTTTGATGAAGCTTGAAAATGTCCGATCGCAATTAAGTGAAAGTTGTGAAAAACCAACGGGACATTTGCGGGTTACATCGACTTTCGGAATGGGGGCGGGGTGGATTGCAGAGCGTATGCCAGAATTCTTAAGTCTTTATCCTGATATGCGGATTCAGCTTTTGCTTTCTGATGAAGAACTTGATTTAACAATGCGTCATGCAGATTGTGCCGTTCGTCTCCATCAACCTCAGCAGCCCGATCTTATCCAAAGAAAACTCTTTACAATTCATATGCATGTTTATGCTTCGGAAAACTATCTTGCAAATTATGGTAAACCAGAAAAGTTATCTGAACTTGATGCGCATCGTATTATTTCATTTGGTGAACCTGTTCCACATTATTTGTCTGGTTTAAATTGGCTGGAAAAGGCTGGTAGAAGTGATGGATCTTTGCGCTCTTCAGTTCTGCGAATCAACAATATTATTTCAATTAAGAATGCGCTTATGCGTGATCTTGGTATTGCGGTGCTTCCTGATTATATCGTCAATAATGATGAGCGTCTTGTGCGTCTTTTCCCTGATATGGTGGATATTCCTTCTTTTGATACCTTTTTTTGTTATCCTTATGCTTTAAAGAATTTGGCAAAGCTAAATGCTTTTCGAGATTATATTTTTTTAAAAGCACGTCAGTGGTCTTTTTAATGAAGCACTCTTGAAGAGCTATGTGTTTAATGCATAGCAGGTGCGCATAAGTCTTTATTGTACTTTTTCTTATAAAATGACATAGAAGGCTATCTCTTGATTATGTTGCCTCCCATTGCATTTTCTTGAGTGTTCCCTTACGAAGATCTGTCAGATTGATTTTATCTCTGGGGATTTTCTAAATTTGCCGGACATTTGTCCGGCTTTTTTTTAGTTTCTTGCTTCTATCTAACAATGTGGATGTCTTCAAAGATGATCAAAAGCTCAAAAAGTTCTAGGCACATTGTATGATGGAAAAAATATTGGGATTATTATGACCATTTCAAAAGACAAAAGGTTGGCGTGAAAGGCGTGGTATTTGTAGTGCGCAATTTTGTTTAATGTTATGATTTTCGTTGAGGATGTATACTTTACAAGCATTGTGGTCATCATTGAAGCTCACTGTAAAATTCGACAAGAGTTATGTTTGCTTATAGAGTAAAAATAGCCAACAGTATAAGTTTTCATGAGGGAGAAAAAAGATAGAAATATACTTGATAAGAACATCATTTTTTAATGACTTATATTTTTATCTCACTCGTGTGAAGAGGGCTATTTCTTTTATTCCGTTCTTGGTATAAGTTATTGCGCAGTTTTCCCCATAGATATTTTCTGTAGAATCCATTTGTTTTCACTATAGTCCAACAGCCAAAAATCTTTCAGAGAGACTAGTGGGTAAGAAAATTGTAACGATAGACAAGCAGCGTATTTTAAAGCAAACTATTACAAAAGCGTTGAATACGTGAGCAAGCTTCTGCAAGTAATTCTTCTGATGTTGCATAAGAAATACGAAAAGCAGGTCCAAGTCCAAAAGCAGAGCCATGGACTACAGCGATTGATTCTGCCTCCAAAAGTGCTATGACAAAATCTTCATCATTCGTGATGACTTTACCTTCAGGTGTTTTTTTTCCGATAAGCTCTGCACAGGAAGGATAAACATAAAAGGCTCCTTCTGGTGTTGGACAGTTAATACCGGGAGCTTGGTTTAACATGGAAACGACAAGATCACGGCGTGTTTGGAAAATACTTTTATTTTGAGCTATAAAACCTTGTGGACCATTGAGTGCTTCAACGGCAGCCCATTGAGAAATAGAACTGGTACCAGATGTTTGTTGCCCTTGAATGGTATCCATGGCTTTAATTAATTCTCGTGGTCCACCTGCGTAACCAATCCGCCAACCCGTCATGGCATAGGCTTTAGAAACACCGTTCATTGTGAGTGTGCGCTCGTAAAGCTGTGGTTCCACCTCGGCTGGTGTGACAAAAACAAAACCTTCATATGTTAGATGTTCATAGATATCATCGGTGAGGATATAAACATGCGGGTATTTTACGAGAACATCTGTTAGTTTTTTTAATTCGTCATGCGTATAAGCGGCACCAGATGGATTTGAAGGCGAGTTAAAGATGAACCACTTCGTTTTTGGGGTAATGGCTGCTTCTAGCTCTTGCGGTTGAAGTTTATAAGAAAATTCGGCTTTTGTTTCTATAAAAACAGCTCTCCCCTCGTTGAGGGTAACCATTTCTGGGTAACTAACCCAATAAGGGGATGGAATGATGACTTCATCCCCTTTATTTAAAGTTGCCATCAATGCATTAAAAAGGATTTGTTTGCCACCGGTAGCAACAATAATTTGCTCTGGTTGGTAAATGAGATTGTTTTCTCTTTTAAATTTTGTTGCAATTGCTTGGCGTAATTCTGGAATACCGGATATGGGTGTATATTTTGTTTCACCACGTCGAATAGCCTCAATAGCAGCATTTTTGATATTATCGGGTGTATCAAAATCCGGTTCTCCTGCACTTAAAGCAATAACATCACGCCCTAACGCTTTCAAATTACGTGCTTTTTGGGAAACAGCAATTGTTGCAGAAGGTTTGATACGGGAGAGCCGATCGGCAATGAAAGCCATAATTCTAATCCTTATATGATATCAGCAAATGATTGTTCATTTGAAAGCATTCTATAAGAGATTGCTTGGTATGCAATAAAAAATTGCAGGGAAATTGTGAGGCTTTGTATAACTTAAGTAAAATTTGAGCTAAAGATGGATAAGTGGTAATATTCCACTTACAGAAAAGGAATATTATCAGAGAGAAAACTTATATTAAGAGTAGAGATTTGCAAGAGATGTGTGATTTATTGGGAAAACTGCTGTGATTGGTGTAAAGACAGAAATCTTTCTCATCGTTTTATTGAAGATATTTATTTTAAAAATGAGAAATTAATGGTGAGATTTTCTTCTTTCCGCAGGCTTAATATCCATAAATATTTTATGTATTTTGATGTCAGACAAAAGGGCTAGAATCAAGATTTTAGGAGAACTTGCCAAGGGCTATCAGTGTAAATTGTTTATGGATGATGCTTTTGTCTGTGCTCATCTCAGCCCTTCTTTCTTGTTCAAATCACAAAATCTCGCATAGCTATGATGAAGAGTTTTTAAAAGAATGAAGGGGATTTTGCATGGTTTTCATGTCGCAAACAATTTTTGTCTTTGAGAGCTTTCATAAGGAGTATTTTTCCTGCTTTTATTCATATGCAAACTCTTCTGGTGATGTGCAAGGAAATGGCTTTGATTGTTTCAATATAAGTGCGTTTTAATCAAGGAAATTTTATGATGTTTAGTTTTTTTTATTCATTCTGCAAAGATATAGTTATGGTTATAAATCAATATGTTATCATGTAAAATGGATATTCTGTCGAACGTTTTTTTTAATAAAATCAATAATTAAGATGTCTTTTTTGCGATTCAAAAACTGCTTCTTTTACGGGATTTTTATATCATTTTTTAATTTTCTTTTGGCTTAAGATTTCGAGAAATTTCGTTTCAAGTACAGAATCTATGATGTCTATGAAGATTTTGTAAAAAAGCCGTTCGTGGTGGTTATGAAAGATTTAAAGGGAAAAACAAGAATAGCTTAGATTTTAGATTATTGTGTAATATCAAAAGCCAGTGCTTTTTATAAAGATCAATTGTGCTTTTGCAAGAAACAAAAAACTCGCCCCTGAAGGCGAGGATTTTGTATTGATATGTAGCAGAATTTTAAAAATTAAAGCGCTGCAAGGTTGCCAGCGGCAAATTTTCCAGAACGACGATCTTGAAGAACATCATAAGAAACTTTTTGTCCTTCATTAAGATTGTTTAAACCAGAACGTTCAACAGCGGAAATATGTACAAAGACATCTGCACTTCCATCACTCGGCTGAATGAAACCAAAGCCTTTTGTTGTATTAAACCACTTAACTGTTCCTGTAGACATAGGAAACTCCTTAGAATATATAATTGTATTATGTACTGAAGTCACAAAGTGCTTCTATACGGTTTTAAATCGAAATTAGGTGGGAGAAGTTTCGCCGAAAGTGCAGAATGCACAGGAAAGAAAGTCACATAACCGAAAGTTCGATGAAACTTAATATAAAAGTCTTTGGGATAAAAAGCAAGCCTTAATCGGTATTTTTACAAATAAAAGGTTGCAAGAAAATATAAAGGGACTATTCATATGTTTGTTTAAAGGTATATCTTTTAAGGTATTCAAGCCCATTTTATAATGGTATCTGCGAATGGTATAATGGTAAAATCATATCACCATCTTTACCTTTATGAAGGGGCAAGACGATACCATCATATTCTTTATCAGCTGCCAATATTGCAGGTTATCTTCAGCAGCTGAGGCGATTCGTGCGAGGTATTTTTATTCTTTCTCTTTAAGCCTTTTGGTTTATATGCGCATGCCGCTTGTGATGTGTGCACAAGTGATTTTAATTTATGCAACATATACAGATTTAAAATGAAAAAATTCTATGGTATCAAAGTCTCCCATTCAAGTTGCAAAATAATGAATTATCATTATCAATCAACGCATTGCTTATGTTTCCCCATAGTGAAAAAATCAAGAGAAATAACTTTGTAGTGAACGTACTTCAAGGTGGCTGTTTTTAAGTGCTTTGATAGCTTCCACTGCAGCTTGTGCTCCAGCTATTGTTGTATAATAGGGAACTTTTTGCATGAGTGCGGCATGGCGTAATGATTTGGAGTCTGAGATGGCACTGGGCGTGCTGGTTGTATTGAAAATTAATTGAATTTGTCGATTGCGAATGGCGTCCTCAATATGAGGATGTCCTTCTAGAACTTTGTTAATTTTTTCTGCTTCTACATGATGTTCGGTTAGGAATTTTTGTGTTCCACTTGTTGCTAAAACAGAAAATCCCAGTTTCGTTAAAAGTTTCACGGGTTTTAAGATGTGTTCTTTATCTTCATCTCTCACAGAAACGAACAAAGTTCCCTCCTTTGGGAGCTCAACACCGGCTCCAAGTTGGGCTTTAGCGAAAGCAAGGGCAAATTCATAATCAAGTCCCATAACCTCACCAGTTGAACGCATTTCTGGACCAAGAAGCGTATCGACACCTGAAAAACGTGCAAAAGGAAAAACAGCTTCTTTGACAGCAATATGTGGTTTTTGTTGAGGAGAAGGTAAGCCTCCATAAGCTTGAAGAGCTTTTTGAAGCGTTTCTCCTGCCATAATACGCGCTGCTATTTTAGCAATAGGGCGACCAATCGTTTTTGCGACGAATGGAACAGTACGTGAGGCTCGGGGATTAACTTCTAAGACGTAAATTGTGCCATCTTTAATGGCATATTGTACATTCATTAAGCCATGAACATGAAGTGCTTGTGCTAATGCTTTAGTTTGATGTTCCAATTCAACGACAATTTTATTGGGAAGCGTATGTACTGGTAGAGAACATGCCGAATCACCAGAATGGATACCAGCTTCTTCAATATGTTCCATAATGCCAACAACCAGTGTTTCTTCTCCATCGGATAGGCAATCAACATCAACTTCAATAGCATCGGTTAGATAAGTATCAAATAAAAGTGGATTCTTATCAAGCAAGGTATTGATCTGTTCCGTTTTATCATTTGCATAACGGGCTTTGATATCCTCTGGAATCAATTCAGTTACATTTTCAAGCAAATATTTTTGCAAACTACGCTCATCACGGATTATTTGCATAGCACGTCCTCCTAAAACATAAGAAGGGCGCACAACCAATGGAAAGCCTAGTTCATGGGCGATGAGATGTGCTTGATCAATCGAATGCGCTATACCGTTTTTAGGCTGTGTTAAGTGAAGCTTGAATAACAATTTTTGGAAGCGATCTCTATCTTCGGCTAAATCAATGGCGTCAGGTGAAGTCCCTAAGATGGGGATATTATGTTTTTCTAGGGCGCTTGCTAACTTCAGGGGCGTTTGTCCACCAAATTGAACGATAACTCCAACCAATTCACCTTTTTTCTGTTCTGTTTCTAAAATAGCGATAACATCTTCTGTTGTTAAAGATTCAAAATAAAGACGATCAGAGGTGTCATAGTCTGTCGAGACGGTTTCAGGATTGCAATTAATCATAATAGCTTCAAAACCGGACTCACGGAGCGCAAAAGCAGCATGACAGCAACAATAATCAAATTCAATGCCTTGTCCGATACGGTTTGGTCCACCACCTAAAATGGCAATTTTTTTGCGTTCAGAAACCTGTGCTTCTGAGTGTTCTACACCTGCAAAGGGAACTTCATATGTCGAATACATATAGGCTGTAGGAGAAGAAAATTCAGCTGCACACGTATCAATCCGTTTGAAAACATGCTTAACATTAAGTGATTTGCGCAAAGCAGCAATATCATCGGCTTCTTGTCCTGTAAGAGTGGCTAAACGCGCATCCGAAAATCCCATGGCTTTTAACATGCGTAGATTGTCTGCGTCTTGGGGCAAGCCATAGGCGCGGATGCGCTGTTCCATTTCAATAATGGAGGCTATTTGCCCTAAAAACCATGGATCAACTTTGCTGATTTGATGAATTTCATTTAAGGGTAAGCCCGTGCGCATTGCTTGGGCAATGTAGCGCAAACGATCAGGACTTGGTATTGCAATGGCAGAGCGTATGGAACTTTTTTCATCACCTTCAGCATGTTCTGGAATGGTAATTTCATCAAGACCGGTAAGACCTGTTTCAAGCCCCCGGAGCGCTTTTTGCAGAGATTCCTGAAAAGTGCGTCCAATTGCCATCACTTCTCCTACAGATTTCATCGCAGTTGTTAAGACAGGTGATGAACCAGGAAATTTTTCGAAGGCAAAACGGGGAATCTTCGTAACAATATAGTCAATAGAAGGTTCAAAGGATGCTGGTGTTGCCCCACCTGTAATATCATTTTTTAATTCATCAAGTGTGTAGCCAACAGCTAGTTTAGCCGCTACCTTGGCAATGGGAAAACCTGTTGCTTTTGAAGCAAGCGCTGAAGAGCGGGAAACACGAGGGTTCATTTCAATAACAATAAGGCGGCCATTTTCGGGATTAATAGCAAACTGTACATTGGACCCACCCGTTTCAACACCAATTTCACGTAGAACGGCAATTGAAGCATTGCGCATAGTTTGATATTCTTTATCCGTTAAGGTCAGGGCAGGAGCTACAGTGATCGAATCACCGGTATGAACACCCATGGGATCAATGTTTTCAATGGAACAGACAATAATACAGTTATCGTTCTTATCGCGAACAACTTCCATCTCATATTCTTTCCACCCCAAAACACTTTCTTCAATTAAAACCTCTGTTGTCGGCGAAGCTTCAAGTCCGCGTTCAATGATTTCATAAAATTCAGAACGATTGTAAGCGATACCACCACCGGTACCGCCAAGGGTGAATGAGGGACGAATAATCGCTGGAAGACCAACAATATCAAGAGCTTGAACTGCTTTTGCTGTTGCATGTGCGATATAATGTTGTTTACGTTCTGCTTCTGTTTGTCGCCAATTACACTCAAGTTCTTCTAGCGCTTGGTCAAGTGCATCACCAGAAAATTTTGCTTTAAGTTCATCACGCGTTTTTGCATGCAGTCGGCGATTTTCTTCTTTGAGTTCTGTTGCATTGGCTAACATAGAACGTGGTGTTTCCAAACCAATTTTTTCCATCGCTTGGCGAAATAAAGCTCGATCTTCCGCTTTATCAATGGCATCCGCGTTTGCACCTATCATTTCAACATGATAGCGGTCTAGGATACCCATACGCTTTAATGATAAAGCAGTGTTGAGAGCTGTTTGTCCTCCCATAGTTGGTAGAAGGGCATCAGGACGTTCACGAGCAATAATTTGTGCAACAATTTCAGGAGTAATGGGCTCAATATAAGTTGCATCAGCTAAATCTGGATCTGTCATAATAGTGGCAGGATTAGAGTTAACCAAAATAATTCGGTACCCTTCTTCTTTTAATGCTTTACAAGCTTGTGTGCCTGAATAGTCAAATTCACATGCCTGCCCAATAACAATAGGTCCTGCTCCAATGATAAGAATAGATTTTATATCTGTGCGTTTTGGCATGGTTTCTCCCTATGACAAATATCCGTACGTGATTGCGGCAGACAGTTAAATTTTAAGGCTAAAATAGTTTTATAGGTGAAGTGACAAAGAAAGTAAGCACTAAAATGCCTTTTCCATGTTTTTTTTTCATAGAGTTGGAGGTCAATGTCTTCTTTGCGGGATGAACAACTTTATATGTGTATAAAAATATAAACTTTAATAAAAATAATAATATATGGATCATGTTTAAGATAAAATTCTAATAAAATAGAAAGAATTCTTATAAAAGATAATATAATTTATCATAATCACTATGTTAGTGTTTTTTTATTATAATAATTTTTACTTTATTTTTTTAGTAAAAATATTTATATTTAATGAAGTGTTATGCATAAATTCCTACAAAAATTATAATTACAAATTTCAAGTTTTGTTTATAAACGAATAAAGTAATAAATTTTTATTGTATAACTTACACAAATTTAAATATTGATCTTCATAATTTCACTACATATATTGATATATGGAAGCTCATCATAGGTTATTGGAGAGCTCTTAAAACAATAATTCCTGGTGTTTTTGCAACATAATCCATAAAAGGCGAGTCAACGACCTTTTTATTCTCTTTTCGTGAGGAAGCATTTCGTAGCATAGGACCATGCTCTGTCATGATAAAGAAGCCCACATGTGTTACATCTAATCCAGCAAGTTTGGTATAAATACCAATGAAATCACCAGTTTGTAAATGGCTTATAACCTCTTCATCAATAAAGTTACTTGGGATATAGGTTATATTGCGTTTAACAACTGGTAATCCAGGAAGATAGTTTCCACCATCAGCTTTTTTATTGAGATATTTTTCAATGTTTATTGCATTAGGACTTATTTGGGCGGTAATATCAGTAGCAAGTTTGTATTCTTTATAAGCCCAGTCAGTAAAAAAATGCTTTCGATTTAAAAAACTAACGTTACCATCAACATAACGTGTTCGTATGACATCATCAATGAATGCTGTTTGTGATGTTGATTTCCGTAATGCTTCAACATAGTCTAGATAAGTGAAGCAATCTAAGCCTCTAAAGTCAATAATCAGTTTTTCCGGTGTATTTTCTGAACCATGTAACATGTTTGCCTGATATGGTGTTCCTAAAAAAGCTTCAGAAAGTAAGCCAATCATTTCACCTGTTTCATGGTGGTTTGCTTGTGGGCGTTTTTTGAGAAGATCATTTAGTTTCTCTAAAGTATACGAGTCTAGCTTTACTCTGATTGTTTGTTGTGTCTCCATATTGTTTTTTGCAATATCTTTGTTCGTATGAGAAGCCCGAACATCATATCCTGTAGCAAAAACTAAGATTGAAACTAATTGGAATATTTTTCGTACTCTATACATCATTTTTTATATGTTTCTCTTTGAGCGATTTATATGTGCAGATGCGATATTTTATTTTTCTGGTGGCTCCTTTTATGGAGAGTTTTGGTGCGCTTGTTGTTGCTACGATAGTTTTTATCTTATGAGTATGCTCATCTGTTGGAATTCTTGCTGGTAAAAATATTTTCCAAGGTAATGGAAAAGATAAACAGTCCTACCTCAAATAGACTTTACACTTTTTTTTGCCTTTTATCAAAGTAATTTTAGGGAGGTAGGATTGCCATTTATTGTACTGCAAAGAGGTCTGTTTGTAGGATAGCAAGAGGATATCATTTGATGAGGAAAGGAGCCCAATGAATTAAGCATTCAGTTAAGCTATTTTTTTATAGTTCATAATAAGATCACAGAAGTGTTGAAAGAGATAGTGACTGTCTTGGGGGCCAGGGGAAGCTTCAGGATGGTATTGAACAGAAAAAACTGGCTTTCCAATGATCCGGATACCACAGTTTGAACCATCAAAAAGAGAAATATGTGTTTCTTGAATATGTTGTGGTAAAGATGTCCTATCTACAGCAAAACCATGGTTCATCGAGACAATCTCGACTTTTCCAGTATTAAGATCTTTAACAGGGTGGTTGGCACCATGATGCCCTTGGTGCATTTTTATAGTTTTCGCGCCAACCGTGAGAGCAAGAAGTTGATGGCCCAGACATATACCGAAAAGCGGTAGATTGTGGTCAATCAATGTTTTAATCGTGGGAATAGCGTATTGCGCTGTAGCAGCTGGATCACCTGGTCCATTGGAAAGAAAAATACCATCAGGCTTCATTGCTAGAATTTCTTCTGCACTTGTGTGGGCGGGCACAACGGTAACGCGTGCATTTTGTATCGTCATAAGACGAAGAATATTACGCTTAATGCCATAATCGATGGCAATGATGTGAAGATTGTGCACAGTATTTTTCGTATATCCTTTATTCCATTCCCATGGCTTTTCATCCCATTGCCTTGATGATAGAGATGTAACTTCTTTTGTAAGGTCGAGATTGACAAGACCGGACCATTGCTGCGCGCGTTTGTGTAAAGAAGGGATATCGAAATTCCCTTCAGGATTATGTGCGATAACGGCATTTTGCGCACCTTTTTCACGAATAAGAATGGTTAGTGCGCGTGTATCAATACCACAAAGTGCAATAATTTTACGTGCTTTGAGCCATTGATTAAAGTTTTCATTGGCACGGTAGTTAGAGGGATGGGTAATATCTGCCTTAAAAATAGCACCAATTGCACCATGACAGCTGGGAGGAGTGAGATCTTCAATATCTTCACTATTTGTCCCTACATTTCCTATATGAGGGAAGGTGAAATTAATAATTTGTTGCGTATAGGATGGATCTGTGAGGATTTCCTCATAGCCTGTTATGGCAGTGTTAAAACACACCTCACCCTCAGCAATACCCGTAGCACCGGCTCCTTTCCCTTCAATAACTGTTCCATCGGCTAATACTAAGAGGGCTGTAGGTTTATTTATATTCCAAGGATCAAGAGATGTGATGGTTTGTGTCATAGTGTGCGTCCACAATTTATTTTTTGAAAGATATAATGATCAACGTTACATAAAAAGCACAACCATAACAACTGTTGTGTATATTGTTTTTATAAGGGTTCACCTAAGAACGACAAGTATAAGTATCTTCTGTGAAGAGGTAAAGTCCTGTTTTGGATTTTCCAAGGTTTGGATGATCATTATTTCTTGTGCATTGTGTAAGACATATAAAATTGGCTAGGGGATGCCGTTTCATTTGAATCACATTGGATGATAAATTTCTGTTGGGTAACAAGATTGGTATTGCCTTCAAAAGGTTGTAAAGGTCTAGGATGATGCGTATTTTACTACCCTTGTTTTATATATGCTGTGGTAAGAGATTATGATATTCTTTATGGATGATTATCAAATACCATTTGTTTTCACTCGAGGGTTTTCATGATGTGAGGTGGCAAGGTGCATTGATAAAGAATATTATTGCTTCAAATTAGAAGAGGAAAATACGCGGAAATGGAAGTTATATGCACGTTCTTTCTTATGAGTTTGAAGAAAGGAAATTGCATAAGTGATGTATAGAGCTTTGTTATAAAAAATGGACGAAAGATTATGGGTTATCGGTAAAGTTATGGCATGATTCTAGAAATATCATGGGGAAAAATGATTTTTTTTAAAGTCTATAAGAGTATTGTAAAAATTAAGATAAATCTTATCAATTTATAAAAGGATATTGGTAAAATTTTTTATTGTGAGCAATCTGCTCAGGAGAGAAAGCGTAAAGAATATTTTGATATGCAACACTTGTTCCATAAAAGTTATCACGAAAAACTATTTTGAAATAAATAAGTTTGTGTTTCTTTGCTACTGATAGCAAAATGAACTTTTTCTATGTAGATTCTGCTTTTCTCATAGTGTTTACATTCTTCACAAGGCTTTATTTTCATTTTTCTACAAAAGTTTTACTATCTTCAATATAGAAAAGTTATTTAGAGCAAATAAAGTGTTTAGACCAAGTCTTTCGGATATGCAGTTAGTTTTTGGGGAGGGAGATGTGTTATTGCCTTTTTGAATGTTTCAGAGCGCTTTTCGTTAAGAGCTAAGGGATTTGAAAAGAAAATTATTACTTTCATCTGTTATTTAAATGCAAATGCTCTATTCGAAGCTGATTAAGGGTGAATTTGTGTGATGTTTTGGTGATTATGCTGAGCTAGGAAGTTTTTGAAAAAACTTGTTTTTAAGGTGCACTATTGGGGCGTGGAGATGATTTAAAAAGCATCGCAAAAGCGGAGACTTTATTGATAGTATGTCGTCCAAACAGGTTTAAAATGTATGTCTGTTATCTTAAATAAAATATAGAGAACCAATAAATTGAGCATAGTACAAGAAGAGTAGTATTCTCCAATTTATATTTAGGCTGGATTTGCTATGTACAGTGGTGAAGCTGTTAAAAACATTTCCGTGAGTAACAATGGTTTGCCTGTTAATCGCAATCGGGAACGGCGTGCCCAGAGTGTTCCTTTTTGGCCGATGTGAATGTAGTCACGAGTCAATTTGCCACTGTTAAATAAATAATGCCCTAATGGTGTTGTGCCCAAATGCATCAATTCTTGGTTTTGTTCGAGAAGGGTTTCTTGGGGGATTACGGTGCGTCCAAGAAGCCAAGGTTGATTATCTCCCATCAGTATGATTTCACGTAGCCAGTAACGTGCGCTTTGAGGTAAATGCTCTGCTTCATCCTGCAATTTATCCTGCGTGATAAAACATTCACGCTGTGGTTCAATACGTATGTTGGCACAGTGTTTTTTTAATCGAAGCGTCATCGAACCAGGTTCCATGAGCCAATCACGGATGTTTTGGGGCACAAAAGAGTTTTGATCGGAGAGCCATTCTAGAGGCGGTATGATGGAATCTCTAAGATGAGACATTACTTCACTCTACACCTAAAATCGTATTTCGTATGTTATTATGTTAGGGTGATATAAACAGATATTTCTCATTCTAATGCGGAAATGTTCAGGCAGCAAGATTTGAAACAAGAAGAGAGAAGAAAAATTTCAGCAAGGGGTATTTTATGAAAATATGTTGTAGGCGGAAGTTTAATATCTCTTATGAGTAAAACTTAGAACACAATAAAAGGAAAATGAGAAAGATATCATTTTTATACTCTCTTTTTTCGTTTCATTGATATGGGGAAAAATTCTCTTTATTATTGATAATAATTCAAAGGGATTATTTAAGTTTTTTGGTAAAGTGATTGCGTTGGTAGAATGCAGAGAAGCTAAATGTTACGTGATAGAATTTTAAAGCATCAATTTTATAATAATGATGGAGCAGTTGTGTTCGCCTTACAGTAAGATAAGTAGCTTTAATGGTGGTTGGTATATTTACTTAGAAAAATTTTAAGTGTTGGTAAGGTGTGGAAGCAATCAGATATTAAACAATGAAATATTAAAAACAGCGATGTGTGCATTGTAAATGCAATTATACCAGCATTGTACTAAAATAATGTTATTGTGGCTCATGCTATAAATGGGTTGTCGTATATTGGTTAGAGATGGTGTGTTGTAAAACTGTGTTGTCCTTTAATAATATCATGATGGTGATGCAAAAGAATTGCGGCTTAAGCATCTCACCATCATTTCTCTTTGCGGCAACTTTTTAAGTTATTGCGGAAACATTTTAACTGTTTTCCTCAGCACAAAAAGGTGTTAAAAAAAACGCTCTATGATCGGATTTTACGTCCTATCCATATCAAAATACAGGCTCCTATAAAACCTGAAACAAGATAGCCAAACCAACCAGCAAAGCTTACTCCTAAAAGACCAAAAAGAAAACTCGCTAATGCGGCTCCAATAACTCCTAAAATAATATTTAGCAACACTCCTGTTTGGCTTTTCATAAGATACTGTGCAGCCAATCCTGCAAGCCCCCCGATAATAATAGCTGCAATCCAGCCGATATTTGCGTCTTCCATTATACCCTCCTTTGTCTAAGTCTAGACTGTTAGTTTTAACTAGGGTAAGTTTTGCAAAGGTCAATGTTCACTTTTGCTCGATGAAGGGATATTTCTGCTGGAAATTTTGTTACACCACTCCTTTGCCGTTTTTCAACTCACGTGAAGATCTTATGCGTACAATGTTATGTCTATAATATAATAAATAAAGACCATCTCTATTATAATACTAAAAAATGCTAAAATGAGCAATTATTTTACGTAAAATAGTATCTACAAAAGTATTTTTTATAATGAATTCTATATTTATGAGAATATTTGTTACAATTTTTGTTACAATTTTTGAAAAAAATGAGAATAACCTGACTTAATGAACATATAAAATATATATTCAGAAAATTTACTCGTATAATAGCAATAACGCTTGAATAATTAAAGATATTTTTATTTTATTCTTTACAAAATACTGTATAGATTTATCTTCTTAGAATATTGATATTACCATTGCAATTTTAGAGATATTTACAATTCTGATGGTAGGCTTTTTTCTTGATGATCATACAGTAAAGGGGCGTTTTTTTACAAGAGCATTTGATTTGACTTTAGACATTTGAATATGCACAATTCATGATTGCTGTGGTCCATGTATCGTTCAAAGATTTTTAAAATGAAGATTTGCTTGTTTGTTGGTCAGTAGGATTACGCAGGCGAGAACTTTGAAGCAGTCCTTGTGCTTCTAAAATTGGGTAGATCATTGATGTTAAAAGAGAGTTGATTTGTTTTAGATCACGTACAGTGTCAAGATGAAGACTGGACGATTCTACATTTTTAAGATCTCCTTCACGAAGGCGTTTAAAATGCTTTAAACTCATCTCTTTTTCTAAATTTCGCAGTTGGTCTTTTTTCTGTACCAGCAAATGTGCGGTGTGGGTGTCACGTGAGACAAGAACATTAAATGCAATATGTGCATTGGCGAGAACAATGGAATGGAAACGAAGAAGGTCATTCCATCCTTCGCTACTAAATTGTAGACCTTTTTGTTGTTTCTTTTTAACTAGCATAAGCATATTATGAATAATAATATCTCCAGCTTGATCCAATTTTATACAAGCACCTAGAAGCTCTTGTGTTTGAAGGGCTTCTTCATCAGACAATTTTTGTCCAGCTAATCGTGCAAGATAAAGTTTTATTGCGATATGCTTTTTGTCCAATATAGTGTTTAGCTGGTTGAGTTCACGGATGATGTCGAGATCTGGTTTTTCATAAAGTCCCATGATTTTTTTTAACATGATGTCTACAAGATCACAAATATGGATGACTTCACGCATGACATTCGAAAGTGCTAAAGTTGGACGTTCAAGAACGCTCTCATCAAGAGCTGTTTGATGAGAGAGATTAAGTGTTTTATCAGTTTGCGTTTTTTGGGCACTTAAATGGACAATTTTTGTGGTTAGTTTTAAAACCCATTTCGAGAGGGGTATTCCAGCAAAGAGAATGAAAATATTGAAGATGATATGGGCGTTGATCACTTGAGAAGCTGCATCGTGACCAAGCCATGTGATGGGTGGTTGAAAGGAGAGAAATAAGATGAGGACAAGGATTGAACCGGCTCCACGCATGAGTAAATTTCCCAAGGGAACGAGACGCGTATTAGGAGAGGCGTTGCGTGTGAGAAGTGGTGCTATAAGAGAAGAGCCAAAGTTAACGCCAAGAACCATGATAACACAGAGTTGAGCGTGAATAAGATCATAGTTAGCAAAATTGACGAGCAAAATAATTCCTGCAATGGATGAATGCAAAAGATAAGTCAATATGGCTGCTAGTAAGAAAGAAGAAAGGGGATCGGTTGAAAGATAACGAATGATGCTAGGCAAAATTTCGCTCTCACGTAAGGGCTCTGTGGCGGTGCTTATCATTTGTAAAGATAAAATTAAAAGACCAATACCGATGACAATACGTCCTATTTGACGCCAATTACGTTTTTCAGTGGTCATGAAGATACAAGTGCCGATTAAAAGACATAAGGGTACAACGATTGTGAGATCATAGGAGAGAATTTTGACAACGAATGCTGAGCCTAATTCTCCTCCACGTACGGCCATAAGTCCTGCTAATCCAGAGACAAAGCCAGACTCAACAAAAGAACCAACAAGCAGCGTTATTGCTGTAGAACTTTGTAAAAGCATTGCTGAAAAAAGTCCAAAGCTTATAGCAAATAATGGTTTGGAAATAACATGACGCATTTTGTATTTTAGCTTGTCTCCATAGGTCCGTTCAATGCCTGTGCGGACCATGCGTGTAGCCCAAAGAAGTAAAGAAACAGCACCTGCAAGATGAAGGAGTACCAAGGAGCCATTCATGATCCTTTTTCTTTCTCTGTTGTTATAAATATGATTGATCTAAAAAATTGACGAATTGTGTTTATCGTTTTAGGGGTCTTTCGCTTCTAATACATGACGAAAATCATAGCCACTTGGATTTTGAAAAATCTTTAGACCAAAACTTGGAAGTATCGAATAAAGATGATCAAAAATATCAGCTTGAATTTGTTCATATTCTAGCCAAACAGTTGTGTTGGTAAAGCAATAGATTTCCAGGGGCAAACCATTTGGGGTAGGCGGTAATTGCCGTGTCATCAGTGTCATATTTTGTTCGATATGGAGATGTTTTTTGAGATAAGCAACAACATAAGCACGGAAAGTTCCAATGTTTGTTAAACGTCGGGTATTGGCTAACACATCATGATTTTTATCTAATTGTGTGTTCCATTCAGTGATTTCCGGTATTTTTTGTGTGAAATAATTTTCCAACAAATTAAATCGGGAAAGATATTCTTGTTCTTCTTCTGTGTGAAAACGAATACTTGACTGATCAATGAAGAGGGATCGTTTAATGCGCCGTCCCCCCGATTCTTCCATGCCACGCCAATTCTTAAAAGGATCCGTGACTAGTTTACGGATCGGCACAGTTGTGATTGTCTTATCAAAATTTTGTACTTTAACAGTGTGAAGTGCGATTTCAGTGACATCACCATCTACATCGAGACTAGGGATTTCAATCCAGTCACCGACGCGTACCATATCGGTGGAAGAAATTTGAATACCTGCAATGAGAGAAAGCAATGTATCTTGAAAAATCAACATGAGGACAGCGGCCATTGCGCCAAGACCGGATAAAAGAATAAGAGGGGAGCGGTCAATTAATGTGGCTACCATCAGAATCGCAGCTACAGTAAAAAGCGCAATTTTAGCGATTTGAATATAACCCTTTATTGGCTTTAACCGCGCTGTTGGTTGTTGTTCATAAAGAATATTAATAACATTCAGAAAAGATGAAATAGCTAAGACAACAACAAAAATAATGAAGGCGTTTGCGACATTGCCTATAATAGTGCTGAGTGTCGGGGGAAGGGTTGGAATGAAGTTAATACCGATGGAGAGAGTAAAAGCTGCAACAATATTTGCTATGTAATGAATGGTATTTTCAATATCAACGGTTGTCTTTTTAGGAAGAAAAGAAGAAAGCCGTTTTGCTCCGTGAAAGAGAAGGTTGCGTGCTAAAAAATTGACTAAAAATGCAATGATGATAAGAATAATAAGCCAAGCAATAGATTCTAGCAGTGGATATTGAACAAGAAATTTGATCACTTTTTCATTCTCCATTTCTGAAAAATATGCGGTTGGAGCTTAATCTTTTAACCGCTTAAGAGGAAGTCTTGGAATTATGCTCTAAAGTCGTTAAATATGCAAAAAAGAAATTTAAAACTCTGTGAGAGATAATGCGATTTACGTCCGATTTCCTTGATGAGCTCCGCACAAGATTACCAATTTCAACAGTTATTGGACAAAGGGTGGTGTTTGATCCCCAAAAAAGCAAGCCTTCGCGAGGGGATTTTTGGTGTTGCTGCCCATTTCATGGTGAAAAGACTCCCAGTTTTCATTGTGATGATCGTAAAGGACGCTATTATTGTTTTGGCTGTGGTGTCAGTGGCGATATTTTTACTTTTCTTTGTGAACTTGATGGATTGCATTTTTCAGAAAGTGTAGAGCGTTTGGCTGATTTTGCAGGGGTAAAACTCCCTGTTTTTGATCCACAAAGTCACAAACATCATATGGAAAAAGCAGACCTTTATGATGTTATGAGAATAGCTACGGATTTTTTTCAACAGAGTTTACATGATAAAGAAGGTGTGCAGGCGCGTCGTTATCTTGATGCGCGTGGTGTAACGCTAAAACTTGCAGAGCGTTTTCGAATTGGTTTTGCTCCGATAAGGCGTACAGCTTTAAAAGAAGCTTTAAGCGCGCGGGGTATTTCTATCAAACAAATGGAAGATTGTGGACTTCTCAAATTGGCTGAGGATAATACGGCTTCTTATGATCGATTTAGAAATCGTATTATGTTTCCTATTGAGGATTTACGCGGACGTGTGGTGGCTTTTGGAGGGCGTGCATTAGAAAAAGATACGCCGGCGAAATATCTTAATAGCCCTGAAACAGTACTGTTTCATAAAGGAAACATGCTTTACAATGCAGCCTCTGCTCGTAAAAATAGCCGCTTTGTTGGTGATGAAAAAGTCCGTTCAATTCTTGTGGTTGAAGGTTATATGGATGTTATTGCACTGACTAAAGCTGGTTTTGAGGGAGTTGTAGCACCTTTGGGGACAGCATTAACAGAAGCGCAAATTGGGCTTTTATGGCAGATGGCAGCTGATCCTATCTTGTGTTTTGATGGCGATGATGCTGGTTTAAAAGCGGCTTTTCGTGTTGCTGATCGCGTGTTGCCTCTTTTGAAGGCGGGGGTGTCGGTACGCTTTGTTTTATTGCCACAAGGTAAAGATCCTGATGAAATTATTTCTGCTGGTGGTGCACAACTTTTTTCTTCTTTTTTACAAAAAGCAATTCCATTGATTGAGCTTTTGTGGTGGCGTTCTACTTACGGAAAAAACTTTGAAACTCCAGAGGCACGAGCTGCGCTAGAAAAACAACTGAAACAGCAAATTTTTACCATTAAGGATGAAGATATACGTCGCTATTATTTACAGGATATAAAAAAACGGCTTTTTGATTTTTTTCGTCCTTTTTTTTCGAAAAAAAAATCTACAGGACAGTATCATCAGTCTTCCCAAAACAGAATATTTAAAGATCAATCTTTTTCTATTTTAGCAAATTCCGGTATTGTGCGCCACTCTTCGGAATCTATTCCTCTGCGTGAGGCCGTTATTTTATTGCTTTTAGCTTACTATCCTGAGTTGTGGTATGAAAATTTTGAAGTTTTGGCTGAGTTAGAATTACAAAATACTCAATTGGTATGTTTTCATCAGTCTATGTTAGAAATTCTCGGCAATCAACAGCTTCATGATAAGGAGACAATGGTTGCACTCTTAGAAGAAAGAGGACACAAAGCGCTCTTGGAACGTATGAAACATCTTGTGCAAAATATCGGTATGCGTACGGTCTTTATGG
The DNA here is from genome assembly GCF_028618515.1 of Bartonella sp. ML69XJBT. Taxonomy (GTDB): domain Bacteria; phylum Pseudomonadota; class Alphaproteobacteria; order Rhizobiales; family Rhizobiaceae; genus Bartonella. The sequence continues at coordinate 70,067 of NZ_JAQITB010000002.1, forward strand.
GGGTGCCCATTGAAGATGCTCGTGCTATATTAAAACAGGCTGTCTACTTGCATCTTCAAGAATACCACCTACATAAGAGACTACAAGATATTGAAGAGCAACTGGTAGAAAGTCCTAACAGTGAGGTTTTTGATTTGCTTCGTGAAATAAAAAGTGAGTTAGAGCAAATGCAAGCGACAGAAGCGTTAATTGAAGGATTTGGAAGTTGGTTGGATGGAAAAATAGACGGGAATAAGCAAGATACAATAAAATGATTCGCTTTTTTGATGCGAATCAGTCACCTAAGGCTTAGTATGAAGAAGTTATATAAAGCGACATTTTTATAAAGAATGACGACTGAATTTTAGGAAAAGCGGGAAATTGGTTCTTACTATAGGGTACAGAGATTATCTCAGAAAGGCTGAGAGGTGTCGGGGAAACTTCTAGAGTTTTCCCGCGTTTTTGTGTGAATGACAAGGTGTATACGATATGTAGTCTTTCAAATGGTAATCTTTTCTAAGAGGGGGTATATTATAGGAAACTGTTCGTACGCTTAAATGAGAACGCAAAAAGTTGGTCACATGGAAGCTGTGGAGTGATCAAGTGGAGTTATGGTATGGCAACAAAGGTTAAACAGAAAGATAATGTAGAAGTATCAAGCCAAGCAAGTTTGGATAGTCCTCTTCTTGATTTTTCTGATGATGCCATCAAGAAAATGGTTAAACTTGCCAAAAAGAATGGTTATGTGACGATGGATGAACTGAATGCAGTTCTTCCTTCTGATGAGGTTACATCTGAACAAATTGAAGATATCTTGGCGATGTTCTCCGAGATGGGGATTAATGTTGTGGACGATGAAGATGAAGTCGATTCTAGACATTATGATGAAGAAGTAACGGTGGAAGGAGGCGATTTAGTAGAGGCCTCTAGTCACGCAATTGCAACGACAACGAATAAGCGTGAGGTGACAGATCGTACTGATGATCCAGTACGCATGTATCTGCGGGAGATGGGAGCTGTAGAGCTGCTTTCGCGGGAAGGCGAAATTGCTATTGCTAAGCGTATTGAAGCAGGACGTGAGACAATGATTGCAGGACTTTGTGAGAGTCCTTTAACTTTCCAGGCCCTTATTATCTGGCGTGAAGAATTAAAAGAGCAGCGTATTCTTCTTCGTGAAATTATTGATCTTGAAACAACTTATGCGGGACCAGAAGCTAAGCTGGCCCCTTTTGTTGAACGAAGTGAAGTTGATAAGATAAAAGAGGACAAGACATCTGCTGGTGTGCGTAATATCGAGGGTATTGCCGGTGATAGAGGCGTTGAGGATGATGAGGAAGAAGAGGATGATGTTAATTTATCGCTTGCAGCAATGGAGAATGAACTTTGTCCTCAAGTTATGGAAACATTGGACTTTATCGCTCAGACCTATGTAAAATTGCGAAAATTACAAGATCAGCATGTTGAGAGCAGTTTAGCGGAGCGTAAAGAAGGTGCTCTTTCACCTTCTCAGAAGAAAAAATACATTCAATTAAAGAGCGAGTTGATTCAAGCAGTAAAATCTCTCTCTTTGAATCAAAATCGTATCGAATCTTTGGTTGAGCAACTTTATGATATCAATAAAAGATTGATTCATAATGAAGGGAAGTTGAAACGAATTGCTAACAGTTATGGCATTGGCCATGAGAATTTTTTAAAAGAATATCAAGGCCGTGAACTGGATGCTGATTGGACCAATTATATTGCGACTTTGCCAGGAATAGGGTGGCAAGAATTTTCTATGCGTGAAGCAAAAGAAATTCAAAGGTTGCGTAGCGAAATACAGAATCTTGCCCAAGAAACGGCTATTTCCATTAGCGAATTTCGTCGGATTGTTACACAGGTGCAAAAAGGTGAACGCGAATCAACTATTGCTAAAAAAGAAATGGTGGAAGCTAATTTGCGCTTAGTGATTTCAATTGCAAAAAAATATACTAATCGTGGTCTGCAGTTTCTTGATCTTATTCAAGAAGGCAATATCGGTTTGATGAAAGCCGTCGATAAATTTGAATATCGGCGGGGCTATAAGTTTTCAACTTATGCAACATGGTGGATTCGTCAAGCAATTACCCGCTCAATTGCTGATCAGGCACGCACTATCCGTATTCCTGTTCATATGATTGAAACCATTAACAAAATTGTACGTACATCGCGCCAGATTTTGCATGAAATTGGTCGAGAGCCTACACCAGAAGAATTGTCTAGCAAGCTTTCTATGCCATTAGAAAAGGTGCGAAAAGTTCTTAAAATTGCAAAAGAGCCTATTTCCCTTGAAACCCCTGTTGGTGATGAAGATGATTCCCATTTGGGTGATTTTATTGAGGATAGGAATGCATTATTGCCCATTGATGCAGCTATTCAGGCTAATTTGCGAGATACGACAACGCGCGTCCTTGCTTCCCTCACGCCACGTGAAGAACGTGTGCTGCGGATGCGTTTTGGTATCGGTATGAATACTGATCATACATTGGAAGAAGTTGGTCAACAATTTTCAGTAACCCGGGAGCGTATTCGTCAAATTGAAGCAAAGGCGCTTCGCAAATTGAAACATCCTAGCCGTTCACGCAAATTGCGTAGCTTCCTCGATTCTTGAACAAAGGAACTTGTGTATTTTCAAAAATGTTTTCTTTCTTGAGGCATGTGAGTAAAAAGTGTATCATATTGTTCTTGAAGCACTTTTTTGAGAGGAGGCAGGGTGCTGCATGCAGAATTTGCGGTATCTAGTGTTTTGTATGTTTTTGATCTTTGGACGATTGTTTATAAAATCAGCAAAGAATGTGTGTAATTTGTAGAGTGATTTCTTAAAACAATGAATGATATCTAAAGAATATTATTCTGCATGTAGTGGTCAATTGATTCAGAAACATGATACTAAAACATCACTGATGTTGGAAGGTATCAACTTTTTTATTGAGTAAGATGCTCTTATACTGCAAAAGCATTCAGATAAGCGATTTATGTGAATGTGTGGGAGTTTAAAGATTTCATTCAGACTGCTTACTTTTGATTGTAAAATATTTTCATTTGCATGTTTTGATTGTGTTCTGTGTTTGTTTATGAGAGATATTTTAATGCATTATTTTTCTGTATGTGAAATCTTTATTCAAAATAGTGTGTATCTTTGATTGAATTTGTTTAAAAAGTTTGTCGTAAGGCAGTGTCGCAAATTTATTTTTTGCTTTTTAATCGTTTTTTCTAAAAAGATATGGTTGATTTATGAGTAAAGAAAATCCCTTTTGGAAAGTCAAAAAATTAGAAGAAATTTCACTTCTTGAATGGGAAAGTCTTTGTGATGGGTGTGGATGTTGTTGTTTGCATAAAGTAGAAGATGATGATACGGGTGATATTTATGCAACTAGTGTGGCTTGTCGTCTTTTAGATAGAGAAACTTGTCGGTGTCAGAATTATGTTCATCGTCAATCAATTGTTCCAAATTGTATAGCGTTGGATGTTGCGACGGTTAAAACAGCTCGTTGGCTACCAGAAAGTTGTGCTTATCGGTTGATTAATGAGGGAAAAGATCTTCAATGGTGGCATCCGCTCGTGTCAGGAGATTGTCAGACGGTACATCAAACACAATTTTCTGCACGTGGGCAGATAGAAGTTTACGAGGATGAATTATCGTCTGAAGAAGCTTACCTTGAGCACATCACTGGTCTTCTTTGTGAAGGCCAGTGATTAATGATTGCACGCAATAATTGATGATATTACATAACTTAGTTTATAGAAAATACCACGGTAATACTGACGTTATAGCCCAATTCACCCCCTGAAAAATTTGTGTCTGTATAACTTGTATCCGCTGCTCGGCTCATAAGGCGTGGCTTTGGATAATAGGGATCGTTATTTTCATTGATTTCAATGATCTTTCCTAATTTTACGTCTGCTGCTTGTGCTATCGTTTTTGCTTTTTCAATGGCCTCAGCAATAGCTTTTTTACGTGCTTCTTGATAAAATGGTTTTGGATCGGCGTTGGTAAAGGTAATGCCATTAACCGAATTAACACCAAGCGCCATTGCTTGATCAAATATTTTACCAGCATTGGCGAGATCTCGAATACGCACTGTTAAAGAATTTGAAACATGATACAGTTTTCCAGTGTGCTGTTTTTCGTGATGTTTGTCGGGGGTATATTGATAAATTGATAAGCCTGATGTTTGTAAATCATTTGCTTGGATACCATTGTTTTTGAAAGCGTTTACAATATCATTCATAGACTTATTATTGGCGGCTAGCGCTTGTTGAGCAGTTTTGTCATCTGTAACAACGGCTAAACTGATAATTGCCATATCCGGTGCTGCTTGGCTTTCGCCTGTTGCCGTCACTGTAATTGTTGCGTTTTTCATTTTGCTTTCTTCAGCATGGAGAGGGAGTGAACTGATGAGCAGTGTGAGTGCCATCATCGCTATTTTGATTCTATAGTGATGCAATGAATGGAAAACTGTTTTTGTCATATCTATTCCTTTATATTTATCATTTACTACTTTCTCATTTCTGAGAGTTCTTGTAAAGAAATTAGAGCATTGGAAAAAAAACCAAGAGAAAAGAGAAAAAGATGGGTTATAATTTAGGTAGGCTCTTGTGTCATAGGGCATTTTAGTTTAGAGAAGAGCAACCTATGTGGGGCCTGTAGCTCAATTGGTTAGAGCCAGCGGCTCATAACCGCTTGGTTGGGGGTTCGAGTCCCTCCGGGCCCACCATTCATAAAAAGAATAGGTTCTATAGAAGTCTTTGATTTTCTGTCTCACTGTTCTGCTGGTTTATTTTTCTGTCGGTTCTGTTTTTTCATCTTTAATTGTTTTCTTGTAAGTGATTTTCTTTTTACAGTTTTGCTCTAGAGTGGTGCTATGCTCTTTTTAGTCTAACCAAAAAGCCTTTTATTTGACGCCATTATTGCATCTACGCTAATTAATATATATCTTTAAATTTTCTGCTACATTACATTCTTCATGAGGCACAGGGGAATTGTCCTTGATACGTTTTTATTGCCGCTTTTCTCTTCTGCTTTTCAATAAACGACATTATCTATGGTGTCTTTCTGATTATTCAAAACTGCATCATTACGATTTAATTCTATGCAAAAGAACAGAATTTTCAGATGGTTATGTTATAGCATATGTTCAGTGATTAATAATATTTGTTATCGTTTTCTTTTTTCAAGCTGAGAATTCATTCTTCTTTTGGTAAATGCTTGTGCAATGTATAGCAGCTATCATTAGGGCTTGACCCATTGTCTCTTTTTCAGTATTGCCATTTTTGTTCATGATAGATCTCTATGTCAATATTTTTAGTGGACTTCAGAGGTGCAATAACCTTTTACGCAAGGTATGCCATAGGGTTGTAGGCAGCACTGCTGTTCATAAGAACTGTACGTATTGCATTGCTCTATTTTTGCATATGCGATATCGTTTGAAAAACATAGATAGTGCTGTGTAGAATAAAACTGTGATATATTCTTCTTTTAAAATAAGCTTTTTTGTATTCTTTCACATAGAGAGCAGTAGCGTTTTCAGAGATATCTTCACATTCATCAGTTATTGGTGCGAATCGTTGGATTTGCATAACATTCTTAACGTTGTTGATAAAAGTGATAATGCCAGTTTTTTCACAAAAGGATCTGGATCGTGCGATGTTTTCTGTTTCACTATGGTACATAACCAACAGAATTCCATCTAATTTTATAAAACCAGTTTGTATACAACTGCTTCCATACTGCTTATTGCAAATATTTTTTCTAAGGTATGGGATATGTGCAAACGTTTTAGCGTTATATAGTTTGACTACCTGGAGTATAACTATGAAGAATGACGAAAAATTTGAGGCAGCTTTATCTGATATTATCGTGAAATGGGAGGCTTTGTCTACGACTCAAAAGCAAAAGATATTGAAAATAGTAGAAAGTTCTACAAATTCTGCTCAGTTAACAGAATACTTAAAGCTTCAATCTTCTTTTTATCTCCAGAGGAAATCAAAGCGATAAGTTTTAAATCTTCATCGGAGATGTTAAAACCAGTTATTACATATATGGCGCTAGCATTTCCAAGTGTGTTAAGAATAGCCATGAGCTTATCTACAGAGGGTCTTTTTCCTCCCTTTATCATCTGTTGTACATAGTTTTGTCCACAGCCTGCTGCTTTACTTATTTGAATCATTGTGCGTCCGTCACTTTCTATTAATTCAATTAAGCGTTGGAACCAATCTTTTTCAGTCTTTTTCATTTTTAGACCTTTACACATTTACGCTATAGCGTTAATATTACACTGCGAATCCAGAATATATGAGATAAGGAGCGTGAAAATACCCATGCGTAGCTTTTCGCTTATGAAGGATACAGAGTTGTTTTTAACTAATAACAAAATGTCCCCATACACTTTCAGATTCGAATCAATAAAAAATGGTTGCTTAGTTTCACGATTGTGACAGGGTGGGTGCGTATGACCATAAATGGAAATACACTTGGTGTGTTCATGAAATATTACTGATAGTATACGCAGCGTCATTATAAATCAAGATATCCCCTAACATTGGCATTTATAAGAAATTTCTGCATTTGGTGTGTGGATAGAGTGGATTTCTGTGCTCTGGAGAAAAAAGATCATGGCTGTAGAAAGTACAAACTCATGGGAGCAGAATACTTGTTTTTCTTTTGTTTTAAGAGATTCAGTTACTGTCAGAGATGGTATATCGCATGTGGGCGTTAAGAGAGTTTAAAAACATCAAAAAAAGTAATCTTGATAATTTTATAGAGATGAAGGTACTTTCAGTTATGAAGATGTTTATTGGGGAAAGTGTCATATTAATGGTGGAGGTTTTATCGAAAATGGGTGTGTTTTGGCTGATCCCATAGTTTGTGATGATGTTCCTTTTAGCAGGGACATTTGTGTTTATGATAGCACGCAGATATATTGCATGTTACCTGTATTCACCATTCTTCATGTGTGTAGTAATGCACAAATATATGGTCGTGGAACAGGCAACAGTAGGCTGTATATTTGCAATAAGATAAAGATTTATTGTAATTTGAAGGTGAGTAGCAATGCACGTGTTAACGGCTATGATCTTGTTTATAACTGTGTAGAGATTCTCAAAAATTCTAAAATTTATATCAATGTTTTCGTTTGCTCTTATATAAAGGTTCATGAGAAAGAAAGAGTTTACGGTTATCTTGAAGTTTATCATTGTGCAGATTTTTGCAATGAAAAAGAGATTTGGATAGGGAGTTGCATTCTCCATAATATAAAAAAGGTAAATAAAAACGATACCAGGGAGGCATTTGCTGAACGTATTGGGCTGCTTGCATTATTTGAAATCATTTGTGGTTTTGCATTTTGTCTCAATCAATATGATGCAAGTAATTGGTATAAGGGGATGGATTTAGGTAGCTTTATGAGGCTGCCCTGTATCATTTTTTAGCGTGTTTTGATGGAAGTGAATAAGGAAACCGAGCGTGATTTATTACACTTGGCAGGCGGTCTTTTGCATTCTTTTTTTGATGGAGGGCGAAACAAAGAATTGGTCGAGATGGTCAATTTAATGGCAATTAAAGGAAATCCAAATGAGTGTAAATGAAATTTTATTAGGAATGGTGATTGTTGTTTTGTTTTTTAGTGGATTCGTATTTCGGTTTGCTCTTTATTATCGCGATCAGGTTAAAGCTTTTAAAGAACAGGTACGAAAGATAAACCATGAGTTCTTAAGAGATTCTATGAAGATGACTGAAGAGCGAGATAGGGCAATTAGAGAGCAAAATATGGTGATTAAAAGACGCGATCAAGCAATTGAAAAACTAAAAAAACAAGTTAAGCAGTACGAGGAGATTATAAAGCAATATAAGGAAGCGCTTCAATCTGGAGATGATGTGAAAAAGTAATTATGCACATTGTATATTGGAGCTTTTGCATGACAAGATTTTTAGAGTGTTAAGAAAGTTATGAAAAAGTTTAGGGATAACGGAAAAGGTAAAACTCCGTCATGAAAGCGAATGTTGAGTTGGTGATGAAATTATATTTTTGAATGTTCAAATTTACTTTCATGCTGTGGTTTATAAAAATACTCAAGTATATGGAAAGATAATTTGGGGCGGTGATGTAAAAGTTTATGATGATACACTGATTTATAGGTCTGTGAAGTTGTTATAACAATACAATATATAATTTCGGAACTATCTTGAAGAGCTAACGTTTTTTGTGACGAACCATTGCTAAAAACAATGGGGGAGGCGAGATGTCTTATGAAGGAGTAAGTCACCACCCTCATACTCTTTACTAGCTCTAAGAGTTGTACAGTTCTTAGGTTAAAGAGCTTTCATAAGAGGCATTTTAGTTCTTTCTTGTACAATTTTTTACCCACGCGCCATCCCCGCTTGTGATGTGCAAGTGAATAGTTTTGATATAAATCAATATGAAATTATGATGTAGGGAGGCACATAACAAAGTAAAAATTCTGTCTTCAGGATCAATAATATTAAAATTGTAGCTCTCTAATGAGAGCTTTATGCGTAATCTCTTTTATCTGCTCAATATTCATTAGGATATCTTGTTTTGTTGGATAACCTTTACTAGAAAAAGCGATTTTTTGCTCGTCTCCTGAGATTAAACGCCAATACCACTGATTGTGAACTCCTTGAAACACCTCAAAATACATGCTTCTCACCTCATAAAATAGCCAATAATTTGCAGGATAAATATTCAAACACTCTGACTATAGATATTAAAGTATGTCTCTATAATAAGTCGTCAATATATTCCCCTTATTTTTTTGCTCTTAAGCAATAATTTCTATGAGGGTTATATCTTTGTAACAAGAAAGTACTTATTGTCAATAAGAAGAAAACGGGTATTTTATACTATTTATAGCAGAAACTTCCCTTCATTATCATTTGGCAAAATTATCCCGTATTTCTACTATTGAAGCAAAATTTTTACAGATATCAAACTCTATCAGCATGGAAAAATGCTTTTTTCCGTGCTGATTAAAGGTTTACATTTTTTATATCCTTTGTGATCAGGATATTTACTGATTAGCTGTGATTTCTTTTTGAGATACGCTTCGAATGAGTAAATCAATGAACAAGCTAAGGGTATAGGAATTAGCCATTTTTGCTTTCATATCAATCAGAGAGGTTGCAGCTTTTGGGTTAAGACTATTCGATAAGCCCTGCTTTGACAAATATTGCTGCAATTTCTCGTAAGAACTATCGATTTTTTCCTGATTTGGTTTTTCACTACGATCACTACTGGCAAGAATTTCCTCGAGTCCTTCGATTTTTTTTATAAAATAGTTCCAGTCAAAGTCACCTTTAGTATATTCGGTATCAAACATTTTCCCCTGTCCGGTTAAAAGCCAGTTAATATTGACACCGTATAACGTACGGTATGTTTGTAAAACACTAAGATTGGGTTCTCTTTCGCCACGTTCATAAAAAGCGATAGAGTTTTTTGTCATGCTAAAATTTTTAGCCAAGGTTTCACGTGATGGATCTCCTAAAGCGAGACGTACATAACGTAAACGTTTGCCAAAGATAGTTTTTGATTCAGTTTCAGGACGTGCCACGAATTATCTCCCTCAGTAAATCATCATGGTATAGACTTGTGATGAATAAAGCCACACTATGTATTAATATCTCATGATGTAATGTCAATATTTATAGCTTTATTTTCCTTTATTTTTTTAATTTTAGTGGATAGAAAGTCATTTTAAACTGATTAGTTTGTACCTTAATTTAAGGTAGATACTCATTTTTTTAATAAAATGAGAGAATCACTTAATCTTTCTCTTGTTTTTTCTAAAGGGCATTTCCATATAAGCACGCCGTGTAGGTTGTCGTTATTTTTCTATGAACAGATGCCATTTTTCGATGTGCACTCTACAGATAAATGAAAAATAAATTTTGAGGTATGATCATGACCTTATTAGGTTATTTTAGATGGGCTTTCTTTTTTACAGTTGTTGGGGTTTTTCTAGGAGGCATTATTGGTTGGTTGGAAACAGGGAGTATTACCGGCTTTCTTAGATATTTTTTTATTTGCTGTGTGCTAGGAATTTTAGAAATTTCCTTATCTTTTGATAATTCTATTATCAATGCCCGTGTTCTTGGAAAAATGGATTTTGTATGGCGTCGTCGTTTTTTGCTATGGGGCATTTTAGTGGCTGTATTTGGGATGCGGGTTGTTTTTCCATTACTCGTGGTTGCTGTTGCTGTTAGGATTAATCCAATTGCGGCAGTAAAATTAGCAATATGGGAACCACATCAATATGCTGCAATTTTAACAGATGCACATATGGGGATTGCGGCTTTTGGAGGAACTTTCCTCATGATGGTCGGTTTGAAATATTTTTTTGATTCGCAAAAAGAGGTCCATTGGTTTTCTTTTATAGAGAAACCTGCTCAAAAATTGGGGGCGCTTGTTGGTATTGATGTTGCAATTGTTTTGGCTTTGATATTATTCTTTTCCACACAGATTGTCACAGAAGATAAAATAACTTTCTTACTTGCTGCGCTTTATGGACTTTTGACTTTTATAGGAATCGAAGCAGTGAGTTCACTTTTGGATGCTCCTAAAACGACTCTTAGTACTGTTACAAAAGGAGGAGCAGGCGCCTTTCTTTATCTCGAAATTCTAGATGCTAGTTTTTCTTTCGATGGGGTGGTTGGTGCTTTTGCTTTTTCACACAATCTTTTTATTATTGCAATTGGTCTTGGTATAGGGGCGTTCTATGTTCGTTCTATGACGATTATGTTAGTTGAATCTGGAATATTGTTGCATTATCGTTATTTAGAGCATGGTGCTTTTTATGCCATTTTGGTGCTCGCAGTTATTATGTATCTGCAAACAACTATATCTGTTCCTGAAGTGTTAACAGGACTAGTGGGAGTTTGTATTATTGGAATGGCATTTTATTCGTCTCTTCGTTTTAAGCGTCATCATCTCAATAAGCATCTTTAACCTAAGTAAATTAAAATTTTTTTATACATGGCAATGGTAAAAGAAGAAGGGATTTTAGGAAGCCATTAAGAGTTCTATACCGGATTCGTTCATAAGTTTAAGCATTGTATTGAGAGAACCATTTACATCAATGCCAGCGCAGGCATTTAATGAAACGCTGACTTTAAAGCCACATTGTATGGCGTGAAGTGCAGAAAGTCCTACACAAAAATCTGTTGCCAAACCACACATAGCAAGTTTTGTGAAGCCGTGTTCTTTGAGATAAACTTGTAAGCCTGTTGGTGTTTTCTGGTCATTTTCAAAAAAGGCGGAATAGCTATCAATTTTTGGGTTATAGCCTTTTCGAAGGATAAGTTGCGCCTTTTCAACTTTAAGAGATGTATGAAAGTCTGCTCCTTTGGTTCCTTGTACACAATGATCGGGCCAAAGTATTTGAGAGCCATAGTCAAGATCAACGGTATCATAGGGCTTTTTATCAGGGTAGGAAGATGCAAAACTACAATGGTTTTGAGGATGCCAGTCTTGGGTTAAAATGACATGATCAAAGTGGTCTATGAGATTATTGACAGCCGGTATAATGATATCGCCTTGTGGTACTGCAAGTGCTCCACCTGGTAGAAAGTCGTTTTGAACATCAATGACGATTAAGGCTTTTTTTTTCATAGACATATTCCTGTGGGAGATTTACTTTATGTGGTACTTTTAAAAAGTTATATTTTATTTTGAAGTTTTGAGATAATTTGGCGGATATTGGTATTACCTTTATAATTATCAAGCCAAAAAAGAGGGATGGATAAGTTTTTACAGTTCGCTTTATAGTTTTTTACGAACTGTAACCATCTTCCAATGGGGAGTGCACTATAGTCACTTCTTGCTACATGTTGGTGCAAAGCTTTCATGACCATAAGGCTTGGGACGTCAGATCCCATAAGACGGCGATCGTTTTGTAAACGCAGCTTAAGTCCCATCAAAGAAAGAGGTGAAGTCCATTGTTTTCCGTAACACAAAATTAATGAAAAAAGAGCGGGCTTTTTTACTGCATAGTGTAAAGCCCATAAGGCAAAAAAAGAAGGGGCATAGAGAATGAGCTTTTTATGGGGCACCATATTACATTGGTAAGACGGCTTAATACGATAAAAACACAATGTTGTATCGGGTATAGAAAAAAGAGGTGATGTTTGATAGCATGTTTCAGGTACAGCTAAAAACAGCTGTTCTCTATTTTTTGATGAGATGTTTTTTTGCATGCAGAACCGTAGTAGGGCTTGTGAGATGAGAAAAAATGTATCAATATAGAGTGAGAGGCTTTTGATACAAGGAAAGCACTCTTTACTGCGTAGTTGAAAAAAGTGAAAGCACTTTTTTCAAGGTTCTGATTTTTAATACCGAAAATATCAAAGAGAAATTTATGGCACGTCAATTTATCTATCACATGGCTGGGCTTAATAAGGCTTATGGCAATAAAAAAATTTTAGAAAATATTCATTTGTCTTTTTATCCAGATGCAAAGATTGGTATTTTAGGACCCAATGGTGCAGGTAAATCAACAATTTTACGTATTATGGCTGGGCTCGATAAGGAATATACGGGGGAAGCATGGCTTGCTGAAGGGGCACGTTGTGGCTATTTGCCGCAAGAACCTATTCTTGATACGAGCAAGGATGTGCGTGGCAATGTGATGGAAGGTGTTGCAGATAAGCAGGCAATTGTTGAGCGTTATAATGAATTGATGATGAATTATAGTGAAGAAACGGCTGATGAGAGCGCTCAGCTGCAAGATATTATTGATAGTCAAAATCTTTGGGATTTAGAAAGTCAAGTAGAAATGGCTATGGCTGCTCTTGGTTGTCCGCCTGCCAATGAGAGTGTGATAAAGCTGTCAGGAGGTGAGAAACGGCGCGTTGCTCTATGTAAATTGCTTTTGTCAAAACCTGATTTATTGCTTTTGGATGAGCCGACAAACCATTTGGATGCAGAAACGACAGCTTGGCTTGAAAGACATCTGCGTGAATATCCTGGCGCGGTACTTTTGGTAACCCATGATCGTTATTTTCTCGACAATGTCACAGGTTGGATTTTAGAAGTAGATCGCGGTAAAGGTATTCCTTATGAGGGGAATTATTCTGCTTATTTGGCGGCAAAAGCCAAACGTTTGGCTCAGGAAGGTCGTGAAGAGGCTGCGCGTCAGCGTGCATTGTCACGTGAGCAAGAGTGGATAGCTTCTAGTCCAAAAGGGCGCCAAGCAAAATCAAAGGCTCGGATTAAAGCCTATGATGAATTGGTGCAGGCAGCACGGGAGCGCCGTCCTGGAGAGGCACAAATTATTATTCCTATTGGAGAGAGATTGGGGCAGGTTGTCATTGAAGTTGATCATCTTTCTAAAGCATATGGTGAGCGTGTGTTAATTGATGACCTCTCTTTTAAGCTTCCTGCTGGAGGGATTGTTGGAGTCATTGGGGCTAATGGGATGGGAAAATCTACTCTGTTTAAAATGCTGACGGGCCAAGAACAGCCAGATTCAGGTCAAATACGTATTGGGGAAACAGCTCACATGAGTTATGTTGATCAGAGTCGTGATGCATTGGCAGGTGATAAAACTGTTTGGGAAGAAATTTCTGGTGGAAATGATATTATTAAATTAGGCAAATATGAAATGAATAGTCGCGCTTATTGCGGTGCGTTTAATTTTAAGGGAGCAGATCAACAGCAAAAGGTGGCAAATTTATCAGGGGGGCAGCGTAATCGCGTTCATTTGGCTAAGCTTTTAAAAGAGGGAGGCAATGTTCTTCTCCTTGATGAACCAACAAATGATCTTGACACTGAAACATTAGCTGCATTGGAAGATGCATTGGAAAATTTTGCTGGTTGTGCGGTTATCATATCGCATGATCGTATGTTTCTTGATCGATTGGCAACGCATATTTTGGCTTTTGAAGGTGAAGGCCATGTGGAATGGTTCGAAGGTAATTTTGCCGAATATGAGGCTGATAAGATTCGCCGTTTTGGTGCAGAGTCCCTCAATGTTAAGCGTGTTAATTATAAGCCTCTTACGCGCTAAAATTTTTTATCTTGTTTAAGCTTGATTTGAGAAAATGATGGTGGTTGCTGGTATTTTCTTTGCGTTTAAAACAGTATACCATAGGGTAAATTTTGTTTTTCACTTCTGAGATAACAAAGAAAGCTTAGAATTCTTATTATATTCTTTACAGAATATTTTATTATGTTTGAGATACTGATAATACATAATAATACATATAAATCTCTCTTATTCGTTACATTATCGTGGAGGATTATAAGTTTTTACAAAGAGTTTTGTGATTGCTCTATAAGGTGTGTCACTATTATCTTGAGGAAATAGCGCTGGGAGGAACTGTTCATTTTTCATATTATTATAACAACAATCCACACAGTCTTATGCAACCTTATGCCTTCTGCTTGATTTTCTATTCGTTAGAATAAATGTTTATCTGAGTTAAGGAATATTGATGAACAAGACAGTAAGTTTAGATGCAATGATTGAGTTGCTGAAAACGATGGCAGAAGTAAGTCGTTTGCGTATTTTAGCGCTGTTGTGTCAAGAAGATTTAACAATTTCTGATCTTACTTTTATCTTGGCACAGCCGCAATCGCATGTCTTACGGCATCTCCATTTATTACGTAAGGCGTGGTTGGTGACATGCTATCAGAAGGGGGGAGAGAATTATTTTAAGTTTTGTTATAATTGTTTAAGCAAAGACATTGTGATGGCTGTTATTTCAGCATTGCCAAAGCATGACGTAATGTTAGTGCGTGATTTAGAACGTTTAGTGGAGGTAAGAAAACAGCGCCAAAGAGTGGGGAAAGAGCATTTTTTACGAAAAAAAGCAGAGTGGAAGGCTTTACGGTTATCCTATATTGCCGATCAGGTTGTGGAAAGTGCTTTACTTGAAATTATTGGCGATGAACCGTTTGAGACTATGCTCACTCTTGGTATGGAGACAGATGCTGTCTCAAAATTATTTTCAGATCTTTATAGGCATAGTGTTGAAGTGGAGCTTGAAAGCAATGTTTTGCATCTTTCTGTTGGGGAGAAAATTTTTGATGTGGTCTTTCTTCATTGGGTTCTTCATTTTCTTGACAACCCTGAGATGGCTCTTCATGAGGTGGCGCGTGTTTTGCGCCCTCATGGGCGTTTGTTGATTGTAGATTTTGTTGGGCAAAAAGTTGCTTCTTCACATGTTTGCCACGCCCATATATACCGTGGATTTTCAGATGCACAAATAGAACAATGGCTTGAAAATGCTGGACTTATTCTAGAACAAACGCTTTGTCTTGCTCCTATGCAAAATGAAAATAATAAGGGGTTTATGCCTACAATTTGGCTTGCCCGTGATCCACGTTTACTCATAGATGATATCAAAGATAAAAAAGTAGATTTTGCATAAATCATCTTTGGTTAACGTGCTTTATTCTCTGTTTTTTAATTAAAAGCAGGAAAGGTGAGGCTTTGGTGAGTTTTTAAAGGGGTATTGTTTTTTGCACGCGATTTACTGGTGTTTTAAGAGGTAGTATGGGGGATAACTCAAGATATTCTTACAGAGATGGCTTTTTCTGGAAGCATTTAATGTGTGTTGATACAGTACGTGATTGATAATATATTGAATTTATGAGTGATCATTCATTGTTTTATAATTTGAATGAAAATTGTGAATATAGGGATATTTTCTCGTTTCAAGCCTTTTGATACATAGGTCAAAGAAAGCTTATTGAGTTCCCATAAGCGGGCAATGTATGAGTGCGACTGTTAAAGAAAGAGGTAAGATATGCTTTTTGAAGTGTTATTTTAATGCAAGAGCTAATTCAATGTTGAGGGATGGTAAGTGTAATAATATTTCTGCTTTGTCGCTTCATTCACTGGACAGATGCAGGTCTTAATGGGTCTCGTCTTGTATTTTTCATAAACAGGGCTAGAAAATGGACTTAAAAGCGAAGTGAAATCTCTCTCTTTAAGCAAGTAGGTGAGTGAGCAGTATAATCAGGTAAGGTTTTGTGAGAGGTCTGATTTTATACAAAACGTGAACAGCAAAAAATTATTGGCTCATCCTCTTTATAAAGAACAGAATACAGCAATTTTCAACTATAGAGTGACTATTGCATCATGTTGCAAGAGAGTAACTACAAAGTAGTATGTGGAGAAAAAACATCTCTATGAATCATAGTCTTTTATGATAATGCGTTGGATTTTTTTTGATTGTAAAATAACTTTTAATCACTCTAGGTAGCAATAGTGAGTGATTCGGTGTAAATGATGTTGGGGGGCATTTTTTGTACCATTTTTAAAGGGCTAAAAGGCTTGTATTTTGAGTTTTGGTAAAGACTGTTCAGCGAGTATTTGTTGCTTTTATAGGTTTTGTCTGTGCCATAGGTAAAATGCAGAAAAATCTGCTTACACTTTAAAGTTTTTTATAATCACAGAAATTTCTAAAAAAATATTGAAAATTATAATGATTGTAGATTCTTATTTCATTCTTCTTGAAATAAAATTGCTTCAAATTGGATCATTTTAAATATTTTTTGCCTAAATTTTTCCATTTTTAAACGATTTATAATTTTTTTTATGTTTTTTTGCATAGAAGGTGATAAGAATTTCTTGTTGTTTAAAACATTTTATTCCATAGCAAGAATATTGCATTGATCACTTAGTGGTTGATGTGAGAAGACGATCGGGGAACCTCCTCCCCCCCCCCGCGTGGATCCCCTAGATTGTCTTGCCTGGCTGAGGAAATCCTCAGCCAGGCTTTAAGGGAGTGGTATTGATTTTTGGGGGATGCAATAGCAGTATGTAGTGTTTGAGAGGGAGAAATTGCAAATTGTGTGGCTGAGGTACTATTCTTTTTATCGATGATGGAGATTGTTTTTCTTGAAAGCCACTAGATATGATGGGGTTGTTTTTGCTTTGTGTGTTATGATCTTTAGGTAAGAGTAATGAGGTCTTGCGGAAATCGTATCATTTTTATTTTTTTTGTGTTTTCCGTTTTTGGTGCCAGCCTTTTTGTTTCTCGGAGTGTTACGGCTTATCGGTTTTTGTCCGATCGCTCTTTTTCTTCTCCCCAAGTTAATATTACAGAGGAAGTGCTTCTAGAAAAATTTGCAGTATCTTTTCCCGATGTTATTATGCAACTCTCTAAGTTGAAGCCGGAGCAGCAAAAGAAATTAATTGAGAAAATGCGCCATGACATAATTGCTCTTGCTTCTGCAAGTGGTCAAAACAGTGAGCAGGCTCAGAAATTAGGTAGGATTGTTGCTGTTATTCTATCAAAAGCGATTTCTCATCCTTCCATTGTGGATACTTATTTTTAGCTATGTCTTTCACGAGTTGTATATTTGCAGTTAATTTTATAAAGTTTTCTCACATTTTTTGCGTTTTTTGAAAAGCAGCCAGAAGGATTGCACTGTTTGGTATGTTTCCTAAAGAGAGGGATAGGTGTTATAAATTTTTATGTAGAGGGTATTCGGATTCCTGTTTTTTTATAGATAAAAAACAGAGAAAATGATTACGAAGCTTTATTATAGGCTTAAAAGTGTTTTTTAGTGTGTATCCAAGTAAATCCCATTGGAATGACCGATTTTGCTCCCTGGCTTTTCTAGCAGAAGTTTTCTGCTGTGGGTGTTTAGCTGTGTATGGAGCAAGTGGGTAACGGTTTCTCTTTCTCATTAAATATTCTGAAATATCAAAAGTGTTCGGTGAAAGACTTTTGTTCTGTGTCGCTTTTTGTAATGAGCGATTGATTTTAATGAAAGCTTTTAGAAATTCTGTATAAGAATGAACAGCGGTATTTTAAATGCTGTTTTTTTACTACAAGTAAGCCGTATGATAGATGTATGAAAAATGGGTAATCTCTATCGTATTTTTATTAGGTTTAAATCTCTTATAGAGTTTCTTTTTGTTTTTATATTTTATGAAATAAAGAAGTATATATTATTTTTTAAGAGATTTTCTTTTGTTATAAAAAATATCTTGAAATTGTCTTAATATTTTCATTTTCAAGCCGCTCTTTAGCTTTTTTTTTCTGTAAAGTACATCGGTAAAGTCATTACGGCTAGGATTTAAGAATGTCTTAATAAAGAGAGAGAAAATGCAATTTTTGAAAGTCTTTTTAAATGCAGCATTTGCTGTATTTTTTGTATTCGATATCAGTTTTGCTCATACTGTCTTCAATGTTGCAGGATCAAGTGAAAACTCAGTGAATAGTGCTCCTAAGATTTCTGTGCGTCCTTATGAGTCCCTTATTCAGAAATTTGCAAATAAGCATAATGTTCCTGTTAATTTGGCTCATGCTGTTGTAAGAGTTGAAAGTAATTATAAGGCACGTACAAAGGGGGCCGCTGGTGAAATAGGCTTAATGCAAATTAAACCTTCTACGGCGCGAGGGTTGGGTTTTAATGGTTCTGTACAAGATCTTTACGATCCTGCGACTAATCTTGAATATGGGATGCGTTATTTGGCACGGGCATATAAACTCAGTGGTGGAAATACCTGTGGTACGATTCTTAAATATAATGCAGGTCATGGTGCAAAGAAAATGAATGCTATTTCAGCAAAATATTGCTCAAAAGTAAAAACTTATTTGGCTTCATTGAAATAAAAATGATCTTGAAAGTGATGCATTTGCTCTAAAAATTCTTGGAGATACTATTTTCACGTCATGAAAAATGTTTTATAAGTGCCATGTCAGTCGGCTGGGCAGCCGCGCTTGTCCAATACTTAAAGGGGACAGGTGAGGAAAGTCCGGGCTCCACGGAAAAACGGTGCCGGGTAACACCCGGCGGGGGCGACCCTAGGGAAAGTGCCACAGAAAGTAAACCGCCTATTTTTATAGGTAAGGGTGAAAGGGTGGGGTAAGAGCCCACCGCGCATTCAGTAATGAATGTGGCAAGGTAAACCCCACCGGGAGCAAGACCAAATAGAAATGACGCGCAAGACTTAACTTGCAGCTGGTTTCCAAGCGAGTCATTCGGGTAGGTTGCACGAGGCGGATGGTAACATCCGTCCCAGATGAATGGTTGCCATATAGAGTGTAAGCTTTATGATACAGAACCCGGCTTATAGGCCGACTGATCTTTTTTGACTGAATGTGTTTTATCTCATTGATTATTGTAAAAAATGGGCGTTGTACGCAGACTTATTCTATGCAATCAATGGGTGCTTTTAGAGTGTATACTTTAAAAAAGCCTTTTAAAAAATCATAACATTTCTTTAAGTATAATGCGTTAGGATATGTGCTGGACTAACTTTGGCTTTATGTTCTTTCATTGTGAAAGGTGAAGTTTTGGTTATTCTAATATCAGTTTCCATGTGAGAGCTGTTTATTGTAAATAAGCATAAATCAAGACGGATTATTTTGACAAAACAAGGTCACAGAGCTGAACGCCATATTCCAGTGTTGTTACAGCCAGTTTTAGCTGGGCTTGCGCCATTGGTTGGGGCAAGAGTGATTGATGGCACCTTTGGTGCTGGTGGTTATACGCGTGCTTTGTTAAATGCAGGCGCACAGGTTATTGCTCTTGATCGTGATCCTTATGCTATTGTTGCGGGACAATCACTTGTTGATGAATTTTTTCCACGACTTCATTTAGTGCAGATGGAGTTTTCAAAGTTGGAGAGCGTCGTTGAAGAGAAGGTGGATGCTGTTATTTTGGATATTGGTGTTTCTTCAATGCAGCTTGATGAAGCTGAGAGAGGTTTTTCTTTTCAAAAAGATGGTCCATTAGATATGCGAATGGCTCAGACGGGTTTTACTGCTAGTGATGTTGTCAATCGTTTAAAAAGTAATGAATTAGCGCGTATTTTTAAAATATTAGGAGAAGAACGTTATGCGGGGCGAATTGCACGAATGATTGAAAAACGTCGCTCTATCCAGCCTTTTTTGCGTACTGGTGACCTTGCTCATGCCATTGAAGCGTTGGTGGGGTACAAAAATGGAGAGCGCATTCATCCTGCAACACGTGTATTTCAAGCTCTTCGCATTTATGTGAACGATGAAATTGGTGAACTCGCGCGTGGTTTATTTGCTGCTGAACGCGTTTTGAAACCAGGAGGTCGTTTGGGTGTTGTGAGTTTTCATTCTCTTGAAGATCGTATGGTCAAAAGATTTTTTTCTGCTCGTTCAGGAGAGAAGGGGAGATCACGCTATCTTCCTGAAATAGAGACGGTTCCAGCAACATTTTTTCCTTTGTTTAAAGGTGTGATCACTGCAAATAAAGAAGAGCTTCAAAAAAATCCTCGTTCACGTTCTGCAAAGTTGCGTATTGGTGTACGCACACAGGCGGAGAGTTTTGCAGCAGATATGAAATTATTTGGTTTCGCAGAAATTGCCAGTTTTGAGGGTGGCAAGAAATGACAGTTTTTCGCACATTTGATATGATTTTAGTGATCATTATGATTTGTATGGCAGGTCTTACTTATAAGGTAAAATATGATGTCCAAAGGCGAATGAGCGAAATCCGCCATCTTGAACATGAAATTGCTGCAGCGAAAAATACGGTGAGTTTATTACATGCTGAGTGGGCTGTGATGATAGAGCCTTCACGTCTGCAAAAACTTGCAAAACGTTATCAAAAAGAGCTTGGTTTGGAGATCATACAGCCTCGCCAAATCGTAGAGTTTAAAGATATTCCAGTGCGTGTACATGATCCCATTGAAGAAGTGATTAAACAAAATATTTTGGAGGAAAGGCGAGATATTTTGGCGAATAATCGTACTTCTCAGATGAATAGTGTTGTACAAAAAGGCGTGCGGTGATGAAATTATCCTTTCCATTCTCGCAAAAGAAAAGGCGCTTAAATAATAACCAGTTCACTCTTGATGGTTTTCCTGTTTATCGCTCGTATTCTGGTCGTCCACGCTTGCTTTTTTCTTTGTTCTGCTTTCTGGCTTTGTATAGTATTATAGGAGCTTGTCTTATTTCTTATGGGCTTGAAGGTGGGCAGATTGAAGAAGCAAAAGGGCCAACGGCTGTTCAGCCCACTGCTCGACCTGATATTGTGGATCGTAATAACCGTTTATTGGCAACGGATATTAAGACTTATTCGCTTTTTGCTGAACCGCGACGTATTATTGATGTGGATGAAACCATTGAATTGCTCTCAACAGTTTTGCCCAATCTCAATTGGCAGGAGACTTATAAACGTCTCAAAAAAAAGTCCAGCTTTTCTTGGATTCAGCGTGGATTAACGCCAATGCAAAAGACAAGGATTATGGCTCTTGGTATTCCAGGGATTGGTTTTCGTACGGAAATTCGTCGTTTTTATCCAAGTGGATCTATGGTTTCGCATATTCTCGGCATGGTGAATGTTGATAATCAGGGCATAGCTGGTATGGAAAAATATATTGATGATGCTGGCTTGAGTGCTTTGCGTGCTGCTGGTCTTGCAACAGAAGAATCATTAAACCCAGTTCAGCTTTCAATTGATGTGCGACTTCAGGCCATTGTGCATGATGAACTTGTTAAGGCCATGAAGCGTTATAAAGCGATTGCTGCAGGAGCTGTTATTTTAAATATCCACACAGGAGAAGTTTTGGCTTTGGCATCACTTCCAGATTTTGACCCTGGAAATCCTGCTGATGCTCTGAAAAGTGATCGTTTTAATAGAATGACAGCTGGGACTTTTGAAATGGGATCTATTATTAAAAGTTTTACAACCGCAATGGCACTTGATTCAGGACTTTTTCATTTGAATAGTGTTATTGATGCTTCAAACCCTATTCAGGCAAGTAAAAATTACTTCATTCGTGATTTCCATGGAAAAAATCGTCCCTTAACAGTTTGGGAAGTTTTTATTTATTCTTCCAATATTGGTTCTGCTAAGGAGGCTTTGGCGGTAGGAATTGACGGACATCGTGATTTTTTAAAACGACTTGGTTTACTTGATCGATTGACAATAGAATTGCCTGAGGTCGCCCATCCTGTCGTGCCACATCATTGGAAGGATATCCATTCTATGACGATTTCTTTTGGGCATGGTATGGCAACAACGCCTTTGCAAACAGCTGTAGGTGCTGCTGCTCTTATGAATGATGGTTGGTGGATTGATCCTACTTTTTTAAAACGCACAAAAGAACAAGCTTTGCAACATGCGAAAAAAGTTTTACAGGCCAAAACGAGTCAAAATATGCGTTATCTTTATAAATTAAATAGCAATATAGGTTCTGGACGTAATGCAAAAGTAGAAGGTTATCGTGTTGGTGGTAAAACAGGAACAGCTGAAAAAGTTGAAAATGGAAAATATTCTAAAACAAAAAATTTTAATAGTTTCCTTTCTGCCTTTCCTATAGAAAATCCTTCTTATGTTGTTTTAACTATTATCGATGAGCCTCAACCTGAAGAGGGGCAGCGTTCAGCAACAGCAGCAATGAATGCAGGGCCAATGCTTGCTAATATCATCCGCCGTTCAGCGAGTTTTTTGGGAATAAAACCAGATTTCGAAAAAGAATACGAGCCTCTTTTGAGCACAAAGAACAATTCGAAATTTGTTAAGCAACGACAGAATTAAGATAAAGGTACGTTATCATGTTGTTTGGAACAGTTTTTGCAGAATGTTTTGAAGATGAAAAGCTTTCTTCAATGGAAATAACAGGAATAACTGCAGATTCTCGGCAAGTTTTGCCAGGTTATGTTTTTGTAGCTATTCAAGGAAATCAAGCTGATGGCAAACATTATATTAATGATGCACTAAAACGTGGTGCACGAGCAATTGTGACAGATTCTCATGTTGTCTTTAAGGATTTATCTGTTCCCCTTTTACGTGTTGGTAATGTTCGTCATAGTTTAGCAATAGCAGCGGCACGTTTTTATGGTTCTCAACCTGAAACGGTCGTTGCCGTGACAGGGACAAGTGGTAAAACATCTGTTGTCTCTTTCATTCGGCAGATTTGGACTCACGTTGGATTATGTGCGGCAAGTATAGGAACGGTAGGTGTCATTTCTCCTCATCGGAATGATTACGGTTCTCTTACAACACCTGATCCAGTTATTTTACAACGTCTTCTTTCTGAAATTGCTCATGAGGGTGTTACTCATGCTGCCCTTGAAGCATCTTCGCATGGAATTGATCAAAATCGACTTGATGGGGTCCATTTAACTGCTGGCGCCTTTACCAATTTAGGGCGTGATCATATGGATTATCACGCATGTGTAGAGGATTACTTATGTGCTAAAATGAGGCTGTTTGATACGCTTTTGCCTGAAGATGCTCCTGCTCTGATTTTTGCCGATGATATTTATTCGCAAAAGGTTATTGATACCGTCAAGAAAGCACGCCGTCGTGTTTTAACAGTTGGGCGTAAAGGGCAATTTATCACTATTAATCGTGTTGAGCATCAACGTTCAAAACAGTGTATTGAGTGTCGTGTGGAAAACGATATCTATACATTTGATTTGCCTTTAGCGGGAGATTTTCAGGTGACCAATGCGCTTATGGCGGCGGGACTCGCAATTGCAACAGGTGTTTCTCCAGATAAGGTGTTTCGTTCTTTGGAAAGTTTGCAAGGAGCACCTGGGCGGTTAGAGTTGGTTGGAAAGACAGAGAATAATGCTCCTGTTTATATCGATTATGCGCATAAACCAGAAGCTTTAGAACAGGTATTGCTTTCTGTTCGTCCCTTTACGCAAGGACGTTTGATCCTTGTTTTTGGTTGCGGTGGTGATCGTGATCAAGGAAAAAGACCCTTGATGGGAAAAATCGCAGAAAATAAAGCTGATATTGTCATTGTAACGGATGATAATCCTCGCACGGAAATACCAAAAAAAATTCGTCAAGATATTTTACAAGCAGCGCCCAAAGCCATCGAAATAGCAGATCGTGGTGAGGCTATTGCTTATGCAATTGGGCTATTAAAAGCAGGGGATACATTAATCATTGCTGGAAAAGGTCATGAGAATGGTCAAATTATAGGGCAAAAAACATATCCTTTTTCAGATCGCTTGAAAGTGATTGAGGCTTTACAGGAACGGATTAAATGACAGCTTTATGGAATAAACAAGCACTTGTTTCTGCAATCGGTGGTTTTGTCGTGGGGCATTTGCCAGAAACTTTTTCTGGAGTTTCTATCGATACTCGTTCTTTAGAAGAAGGCGAGATTTTTTTCTGTATTAAGGGGCATCATCTTGATGGCCATGATTTTGCCCTGCAAGCTTAT
Organism: Bartonella sp. ML69XJBT; assembly: GCF_028618515.1. Lineage (GTDB taxonomy): Bacteria > Pseudomonadota > Alphaproteobacteria > Rhizobiales > Rhizobiaceae > Bartonella. The sequence continues at coordinate 94,205 of NZ_JAQITB010000002.1, forward strand.
GAGCGAGGTGCTGGTGTTCTTATTGTTGCGGAAAATCGTTTAGCGGATATGGAAAAAATATCTGCTCCACTCATTGTTGTTCCTGATGTTTTACAAGCCTTAGAAAAGCTTGGAAAAGCTGCGCGTAAGCGTTCAAAGGCTAAAATTATTGCGGTAACAGGATCTGTGGGGAAAACAACAACAAAAGAAGCTCTCAAACAAGTGTTGACAGCTGTTGGGAGGGTTCACGCTAATCCTGCTTCTTTGAATAATCACTGGGGCGTGCCGCTTACCTTGGCACGAATGCCTGAGGAGAGTGATTATGGTATCTTTGAAATTGGTATGAATCATAAGGGTGAAATTCGCCCTTTGGTTAAGTTGGTTCATCCACATATTGTTCTCATTACACATATTTCTGCGGCGCATATGGGTTTCTTTAAAAACCTTGAGGAAATTGCTGATGCAAAAGCTGAAATTTTTGAAGGACTGGATAAGGAGGGGATTGCTGTTTTAAATGCAGATAGTGATTTTTTTTCTTATTTAGTCCAAAAAGCAAAGCAATGTGGTGTGAAAAAAATCTTAAGCTTTGGTGAGACTCAAAACGCTGATTATCAGGCTCGAGATATACGTCTTCTCACAGAGAATTCCTCTGTGACTGTCCGTATTTTGGGGCAAGAGAGAGAAATTCAAATCGGAGCTCCTGGACGACATATTGTACAAAATAGTTTAGCGGTTATTGCTGTTTGTGATGCTCTTGGTGTTGATTTGGAATCCATTTTACTTTCTTTAAGTGGTTTTTCTCTTCAGAAGGGGCGTGGTGTTCGTTATCGATTGGCTTTACCAAATGGGGGCGAATTTTCTTTAATTGATGAAAGCTATAATGCAAATCCTGCATCTATGTGTGCGGCTCTTGATTTGCTTGCTATAGGGCCGGTAGGGAGCTGTGGTCGGCGAATTGCTATTTTGGGTGATATGCTGGAGTTGGGTGCTTATAGTGAAAAACTCCATCGTGATTTAGTAAAGCCAGTCTCTCTTTCTGGTGCTAATCCCGTTTTTTTATTTGGTGAGGCAATGAAGTTTTTGTCCTCTGATCTGTCTGCCTCTGTGAAGGTTCACTATGCTGAAAATGCTGAAAAAATTTTACCGCTTATTTTTGCAGAAGTTTCCCATGGAGATCTGCTTATGATCAAGTCATCCAATAGTCTTTATTCATCAGATATTGTGAGGGCATTGCTTGATCGCTATAAGGTTGTTTCTTTCTCGTTGAAATAGGTTTTTTTATATCATGATGCTGTTTTTATCTTTGCTTAGTGATTGGCTTCCAGGAGTCAATGTTTTTCGTTATATTACTTTTCGCACTATAGCAGCTATGCTTACATCTGGGCTTATTGTGTTTTTGTTTGGTCCTAGCATTATTGCCTCTCTTAAATTGCGGCAGGGAAAAGGGCAACCTATTCGCGCTGATGGACCTCAAACGCATTTTAAAAAGGCGGGAACACCTACTATGGGTGGGCTGATGATTTTAACGGGCATTGTGGTATCTGCGCTTTTGTGGTGTAATTTATCAAATATTTATTTTTGGGTATCGCTGTTTGTTATGCTTTGTTTTGGAGTGATCGGCTTTTATGATGATTATCTTAAGGTTACAAAACAAACACATAAAGGGTTTTCTGGTAAAGCACGGTTAAGTTTGGAGTTTCTTGTTGCGGCAATGGCTGCTTTTATATTCTTACAAGTTGGCTCGCCGGGATTAGCTTTGCCCTTTTTGAAAGAATATTTCATCAATTTGGGTTGGTTTTTTATTCCTTTTTCTGCTGTCGTTGTTGTTGCAACGGGAAATGCGGTTAACTTGACTGATGGTCTTGATGGACTTGCTATTGTTCCTGTCATGGTTACTGCTTTGTCTTTTGCTCTGATTGCTTACCTTTCTGGTAATATTAATTTTGCTGATTATTTACAAATTCATTATGTCTCAGGAACAGGTGAATTGGCTGTTTTATTGGGCGCTGTTGTTGGTGCAGGTCTTGGCTTTTTATGGTTTAATGCACCACCTGCGGCTATTTTTATGGGGGATACTGGCTCGTTGGCTCTTGGTGGACTATTGGGTAGTGTTGCTGTCGCCACCAAGCATGAAATTGTTTTGGCGCTTATTGGGGGACTTTTTGTTCTAGAAGGTTTTTCAGTTGTTATTCAGGTTGGTTATTTTAAATTAACCAAAAAGCGTGTGTTTCTCATGGCTCCGATACACCATCATTTTGAGAAAAAAGGATGGACGGAAAGCCAAGTAGTGATACGTTTTTGGATTATTTCGATCGTGCTTGCATTGATTGGTCTTTCAACACTTAAATTGCGGTAAAGCTTTGATTTCTGTTACATGTTATAAGGGAAAAAAAGTTGCCCTGTTTGGATTAGGGCAATCAGGATTAGCAGCTGCACAAGCGTTGATGCGTGGTGGTGCGCAAGTGGTTGCTTGGGATGATAATCTTTCCAGCATACAAGAGGCTTTTCAGAAAGATATTCCAACAAGAGATCTTCGTCATGAAGATTGGTCAGAGTTTGTTGCATTGATTTTGGCTCCCGGTGTTCCTTTAACTTATCCTAAACCTCATTGGGTTGTTGAAAAAGCGCGTCAAGCAAATATAGAAATTATTGGCGATATTGAATTATTTGTGCGTGCACGTTATCGTTTTTTACAGCATTATGGTTTTTGTGATAGGGATGTTCCGTTTATTGCTATTACCGGCACAAATGGGAAGTCGACAACGACAGCTTTACTTACGCATTTATTAGAACAAATGGGTTATGATGTGCAGATGGGCGGAAATATTGGAACAGCAATATTGATGCTTAAGCCATTTGTAAAAAAACGTATTTACGTGATTGAATGTTCATCGTTTCAAATTGATCTTACTCCTTCTCTTCGACCAACTATTGGGATTTTATTGAATTTAACACCTGATCATATCGATCGCCATGGTAGTTTTGCGCATTATGTGGAAGCCAAAAGACATCTCGTTGCTAGAGCATCTCGTGCTTTTATTTCAGTAGATGATGCATCTTGTCAGGCTTTGTATAAACAATTGCTTGATGAAGGTCATCACGTTGAAGCAGTTTCCAAGGAACATTTGCTAGAAAATGGTTTTTATGCGGATGGAACTAAGCTCTTTTCTGTTTGTCAAGGACAGTCTCAGATGTTGGCAGATCTCGCATCTATGACGGCATTGCGCGGTCGTCATAATGCGCAAAATGCTCTTATGGCATTAGCGACATTACAGGCTTTAAAAATAACTGATCCACATATGAATCAGTATTTAGCAAGTTATCAAGGGTTGCCTCATCGTATGCAGCAGGTGCGTCAAATGGGATCAGTTCTCTTTATCAATGATAGCAAGGCAACTAATGCCGATGCAGCTTCTCCCGCACTTTCTGCTTTTCATGATATTTTTTGGATTGTTGGGGGGCTGCCAAAAGAAGGTGGAATTGATTCTCTTAGAGGATTTTTTCATAAAATTCACAAAGCTTATTTAATTGGGAGTGCAGCAGAAGAATTTGCCGGTGTTATTGGATGTTCTTTTCCTGTTTCAATGAGCTTAACTTTGGAACATGCGGTGCGTGAAGCTGCTGCTGATGCAAGGCTCTTTAAGGCGAAAGAGGTTGTGGTCCTCTTTTCACCGGCTTGTGCAAGTTATGATCAATTTAAAAATTATGAAGAGCGTGGGGAAGAATTTATTTCTTTTGTTATGCAGTTAAAAGAAACATGAATTTTAAAAAAGCCTTTTCACGTTAATACTCCGGAATCTTTTTTTGTGTAATTTAGTTTTTGAAGTGTATGTTACAGGGAGTGGGAACCATATCGCTTTGAAGAGAATTATGACAAAGATAAGGTAGATATGATGGTTACGCGTGCTGATAGAGACCCAATTGCTAATTGGTGGTGGACGATTGATCGCTCTATCTTTGCTGCTTGTTTGATTCTCATGGGGATTGGCATCATGCTGTCTTTTGCTGCGAGTCCCACTATCGCAAAAAAAATCGGCATAGCTGATAGTTTTTATTTTGTACGCTGGCATATCATTTTTAGTATTCCAGCGTTTTTTACGATGATTACTGTTTCTTTTTTTTCACTTCGTAATATTCGCCGTTTATGTGCTCTTTTGCTTGTTGTAACGCTTGTTCTTATGGTTGCAACCTTATTCTTTGGTCCAGAATTAAAGGGAGCGCGGCGCTGGATTCCTCTGTTTGGTTTTTCTGTACAAGCTTCAGAGTTTATGAAACCCGCTTTTGTGGTGATGTCTGCTTGGCTTTTTTCAGAACAGATAAGGCGTAGAGGTATTCCTGGCTATACGCTTGCTACTGTACTTTATGCTTTTTGTTGTGTGCTTCTCGTTTTACAGCCTGATATTGGTCAAACACTTTTAATCAGTGCAATATGGGGCGGTCTGTTTTTTGTTGCTGGTGTGCCTCTTACTGTTATTTTTCTCTTTATCATTTTAGGATTGCTAGGAATTGTTTTTGCTTATTTTTCTCTGCACCATGTCCGCGAACGTATCAATGCTTTTTTGACAGGCGAAGGTGATACCTTTCAGGTGGATGTTGGACGTGAAGCTATTTTGAATGGTGGTTGGTTTGGGCAAGGTCCAGGAGAGGGGACGGTAAAACGTATCATTCCTGATAGCCATACAGATTTCGTGTTTTCCGTTGCTGCTGAAGAATATGGTATTATCCTTTGTCTTTTCATTATGATGCTGTTTGGCTTTATCGTTATGCGCTCATTGTATATAGCAATGAATACGCGTGATTCATTTATACGTCTTGGTATTACTGGTATAGCGATGATGATTGGCTTTCAATCAGCGATTAATATGGCTGTTAATCTTCATTTAATACCTCCAAAAGGTATGACATTGCCGTTTATTTCTTATGGTGGTTCCTCTATGATGGCGATTGCATTTTCGATGGGGATTTTGCTTAGTTTAACACGTCGCTGGCCAGAAGCACGCCTTTCAGCTTTTTCTTCTCCTTCTGTTTTGGATACCGCTTATGAGTGATAAAAAAGTTGTGGTTTTGGTGGCTGGTGGTACAGGAGGACATCTTTTTCCTGCTGAAGCTCTTGCTGCTGAATTAAGACAGCGTGGATATGATGTTCATTTGGCAACGGATGGAAGGGCTCAAGGTTTTGTACGCTGCTTTGATGAAACGCACACACATATTATTTCATCGGCAACATTTACACGACGTCATCCTTTTGCATTGATAAAAACATTTTGGACTTTGTTAAGGGGAATGAGGCAATCTTTGCTGCTTTTTTATAAACTGCGTCCTGTTCTTGTCGGTGGATTTGGAGGCTATCCTAGCTTTCCTCCTGTTGTTGTTGCTGCTTTCATGCGGCGGGTAACATTTATTCATGAACAGAATGCCGTTATGGGACGTGCTAATCGGGCGTTAGCACGTTTTGTGCGTGCAATAGCAGGTGGTTTGTTATCGCAAAATAATGCTTACGCTCATAAAATATTTTTGACAGGAAATCCTGTGCGTGAGGCTGTTCTTAAAGCAGCAGAAGTTCCTTATCATCCTTCTGCAAATGAAGATCCCTTTCATTTCTTGGTTTTTGGTGGAAGCCAAGGGGCTTCTGCTTTTTCACGAATTGTTCCTGAAGCAGTTACTTTGTTGGATGAGGGGATACGTAAACGCTTACGAATTGTTCAGCAAGTTCGAGGTGAAGCTGAAGAGTTAATAAAAACCTATCACGAGTTAGGTGTGCAAGCAGAAGTTGCCTCTTTTTTTGATGATATGGCTGAGCGTATGGCACGGTCTCATTTCATTTTATCACGTGCTGGTGCCTCATCTGTTTGTGAAATAGCTGTTATTGGTCGGCCTGCTTTGCTTGTTCCCTATCCCCATGCTTTAGATCATGATCAGGCAGCAAATGCTGCATTGCTTGCGCGTGTGGGGGGAGCTCAAATTGTATCAGAAAAAGATTTGAACGGACAAAGACTTGCTGCTCTCTTAACAGAAGCTTGTTGTAAGCCACACTTATTAGAAAAGCAGGCGCTTGCTGCAAAAAAAGTTGGACAACCTCGTGCAACTATTCGCCTTGCTGATATGGCTGAAGCATTGATTGCAGGGCGCTCATTATCAGATATAAAAGAGGAGTTTTTTGATGAAAATGCCGCTTAATATAGGTGTGATCCATTTTGTTGGAATCGGTGGTATTGGCATGAGTGGAATTGCAGAGGTTTTTCATAATTTTGGCTATAAAGTTCAAGGATCAGATCAGGTTGATAGCGCAAATGTAGAGCGTTTACGGAAAAAAGGAATTACCATTCATATAGGTCATCATCCTGAAAATTTAGGGAATGCAGAGGTTGTTGTATTTTCTACAGCTATTAAGAAAACAAATCCTGAATATATTGCTGCGAAAGAGCAGCATTTGCCACTGGTGAGGCGTGCGGAAATGCTCGCGGAGCTTATGCGCTTTCGTCGGGCAATTGCTGTTGGAGGTACACATGGTAAAACAACAACTACATCCATGATAGCAGCACTTCTTGATGCTGGTTGTTTTGATCCGGTAGTGATTAATGGCGGTATTATTAATGCTTATGGCACCAATGCTCGTATGGGGGAGGGTGATTGGATGGTTGTTGAGGCCGATGAGAGTGACGGTACATTTTTAAAATTGCCTGCTGATATTGCGGTTATTACCAATATTGATGCTGAGCATTTGGATCATTATGGAAATTTTTCGGCTTTGCGTCAAGCTTTTCGGAAGTTTGTCGAAAACGTTCCTTTTTATGGCTTTGCTGTTTTATGCCTTGATCATCCAGAGGTTCAATCGTTGGCTAGCCGTATTGATGATCGTTGGGTGATTACTTATGGCGCAAATCCACAAGCAGATGTCCGTTTTTTAAATCTTTCGATGGAAGGTCAAAAAACGCATTTTGATGTTCTTATTCGTTCACGCAAGACAGGGAAAAAGACTGAGTTGAAAAATTTGACTTTGCCCATGTCTGGGCAACATAATATTTCTAATGCAACGGCGGCAATTGCAATTGCTCATGAACTTGGTATTGCAAATGAAGCTATAAAAAAGGGACTAGCAGAATTTGCTGGAGTAAAACGGCGTTTTACGCAAACAGGAAGTTGGCATGGCGTTGAAATATTTGATGATTATGGGCACCATCCTGTTGAAATAAAGGCTGTTTTACGTGCTGCGCGTGAGAGTGCAAAAGGGCGCGTGATTGCTATTGCACAACCCCATCGTTATTCACGTTTGTCTAATTTATTTGATGATTTTGCTGCTTGTTTTAATGATGCAGATACAGTGCTCATTGCACCCGTTTATGCAGCTGGTGAAGAGCCAATCGTTGGTTTTGGAGCTAGAGAATTGGTGGAACATATTAAAATGGCTGGTCATCGTGATGTGCGTTTGATTCACGGTCTGGAAGATGTTGTTTCTATTGTCTCTACATTTGCCCAGTCTGGGGATTATGTTGTTTTTCTTGGTGCTGGTAATATCACACAATGGGCTTGTGCGTTGCCTCATCAGTTGGCGGTATTTGATGGAAATGATGAACTTTCAACAGATTGATGGTGAGGCGCTGTTCGCGCGATTGCAACTGCTGTTTTGCGGAGTAAAAGGAAAACTTACGCCTAATATGGATATGCGTAAGGTAACGTGGTTTCGCACAGGTGGGCTAGCAGAGCTTTTTTATCAGCCTGCTGATGAAGAGGATTTAGCCTTTTTTCTGCAAAATTTGCCTGAATCTATTCCTATAACAATTGTAGGGATTGGTTCTAATCTTTTGGTGCGTGATGGAGGAATTCCTGGTGTTGTTATTCGTCTTTCAGCCAAAGGTTTTGGGCAAATACGACAAGTTTCTGCAAAGCGTTTTTTGGTTGGTGCTGCTACCGCGGATAAACATTTAGCAGCAGCAGCGCTAGAAGCTGAAGTTGCAGGTTTTCATTTTTATTATGGTATTCCTGGTGGTCTTGGAGGGGCTCTCAAAATGAATGCAGGAGCTAATGGTGTTGAAACGGCTGCTCGTGTTGTTGAGGTTTATGCATTTGATCGTAGAGGACAGCGTCATATTTTAAGTCTCAAGGATATGCACTATTCTTATCGCCATTGTGTCGTTCCTGAAGATCTTATTTTTACCGCTGCTTTGTTGGAAGGTGAATTAGGAAAGTATGACAATATTCGTGCTGCTATGGATGAAGTTGCACTGCATCGAGAAACAGTACAGCCTGTTCGCGAAAAAACAGGTGGTTCAACTTTTAGAAATCCTGAAAATACATCTGCATGGCGTGTTATTGATGAAGCAGGATGCCGTGGTTTGCAGATTGGTGGAGCTCAGATGAGTGAAATGCACTGTAATTTTATGATCAATACTGGGCACGCAACAGGTTATGATCTTGAAGCTTTGGGAGAGGCAGTGCGTGCTCGTGTTTTTGCTCATTCAGCCCACCTTTTACAGTGGGAAATACAACGTATTGGTCAATTTAAACAAGGACGTATTGTTCCCTCTTTTGACCCGTTTCATTAATTGATTCGGTGTATAAAAAATTGGTAATAAAAAATTGAGTCATTTCAAAGAGATAATGAAAAAAATCCATTAAGAATCAATAAATTAACAAAGAAACTCTTGCGTCATGCGCTTCAGTCTGATTCATTATGCAAAATGCTAGGCTATTGATTCGCAAGGATAAATCTTAGCATTTCCCGTATATGGTGTTAGTGGTTTTTATGTAGTCTATATCTAGTAGACATAAGAGGGCAAGTTGTTATGAAAGATGAGCATATAGCTATATTAATGGGAGGGATTTCTTCCGAACGGTCTGTAAGCTTATCTTCAGGTAATGCTTGCGCTGATGTTCTTGAAGCACAGGGATATCGTGTAAGTCGGGTGGATGTTGATAGCCATATCGCTTCTGTTCTTGAACAATTGCAACCTGATGTCGCTTTCAATGCATTACATGGTTTATTTGGTGAAGATGGTTGTATTCAGGGTATTCTTGAATATTTAAAAATTCCCTATACGCATTCTGGAGTGATGGCGTCTGCATTGGCGATGGATAAGGGGCGTGCAAAAATTATTGCTGCGAGCGTTGGGATTTCAGTTGCACCTTCTGTTGTTATGAATCGTTTTGCTATTGGGCGGGAGCATCCTATGGAGCCTCCTTATGTGGTTAAGCCTGTATGCGAAGGGTCGAGTTTTGGGGTTGTGATTGTAAAGGAAAATGAGCTTTCACCACCACGTCATATTGTCGCGACTGAGTGGAGTTATGCAGATGAGGTGATGGTTGAAAAATATATTCCTGGTCGTGAACTTACTTGTGCTGTTTTGGGAAATGAAGTGCTGGATGTTTGTGAAATTCTTCCTGATCCGCACTTTCAATTCTATAATTATGAATCAAAATATAAAATTGGTGGTTCTCGTCATATTTGTCCTGCACAACTTTCATCAAATATTTACCAAAATGTGCAAAGAATGTCTTTAGCAGCACATCAGGCGATAGGTTGTCGAGGCGTTAGTCGTTCTGATTTTCGTTTTAATGAGGAAACGGGAGAATTGGTTTGGCTTGAAATTAATACTCAGCCCGGTATGACATGTACTTCTCTTGTTCCTGATATTGCAAAAGCAAGTGGTCGTACTTACGGCGATATTGTTCAGTGGATGGTGGAGGACGCGTCATGTATGCGTTGAATGTTAATAAAATAAATGTTCCGATGGAGGTGCTGTTAGTGCCAGCTTTGCCACGACTATATCGTCGCTTTCTTCGGTTTATGTTTGAGTTTTTCTTTATTAATATTCATGTTCCACGCCATTTCGGTTCTTTTGCTGTTGTCTTGTTTTTCTTTGTTACGGTGTTTTATGGGCTTTCATCAAGTGGTCATATGGGAATGGTGATGAAGGCAGCGGTATCGGATGTTGGTTTTGTGGTTACCGATGTTGATATCAGTGGTAATAAGCGATTGGTAAAACAGGAAATTTTAAAAATTTTAGAGCTTGAAGCTGCGCAATCTATATTCGCTTTTAATGTTGATAGGGCGCGTTCTCTTTTAGAAAAACAGGCTTGGGTTCAATCTGCCAATATTCAGAAGATTTATCCCAATCGTGTGCGTATTTCTCTCGTGGAGCGTGAACCTTATGCCATTTGGCAGCATGATGGCGTGATGGATGTTGTTGATAGTACAGGCCGTGTTATTGTGCCCTTTAAAGGGGGAAATGTTCGAGATTTGCCTCTTGTCGTTGGTCAGGGGGCGCAAAATTCTGCTAAAATGTTTATTCAAGCGCTGTCCGTATATCCAGAAGTTTACAATCGTGTTCGTGCTTTTGTGCGGGTGGGCGATCGGCGTTGGGATCTTGTCTTGGATAATGGGGTACGCGTTATGTTGCCTGAAAAGGGCGCACTTGAACGACTTGCTTCTTTGATGAAGACAGGTACAGTACAAGATCTTTTTTCTCGTGATGTTCTCAGGATTGATCTGCGTCTTTTTGACCGCGTTACAGTTTCTTTGTCAGACGAAGCGTTGGAGCGTCGTCGTGCTGCTGTGGCAGAAGAAGAGCGTATTTTAAAAGTACGAAAGGCAGGGAACCTATGATGTTACTCAGGTCACACCATCTGGGGGGACGTAAAACACGTTTTTTGACGGTTCTTGATGTCGGCTCAAGTAAGATTGTTTGTCTTATTGCTTGTTTGCGTCCTTTGAAGCATGCGCATTATTTACATGGTCGTACGCATTCTATGGAAATTTTAGGCTTTGGAGTGCAACGTTCACGCGGTATCAAATCCGGTGTTGTAATGGATATGTTTGCAGCAGAGCAATCTATAAGATTAGCAGTTGATGCAGCAGAAAAAATGGCCGGCTTGGTCGTGGATTCGGTGATTGTTAATTTTTCTTCAAGTCGGTTACAAAGTGCTCTTATCAACGGTATGGTACGTTTAAATGGTCGTGAAGTAACTCAGCGTGATGTGCGTGTGGCATTTTCAGATGTTTCACGCAAGGCTTTTGATGCTGAGCGTCATATTATGCATTCAGTTCCGGTCTCTTATGTTTTGGATGGAGATAAAGGAATTTCTGATCCTGTTGGAATGACGGGGGAAACATTTGGTGTGGATGTGCATGTGGTGACAGCAGAAACTGCACCTTTGCGTAATTTAGAAACTTGCATTAATCGTGCGCATTTAAGTGTCGAAGCAATGGTTGCAACACCCTTTGCAAGTGGTCTTGCTGTGTTGATGAATGAGGAGGCACATTTAGGAGCAGCATGTATTGATTTTGGTGGTGGAACAACGACATTTTCAGTGTTTTTTGAGGGAAAGTTTGTCCATGCTGATGCTTTGGCAGTTGGTGGAAATCATGTGACTCTTGATGTCGCGCGTGGATTCTCTATGTCTCTTACAGAGGCAGAACGTTTAAAAGTTGTCTATGGTTCAGCACTTCCTTCAAGTGCTGATGAGCAACATATGATTAATGTGGCGGAGATAGGGAGTGAACAGTGTGAAACGCAATATCCGCGTGCTGTTCTTGGTCGTATCATTCGTGCACGTGTTGAAGAAATCTTAGAGATGGTACGTGATTGTTTAAATCGTTCTGGTTTTGCTCACATTATTGGTAAGCGTGTCATTTTAACTGGCGGAGCAAGCCAATTAACAGGATTGCCAGAGATGGCACGTACTATACTGGGAAGAAATGTTCGTATCGGGCGGCCTTTGGGTATTTCGAGGCTTCCTTCTCTTGCAAAAGGGGCGGCGTTTACATCTGCTGTTGGATTGTTAATTTATCCACAATTGGTGGGTTTTGAAGAAAAAACAATGAAGACTGCAGTGAATCATTTATCGGTGGGCACGCGTGGGTATTTACAGCGTGTTGGTCAGTGGTTGCGTGAGAGTTTTTAGTTAAGTTTGTAGGTACAGGAAGTTAAATTTCATCGCTTGGGCTGGCGATGTCTTATGGGAAGGAAAAGGAAATGACGATTAATCTGCATCGGCCAGATATCGCGGAATTAAAGCCACGCATTACCGTTTTTGGTGTTGGTGGTGGTGGCGGGAATGCCGTGAATAATATGATTAATGCTGGTCTTCAGGGAGTTGATTTTGTTGTTGCGAATACAGATGCGCAGGCTTTGGCTATGTCAAAGGCGGAACGTGTTATCCAACTTGGTGCAGCAGTCACAGAAGGATTAGGGGCTGGTGCTTTGCCAGAAGTGGGACAAGCAGCTGCAGAAGAATGTATTGATGAAATTATTGATCATCTGGCAGACTCCCATATGGTTTTTATTACTGCTGGTATGGGGGGAGGTACTGGAACTGGGGCGGCACCTGTTGTGGCTCGCGCTGCGCGTGAAAAAGGTATTTTAACTGTTGGTGTGGTGACAAAGCCATTTCAGTTTGAAGGTGCGCGCCGTATGAAAACGGCAGAGGCTGGTATTGAAGAATTACAAAAGTCTGTTGATACCTTAATTGTTATTCCTAATCAGAATCTGTTCCGTATCGCCGATGAAAAGACAACCTTTGCTGATGCTTTTGCTATGGCTGATCAAGTGCTTTATTCTGGTGTTGCTTCCATTACAGATCTCATGATTAAAGAGGGACTTATTAATCTTGATTTTGCTGATGTTCGTTCTGTTATGCACGAAATGGGGCGAGCGATGATGGGAACTGGTGAGGCGTCTGGTGAAGGTCGTGCTTTGAATGCTGCTGAAGCTGCTATTGCAAACCCACTGTTGGATGATACTTCTATGCGTGGTGCCCGTGGTTTGCTCATTTCCATTACGGGTGGTCGTGATATGACGCTCTTTGAAGTTGATGAGGCTGCTAATCGTATTCGTGAAGAAGTAGATGCGGATGCAAATGTTATCTTTGGTGCTATTGACGATGAGTCCTTAGAGGGTGTTATTCGTGTATCTGTGGTTGCAACGGGTATTGATCGTGAGATGAGTGATGTGATTCAATCCTCTCATCCTCAAAATCACAGACCAGCAGCTCCAATTCGCAAAAGTGATCCCAGTATGGCGCAGAGTTCTTTTCATGTTCAATCACCTCCATTGCGTTCTGAGTCAATGGTAGAGGTAATCGAAGCTCTTGAAATAGAAAAAGGGAAATCGACTGGGGAACAGTTTCGTCCTAAAAGTCAGATTTTTGCACAGCCTGCAGATGCTGTTGCTGCACGAAATGCGAGCGCTGCTTCTTATGGATCGAGTGCTGTGCATGGGCAGATGGCAAATGCGCCACGTATGCAAGTAAGCCGTGGTTCTCAGCAGTCTGTGGTTGCACCAGTGAGTATGGAGGCAACAGCGCATGTTCTTGATGAGATGGCAGATGTTGTACAGCAGAAAGAGAAGCAAGTGCAACAAAGACAAGCACAACAGATGCAAGCGCGTCAACCTATGCGTATGCCTGAATTAAAGGATTTTCCTCCTGTTGCGCATAGTCAACAGGAGAGATCAGCAGCTAGCGAACAGGGACCTCGCAATCTTTGGCAGCGTTTGAAACAAAGTTTGACACATCGTGAGGAAGCTGAACCAGAAGCTCGATTGGAGCCTGCTGTGAAATCTTCTCAGCAGCAAGAAACACAGGCTTATAATAAAAATTCTCGGGCGCTTTCTCAAGATGCTTCTGTTTATGTTCCACGTCGTTCTGGTGCGTTGCAGCCCCATGTGCCGCAAGATCAGCGTAATTTTATAAATGAAGAGGATCAGTTGGAGATACCGGCATTTTTGCGTCGTCAGGTCAATTAATTGGACAAAAGGAGAGGAAAGAGAGAATTTTATTACTTTTTCCGTAAAGTATAGAAGCTTTATAGGGTTAGCTATACTGCACTTTTGAAAAAATATTCTGTTTTTATGAACCCGCTTAGTAATAAGCGGGTTCATTATTTGCTATGAATATCATTTTTATCACTTTATAAATATTTTTACGTTTCTAAAAAATATTTATAAAGTGATATAATGACGTTGCTGCAAAAATATCAGTCTACTCTTAAAAAAGCTGTGACATTTAAGGGTTATGGTGTTCACAGTGGGTGTTTATCTGTGGTGAAGGTTTGTCCAGCTCATGTGGGAAATGGTATTGTTTTTAAGCGTTGTGGATTAGACGGAAAAGAACAGATATTTCAAGCACATGCATCGCAAACAGGAGCAACTGAACTATCAACAGTGCTTGGACATGGAGAGTTTAGAATTGAAACGATTGAACATTTAATGGCTGCAATCGTTGCTTACAATTTGGATAATCTCATTATTGAAGTGTCGAGTTATGAGATCCCTATTTTGGATGGTGCTGCTTGGCAATATTGTCAAGCTTTTGAAGAAGCTGGCGTTGTACAGCAGAGTGCTTTGCGTTGTTATTTCATTATAAAAAAGCCACTGCGGGTTGAAGAGGCTCATGGTATGGCAGAGTTTTTGCCATTTGATGGGCGTCGTTTCGATATAACAATCTCTTTTCCTTCTTCTGTTATTGGAAATCAATATTTCAATTTTGATCTTACCACAAAAGGGTTTCGAGATGAGTTGTCACGTGCTCGTACTTTTGGTTTTGTCAAAGATGTGGAAAAATTATGGAGTTCTGGAAAGGGGCTAGGTGCTTCGTTAGAAAATTCTCTTATTATCGGTATTGATGATAAAATCATGAATTCAGATGGTCTTTATTGGCAAGATGAATGTGTGCGGCACAAAATGCTTGATGCGATTGGTGATACCGCTTTACTTGGTGCGCCTTTTATTGGATTATTTCGTTCCTATTGTAGTGGACATAGGATAAATTCGCAATTGGTGAAGGCTGTTTTAGCAGACGAATCGTGCTATGAAGAAAGCTATTTATAGGGTGGGGGCAAAGAAATTGAAAAGATTTCCTTAAAGTCTGTTTGATTTTTAAGGGGATGATCCATTTTAAGCTGCTAAATTGGTTAGTGGATTCTCAAGTGATATGGTATAAAAATCTCTCATAAACAATTTTTGCTACAAGGTGACATTTTCTGGAGGCCGGAAGAACTATGATAAAATCTCATGTATGTATTGAAAATATGGCATATAGGAAATCTAACATTGTACGCAAGGTATTGGGGGTGATGCTTTTGGGGAGCTCCTGCATGTTAGCGGGTTGTTTATTTAAAGAGAAAAATACCCTTGATCCATCTGCGTATGTTTTAAAAATGGATCCACCAGATGTTCTCTATAATCAGGCACTCGCAAGCCTTGAGAGTGGAAAACTTGGCGATGCGTCGAAAAAGTTTCTTACCATTGAAAAGCAGTACGCTTATACGGATTTTGGACGTAAAGCCTTAGTGATGGGTGCTTTTACAAATTATCGACTCGGCAAATATGATGATTCAATTAGTATGGCTCAGCGCTATATTACTCTTTACCCAGGGTCAGATGATTCTGCTTATGCTTATTATATTATAGGTCTTTCTTCTTTCCGTCGGATTCCTGATGTTACACGGGATCAGCGCGATACAAAACGTGCTATTGCTGCTATGCAGCTTCTTATAGAGCGTTATCCGAATTCTGAGTATGTCAAGGATGCTCAAGATAAAATACGTTTTGGGCGAGAACAGTTGGCTGGTAAAGAGATGCAGGTTGGTCGTTATTATGAAGAAGGTCGGCGTTATCTTGCAGCAAGTAGAAGATTTCGTACAGTTGTTGAGGAGTATTCCGATACAAATCAGGTTGAAGAGGCACTTTTTCGCTTAACAGAAGTTAATCTTGCTCTTGGTTTGACAGCAGAAGCGCAGACAGCAGCCGCTATTTTAGGACGTAATTATCCAAAAAGTGAGTGGTATAAATTTGCCTATAATCTGTTGCACAAGAATAGCCTATCACCACAGGAGCATAAATCTTCTTGGATCTCACATGCTTTAGATGGTGAGAAGAATAGGGTACGTTGATTCTCTATGCTGGTACAGCTTTCGGTTCATAATATTGTTTTGATCGAAACGCTCGATATTCATTTTACAGCCGGTTTGTCTGTTTTAACTGGAGAAACGGGTGCTGGAAAGTCTATTTTACTGGATGCTTTGTCGTTGGCTCTGGGCGGACGTGGTGATGTCTCTCTGGTGCGTCATGGTGCTGCTCACGGGCAGGTGACAGCTGTCTTTGATGTCCCTGTTTTGCATCCTGTGCGTCAGTTGATTCGTGAAAATGGTTTTGATGATGAAGGCGATATTATTTTACGGCGTGTGCAATCGAGTGATGGTCGTAGTCGTGGCTTTATCAATGATCAGGTAGCCAGTGTTGCTTTGATGCGTAATATTGGACGTCAGTTGGTTGAAATTCATGGTCAGCATGATGATCGCGCGCTTGTTGATGTTGCCACACATCGTCAATTATTAGATGCCTTTGGTGGGCTTGAGGGTGAGACAGAAAATGTGCGTCAATGTTATCAGGTATGGCATGAATGTGAAGAGCGTTTGCAGCAACAGCGTCTTAAAATAGAAAATGCAATGCGCGAGGCTGAATATCTTCGTGCCTGTGTGGAAGAACTTGAAAAGCTTGATTTTCAAGTTGGTGAAGAGGATGCTCTCTCTCTTCGCCGTGCAGATATGCTTAAATTAGAAAAAATAGCCATGGATATTAAGGAAGCTGATGATCTTTTAAGGGGGCAAAAATCGCCCATTCCGGTTCTTTCTAATTTGGTGAGGCGCTTGGAGCGAAAAATTCCTGAAGCGCAAGAGCTTATTGCACCTGTGGTAAAATCTATTGATGAGGCATTGTGTGCTCTTGCAACAGCACAAGAAGGGATCGAGGCCGCTGTGCGGGCATTGGATTTTGAACCTGATGAATTGGAACGGATAGAAGAACGTCTTTTTGCTCTTCGTGGTTTTGCTCGCAAATATCAGGTTTCTGCCGATGAATTGGTTCTGTTGCGCGATAAAATGAATGCTGAACTTGCTGATTTTGAAGAGGCTCAAATCACATTAGCGCGTTTTGAAGATGAAGCGGGGCAAGCAAAGAAAAATTATGATACATTAGCACAAGCTTTATCAATAAAGCGTCAAGAAGTAGCAAAGCACTTGTCTGAAAGCGTTATGGCAGAGCTGCCAGCATTGAAATTAGAAAAGGCAGAATTTATTGTTGGAATGCAAAGTGATGTTGAAAGACGAAGTGCAGAAGGGATAGACCGCATTGAATATTTTGTTCGGACCAATCCTGGAGCACGTGCTGGACCAATGTTGAGTGTTGCTTCTGGTGGTGAGTTATCTCGTTTTTTATTGGCATTAAAAGTTGTATTATCCGATCATGGATCGGCTCCCACTCTGATTTTTGATGAAATTGATACAGGTGTGGGGGGAGCTGTTGCCGCAGCTATTGGGCAACGATTACAGCGTTTATCGGAGAGAATTCAGGTTTTTGCTATTACACATGCACCCCAAGTCGCATCAAAAGCGCACAGTCATTTTCTTATTTCAAAGATGGAAAATGATGATAAAGGCTGTTTTGTGACAGCTATTCATAAAATGGAAGAGCATGAGCGTGCAGAAGAAATTGCTCGTATGTTAGCAGGAGAACAGATTACTGAAGAGGCGCGTGCAGCTGCTCAAAAGCTGCTCGCATAAAGATTGCGTCATAAAATATTGCTTATCCATGAACTCATGAAAAAGCACGTGTTTATGGGGATTCTGTATGTGACAAAGAATTAAGATTCTTATGGTTATAGTCCATCATTTGGAATAGATTTTTATGAATAAGGGTGAAATTAAAAATCTCACTGCTGCTGAAGCAGAAAGTGAGTTAGAGTGGCTGGCAAAAGAGATTGCACGTCATGATGTGCTTTATAATCGTGATAACCAACCTGAAATTTCTGATGCAGAATATGATGCTTTGCGTCGGCGAAATGCAGAAATTGAAGCTCTCTTTCCTGAACTTATGCGTACCGATTCTCCTTCACATAAAATTGGAGCACCGGTTTCTGAAAAGTTTGAAAAATCTGTTCATACACAGCCAATGCTTTCACTTGATAATGCCTTTAGTTCTGAAGATGTCAGTGAGTTTATTGAGCGTGTTCGTCGCTTTTTGCGGTTACCAGAAACGCAAGTCTTGGAAATAACAGCAGAGCCAAAGATTGATGGTTTATCTTTATCTTTGCGCTATGAAAAAGGGCAGCTTGTGTGTGCTGCAACACGTGGTGATGGAACTGTCGGTGAAAATGTCACGGCAAATGCACGAACAATTTTTGATATTCCGCAAGTTTTGCAAGGAAAATTTCCTGATATTCTTGAGGTTCGTGGTGAAGTTTATATGCGGCGGGAGGATTTCCAAGCACTTAATAGGAATCAACAAGAGAGGGGAAAATTAGCTTTTGCTAATCCTAGAAACGCAGCAGCTGGTTCGCTCCGTCAGCTTGATTCACGGATAACTGCCAGCAGAAAGTTGCATTTTTTTGCTTATGCGTGTGGTGAAGTGAATGAAGTGTTTGCAAAAACGCAAATGGAGATGATGGAAAGGCTAAAAGAATATGGGTTTGTCATCAATCCATTCACAAAAGTTTTTAAGACTGTAGCAGAGATTATTTCCTATTATCACGATATCGAAGAACACCGTCATGTTCTAAGCTATGATATTGATGGAATTGTTTATAAGGTTAATGATTTGCTGCTACAAACGCGTTTGGGTTTTGTCTCTCGTTCGCCACGTTGGGCAATAGCGCATAAGTTTCCAGCAGAAAAAGCTATGACTCTTTTAGAGGGGATTGATATTCAAGTTGGTCGCACGGGAGCTTTAACCCCTGTTGCACGCCTTGCTCCTATTACTGTTGGTGGTGTGGTAGTTACTAATGCAAGTTTACATAATGAAGACTATATTAAGGGCATTGGCCATAAAGGAGAACCCCTTCGTGAAGGGCGTGATATCCGTGTAGGCGATAGGGTGATTGTACAGCGTGCTGGTGATGTCATTCCTCAAATTGTTGATATTGTCGCTGAAAAGCGCCCTAAAGACACTTCTGCTTTTGTTTTCCCTCATATTTGTCCAGCTTGTGGGAGTCATGCTGTTCGTGAGATAGGGGAAGCTGTGCGTCGGTGTACGGGGGGGCTGATTTGTCCAGCACAAGCGATTGAGCGTATTCGTCATTTTGTTTCACGCAATGCCTTTGATATTGAGGGACTTGGAAAAAAACAGGTGGAGTTTTTCTTTCATGTTCAAGATGAGACGCTTCGTATTCATACACCAGCTGATATTTTTACTTTACAACGGCGCCAAGAAAATTCTTTGGTACGTTTGGAAAATATGGAAGGTTTTGGTGCTGTTTCTGTGCGTAAACTTTATGATGCCATTAATGCGCGTCGGGAAATTCCTTTAAGTCGTTTTTTATTTGCCCTAGGAATTCGTCATGTTGGAGAGGTTAATGCACGCCGTCTTGCACGTGCTTACCAAAATTATACGGCTTTTGAGACAGTGGTAAGGGCAGCAATTATACCATGTGAGAAGAAATATGAAGAAGGCAATGAAGCTTGGTTGGAACTTACCAATATTGAAGGAATTGGATCACAGGTAGGGAGTGCAATTGTTGATTTTTATGAGGAAGTACATAATCGTCAGGTGTTGTCTGTCTTGCTTAAAGAAGTAACGCCTCTTGATGAGGAGCCTATTTTAACAGATTCTTCGCCTGTGGCAGGAAAGGTCATTGTTTTTACTGGAACTTTGGCACGTATGTCACGCGATGAAGCAAAGGCATTGGCGGAGAGATTAGGGGCAAAGACCTCTGGATCTCTTTCTAAAAAAACTGATCTTTTGGTTGCTGGACCTGGAGCAGGATCAAAGTTAGCTAAAGCACAAGAGTTAGGTGTTGAGGTTATTGATGAAGAAGCTTGGCTGAAGTTGATTGAGGGATAGGGGGGTGTTGTCAAGAAGATGAATGCAGTAGTCCTAGTTATTCTTCACAATACTGGATTTTATTAATATTAAGAGGCAATATGTTATTTTTTGAAGAAGCTTACCATTATTTTTTAATACTATAATTTTTTTTCAGAATGGTGACATAATAAAAAGATTTTTCTGCTCGTTGCTTCAAAGAAAAAATCGCATCACAAATGCAATTGAAGCACTTTAGGGTTATTACCAAGAAATAAATATATTTTTTAAACCCTGTCAAATTTGAAAAAATAGTAGAGTAGGATCAAAGAAGCTTTGTTAAAAGGGGATTTTTTGATAAGGATTTTTTTATTGAAAATTTTTCGCAATGGTATGTTTGAATTATTGACTGAGTGCGTTTTTTTGTGTGCTATTGATGATTACGTAAAAAAGACCTTTAATGAGGTTTGTTGTTTGTAATAGCAGTGTACTATGAACTTTATAATTATTCAGTGTTAAATAAAAATAATATGCATTGATGCTAATATGATATTTTAGTTATTATTTCACGAAGAATATATAAAATCTCTTCTCAAAAGAGAGAGATGCTCATTATAAGGCAAACTGAAAGGGCAAAACTGTCAACAAATACACAGAAATTTTGAATCGAAACATCATAATAAATTGATTATGGTAGGCATGATGGAGATTATATTAAGGATTATAATGAAAGTTTCCAGATAAGGAAAATAAGAAATATAAATTTGTAGAGGCAGTAAAGGATCTTTGTTAAGATTAAGAGTGTCCAAACGATTACATCCTGTTTTACGTGGAGGCGTGTTGTCATACCAGAAAAAAATGAAGCTTCTAAAAAAATATTTCCTGATAGTCAATGCGTATTCTTTTCTTAAAGAGAAAAGATGCAGTTTTCTGTAAGAAGCGCTAGAAGATGTTCATGCTCCTTCATTTAAAGGGGCATGGTTGCTTCTTTTGCCCATTCTTTCTCTTCTTTATTTAAGTGAAGTGCATTTGTTTGATAGACATGCGCATGGTAATCATTGAGCCATTGTCGTTCTTCCTGTGTTAAAAGCTCTGGAAGAATGAGTTTTCGGTCAATGGGACAGTTTGTGAGTGTTTCAAATGAGAGCATTTCTCTCTCTCCGCCATTGATTTTTTGTGCAGGTTTTACAATGAGCAAATTTTCAATACGAATGCCAAAAGAACCTTCGCGATAATACCCAGGTTCATTAGAAACAATCATTCCAGGAAGCAATTCCTGGCATCCTTTGCGTGAAATATTTTGCGGTCCTTCATGGACAGAGAGATAGGAGCCAACTCCATGACCTGTGCCATGGGCGTAATCAAAACCAGTTTTCCATAAGGCAATGCGTGCGAGAACATCAAGATCTTGTCCGCGTGTTCCTTTAGGAAAGCATGCTGTTGAAAGAGCTATCATGCCTTTGAGCACAAGAGTAAAACAACGTTTTTCTTCCTCTCCAATATTTCCAATAGCTACTGTACGTGTGACATCTGTGGTGCCATCACGGTATTGTCCCCCTGAATCTACGAGATAAAGTTCACCAGCATTGAGTTGTTTATTTGTTTCATTTGTTACGCGGTAATGGACAATAGCACCATTTGCTCCTGCTGCGGAGATTGTATCAAAAGAGAGATCTTCCAGTTTTTTTCCCATTTCTTTTGCTGTGTTTATACGGAATTCTTCTAATTTTTGAGCTGCTGAAATTTCATTCACGGTGCCTAGTATTTGTTTGTCTAACCAAGAAAAAAAACGGGTGAGTGCTACCCCATCACACAGATGTGCTTCGCGCGCACCGTCTCGTTCGGTGCTGTTTTTAATGGCACGGGGTAGAGCAGCAGGGTCGGTAAGTGTGATGAAAGATTTTCCATCTTTTTCAAGTACCGTGCGTAATTTCTCGCATGTTAACTGTGGATCTAGAGCAAAAACTGTTCCTTTTTGAAGATAATCTTTGATTTTTGCAATAAACTGTTCTGGTTCATATAATTTTGCATAACGTTCCAGATATTGTTTCTGTTCTTCACCAAGCTTTTTGCTGTCAATAAATAAGGCAGGTTTTTCTTTAATGGGAATGAGAGCAAAACAAAGAACAAAAGGTGTGTTAGAGACATCATTGCCTCGTATATTGAATATCCATGCAATAGAGGAGGGGTCTGTAAAAATAAAAGCATCGGCATGGGCTTTTTTGATATTTTGCTGAATTAAATTTAGCTTTTCATCGCTATCCCATCCTGCATATTTGAGAGGATGAATTGATAAGGGAGATTGTGGGAATGGTGGTTGATTATGCCAGATAAGATCAATAGGATTTTGCTGAACTGCGATTAGTTTTCCACCTGCGGTTATTTCGAATGTTTTTTTCAATGTATCTATAGCTGCAATGGTGTGGAGCCATGGATCAAAGCCAATAGAAAGATTTTTTCCATTTTTTTCAAGCCATTGTGATGGAGGACAAGTTACGAGATCCTCATACTCAAAAATATGCGGATTGGTTTGTTGACGAACTTGGAGTTTATAGCGTCCATCGGTAAAGAGAATGGCTTTATTTTTTAAAATGAGTGCCATTCCTGCTGATCCAGTAAAGCCAGTAAGCCAGCTAAGGCGTTGAGCGTGCGGGGGAACATATTCTCCTTGATGTTCATCGCTACGTGGAACAAGGAAGCCATCTAACCCGAGACGATCAAGTTCTTTACGAAGGGAGGAAATGCGTTCCGCAGCATGCGCGGGATTTGTTGTTGCTTCAAAAGATTGATACATAATAACCGTCCTTTTTATTTAAGATGTATCGTAACCCATCCTTGACGGTGGTATGTTTCAATATGTTTGAGACCTTGCGTTACATAAGCTTCTAGTACTTGGGAATGTTGTTCTTCAAGAATTCCAGAGAGTATGAGTGACCCACCGCTTTGGAGTGCTTCGGCCATTTCTTGTGCAAGTTCAATGAGTGGATTGGCAAGGATATTGGCAATAATGAGATCAAAAGGTGCACGGGATGCAATTTCTTCATGAGCAAAACCTGCTGCAGTAACAGCTGTAATATATTCTTTTACACCATTGAGTTCGATATTATGTTGGGCAACTTTGATCGCAATCTGGTCAATATCAGATGCAAGGACAGGAATCGGTTTGAGCATTGCGATGCCAATGGCTAAAACTCCACTCCCCGTACCAAGATCAAGGGCATTTTGTGGATTTTCCTGTTTCATCACTTTGGCAATCATTTCTAAACAACCGGCTGTTGTTCCATGATGTCCAGTACCAAAAGCTTGATTTGCTTCAATTTCAATAGGAAAAATATTCTGTGGAATGTCATTGCGATTATGGCTTCCATGTACAAAAAACGGACCAGCACGTACAGGTGTTAGCCCTTCAAGGCTTTGTTTAACCCAATCGATATTAGGCAAAATTTCACAGTTAATTTTACGAGGATCCACAGAAAGAATTTGTGCAAAACGCTGTAAAATATGCTCTTGGTTTTCTTTATCTACATAGAGTGAAAGTTCATAAATGGCGTTTTTTTCATCAATCTCTGCAAGAGCAAGGGGGTATCCTTCTTCGTCAAAGGCTGTTTCCATAACAGTATATAGTTGCTCTGCTTCATTTTTAAAAGCATTATAATACAGACGAATTTGTTGCGACATTCTGTTCTTTCTTTAATCGGCTTTTTATTTAGTTGGAGACAAGTTTTTTAAGCCGTTCAATGGCGATATCATCTTTTAGTTCATTATCGCCCTCTTTTTCATAAGGAATGACACCATACAGTTTACCGCCTTTTTTGAGCAAAAAAATCGCGGCTGTATGGTTATAGGTGTAATTCCCATCGGTCCCAGATACTTTTTCAGCAACAATTTTAAAAGAATCTACCATTTTATGAACTTTTTCAGGATCTCCACTGATCCCAACAATTCTATTGTTAAAATTACTGAGATACTCATGGAGTACTTCTGGTGTATCACGTTCAGGATCAACGGTAATGAACCATACTCCTAATTTATCAGCTTCAGAGCCAAGGGCTGTGAGCCAGCGATCAAGATTGAGCAATGTGGTAGGGCAGACTTCAGGGCACATGGTGAAGCCAAAGAAAACAATTGAAGGCTTACTTCGTATATCATCTTGTGTAATCGTATTTCCATTGGAATCAGTGAGGGTAAAGTTATCGCCTAAAGGTTTATTTCTTAACGCATCATAAAGAAAAATACCGGCAAGAAATATAGCTGTTAGCCCTAAGATGCGTATGATATTTTTCATAGTTGGCCTCTCTTCAAAAGACAAAAAAACTGTAGCATTGGTAGGTTTGTTTTGCAATCTTTGTTTCATGGTTGATTTTCTTTGCTTGCTATGTCTTTTGTGTTCTTTTTAAGGAACAATTGGTGGGTGAATGGAGAAAGAGAAAGATCTTCGATTCCATGAGAGTGAGCCTCGTATTCATACGACAGCACGATTGCATAGTTGTAAATTGGGGCGCTATGTGGAAATCAATGAACGGGTGGTTTTGCGTGATGTAACGGTTGGAGATTTTTCTTATTTTGAGCGTAATAGTGAAGCTATTTATAGCGAGATTGGGCGTTTTTGTTCTATTGCATCTCATGTTCGTGTAAATGCGCTAGAGCATCCTCTCGAGCGACTTTCAACGCATAAAATAACATATCGTCCTAATGAATATTTTCGCTATATGCCATTAGATTGCTCTTTTCGTGAAAGGCGCCGTGCAAAGCGTGTTATTATTGGGCATGATGTATGGATTGGACATGGTGCGGTTATTATGCCTGGGATAACAATTGGGCATGGCGCTATCATTGGTGCTAACGCTGTTATAACAAAAGATGTTCTTCCCTATATGATTGTTGCGGGTGTTCCTGGAAAGCTGTTGCGGATGCGCTTTTCAGAAGATGTGATTCAGACACTTTTGGAGATGGCTTGGTGGAACTGGCCCCTTGATAAAATTTACAATGCCTTGCCTGATATGCAAAATCTTACTATTGGGGCTTTTATTGACAAGTGGAAATAATATGCAAAATAACATGGAAAAGCGATTTTTCGTTTGGAAAGGTTATTTGTATGATATTTTCGCTTGGTTTAAGCTTTGCTTACAAAGTTATCGAGAACGCGCTTTTCTCCAGCTTTTTCAAACATAATAGTTAATTTATGATCATCTATTGCTGTGATATGGCCATAACCAAATTTTATATGAAAAATTCGATCACCGATTGCAAAGTTTGATGGTTCTTCAGAGACTGATTGGTCGATGATTTTTCCTTCAATGTTTTTTTGTGTACGCTTTTGTTTTGGTGTAGCATAGTCATTGTTAAAGGAATTGGGGTGTTTAAAGGAAGATCTTCCATAACCACCATAAGATGTTCCCATTTCTATGGCTTCTATATGTTCTACTGGTAATTCATCTAGAAAACGAGAGGGTAGCGCAGGTTGCCAAAATCCATGAATTTTTCGATTGGATACAAACCATATATGTAAATGTCTTTTTGCTCTTGTTAGTCCCACATATGCTAGTCGGCGTTCTTCTTCTAATCCTAAACGGCCGCCTTCATCCAATGAGCGTTGATGAGGAAAGAGGCCTTCTTCCCAACCTGGAAGAAAAACGGTTTCAAACTCAAGTCCTTTAGCGGAATGGAGTGTCATGATGTTGATTGCATCGGTATTTTCATTGTTTTCAGCATCCATAACCAGTGCGACATGTTCTAAAAAGCTTGGAAGGTTTTCAAATTGTTCTATTGAGCGGACCATTTCCTTAAGATTTTCTAGTCGTGTTGCTGCTTCGGGTGAACGATCTTCTAGCCACATAGCTGTGTAGCCTGAATCATCAAGAATTGTTTCGGCAAGTTCTCTATGGGGTGTGCATTGCAGCATATTTTGCCAACGGCGGAAGTCTTCAACAACGTTTCGCAAAGTACTGCGTGCCTTGGGCTTTAGCTCATCCGTTTCAATGATTGCGGCTGCAGCAGAAAAGAGAGGAATGGCGCGTGCACGAGCGCTTTCATAAAGAGTGCGTAGGGTTGCATCTCCTAAGCCGCGTTTAGGTGTGTTGATAATACGCTCAAAGGCTAAATCATCTGCTGGTTGAACAACAACGCGCAAATAAGCCATGGCATCGCGTATTTCCATTCGTTCATAAAAGCGTGGACCACCAATAACGCGGTAGTTAAGACCAAGGCTTACAAAGCGATCTTCAAACTCACGCATCTGGAATGACGCACGCACCAATATAGCCATATGATTTAGCGAATGACCAGCTTGTTGTGCGCGTTCAATTTCTTCTCCAATTGCACGTGCTTCTTCTGCTGAATCCCAAGCTGCATGGACTTTTACTTTTTCTTCTTTGCTCTTTGTTTGATGAGAAAAAAGTGTCTTGCCAAGTCTTCCTTGGTTATGAGAAATAAGATGAGAAGCTGTTTTAAGAATGTGTGATGTGGAGCGATAATTGCGTTCTAAACGAATAATTTTTGCAGGAGGAAAATCTTTTTCAAAACGCAATATATTGTCAACTTTAGCACCTCGCCATCCATAAATGGATTGATCATCATCACCAACGCAACAAAGGTTAACATGTCGCCCTTTAGATTGTTGTGCTAAAAGGCGGAGCCAAAGATATTGCGCTGTATTGGTATCTTGATATTCATCTACAAGAATGTAGCGAAACTGGGAATGATATTGGCGAAGGATATCTGGATTATGTTGAAAGAGAGAGATAGAATGAAGTAAAAGATCACCAAAATCACAGGCATTAAGACTTTTTAATCTTTCCTGATAGCTACGATAAAGTTCGCGTCCCATACCGTTACCAAAGGAATAGGTATCGCTTTCTGATATGTGTTCTGGTGCAAGACCTTGGTTTTTCCAAGAATCAATCATTATGGCAAGGTTTCTAGCAGGCCAACGCTTATCATCCAATTCTGCAGCTTGAATAAGCTGTTTTAAAAGTCTGGTAACATCATCACTATCAAGAATTGTAAAATTGCTTTTTAAATTAACAAGTTCTGCGTGGCGGCGTAAAATTTTTGCACCGGTGGCATGAAAAGTTCCAAGCCAAGGCATACCTTCAACAATTTCACCAATAAGTTCACCAATACGCATTTTCATTTCACGTGCTGCTTTGTTGGTGAAAGTTACAGCAAGTATTTGTTGAGGAGAGGCAAGTCCCGAGCGCAAAATGTGGGAAATACGTGTTGTCAAAACGCGCGTTTTTCCAGTACCGGCACCTGCAAGAACTAATAGAGGTCCTTCTGTATTTATAACAGCTTGACGTTGTTCGGGATTGAGTTGTTCTAAATAACCGTTATTGCACTGTGTTTGTTCTTTTGTTGTTACCGTGTGCGTAGCGGCTTTAGCGCTCTGTTCATGAGGGGAGATGGTATCTTCTTCAAAGAATGGTATATGGTCAGAAAAATTATTCATTATATCTTTTGTGTAGTCTTTTTTTTGTTTAAGTGCTAGATTTAAAAAACTTTTTTTCAAAAAAACACCACATCTTCTGTTAAATAAGAAAACAAAAATTGTAAAAAATAACAACGAATATTAAATGCTTTGGGTGAGAACACTCTGGAGGGCATAGACGCGTAATGAAGCTGAAAGATTTATCTGTTGTGGTCTTTTTCTATCAATATCCGTGATAATAAAGGCTAAAGATTGTCTTCTTTTACGCGCTATGGCTTTAAGAATATCAAGAAATGGTTGTTCTAAAGATATGCTTGTTGCGTGTCCATCAATCCGAACGGATATTTTTTTCGTTACCACTTTTGACCAATCAATAGAATCATTTTCGTGCATTTTTCTACTCTTATTCGTCGTGGTGTAAACGATTTTGATCAAGAAATTTTTGTGCCTTTAAAGCTTCTTTTTGCTCGAATTTTTTTTCAGCCTTGGTTCGTCCAAAACGATAGCGATTTTCTTCTGCATGAAGTGCTTCATCTGCACGCTTTTTTCGCTTGCGAAATTGGCGAAGGTTAATTGGTTCTGTCATAAGCAAATTTATTTATTTTTTCCGAAAAGAATCTAATGAAACAACATCAGCGCTTTGTTTTGTATCATTATTTGAAGGCTCCTTATTTGTGCTGAGCTTTTGTTCTTTTGGAAGCGTATTTTCTTTTTTTTGTTTATCCGATAAAACGATAGGTGTGGGTGAGCTCTTTTCCGAAATTTCACTCTCCTCAGAGGTCAGATTGGAGGGCAGATCAAATGCTGCTTCGAATGAAGCGACGGGGTCATAAAACACTTGGATAGAAGAAAAAGGAATCACCAATTTTTCGCTAATTTCTCTAAAAGAGAGTGTCACTTCAAAAGCGGTCTCCGAAACACTTAAATCTCTAAACTGATGTTGTAAGACAATTGTCATTTGTTCTGGATAACGACTTTTAAGCCGAGGAGAAATTTTTACGCCTGGAGTATCTGTTAAAAAAGTAATAAAAAAATGATGATTTCCTGGAAGCCCTGCTTTAGCAACTTCCGATAAAACTTTACGGATAACCCCACGAAGCGCATCCTGAACGAGAATATCGTAGCGGATTTGATCTTGAACCATCGAAGCTTATTCCTTTTATTTCACGTAGCAGATGAGCATATGCAATATTGTGCAATAGAATGTATTTTTAAGCTAGCAATATTTTATCGACTATGCACTTAAATTAACTGAAAAAAGAATATGATATTTTACGACAAATCATATCTGAGAGATCAGCCAATAACATTTATAGGAGTGAAGGCTTCTGTTGCCAGGTGCCTTCGGACCCCGCTTAAACCTGCGACGGTTTAAGACTTAATTTGAAGCATTCACACCACCTTAGGCAGCGAGACGTACTTCCGCATAGTTGTCATTTGCAACTACTCATTTAGTCCGATAACGGTGGTACTATGCCGAGTAAAAGAGCAATCTTTACACTCTTGTCGATCCTATTTCGCCCCCACCAAAATATAATTTCCTTCTTATATTTTGGTGGAGGCGCCGGGTACCGCCCCCGGGTCCAATAAGTTTATTTCATTGTCCATTTATTACCATAGCTAGCAAGCCAGCTCTTTAAATATAGATGAAGAATGGTCTTTGTAAAAGGGGGGGTTGTTAATATTTTAAATCCTCTAATTATTTACAAGGTTATTATACAAGGTTATTATAAGCGCGGCTGTAAAGTATAGCCGCTCATTCTTGGAGAGGAGATGGCGAACAATGACAAATGATCTAGCAGATATTAAACTATATGATCCAAATCCCGATGAATCTGCCGTAGAACGACTTGGCCGTCGTTTAGCTTTGGTCATGCAAAAGCAGGATGCATCGCTTGTTGCTACATCAGATCCAAAAGAATTAGAGCGCGTTGAAAAATGGGCTCAAGATGTGTTAGGTGCTGATGCGCAAAGTGTTAAAGCCGCTGTTTCGAAAGTTGCAGAGATGATGTCTGGAGATCGCAGAAAAAGTCGTATGACTTTTTATTATTTACTCGCTAAGCAACTAAATGCGCTTCATAAAATTTAAAGAATATTAAATAAGAATTTTTATGTGAATAATAAAAAAAGCCCAAGAAATTGGGCTTTTTTATTTCATACAAGGCGTTAATGAGCCTCATCCTTTTCGAGGTATCCTCCTTTGCTCATGCTTGGGACAAAGAGCAGTGCAATGAAGGCAACGATCATGACACCGGTTATATAGAAATAAAACAGTGTTTCATGTCCCATATCTTTTAAACCAAGTGCGACATATTCAGCAGAGCCACCAAATAATGCATTCCCAATAGCGTGAGAGAGACTTACACCTAATGCTCGTACTGAAGTAGGGAACATCGCTGATTTTACGACACCAGAGATGGATGTATACATACTCATAATACAAAGCATTCCAATAATGACGAATAAGGCAACCCATGCACTATGCGTGTTGCCGATTATACTCAGCCCAGGAAACGTAGTGAGTGCTGAGAGTATACTCCAAATGATGAGTAAAGTTTTTGTGCCAATTTTATCAGCTAATATACCTGCTAGGGGTTGAAATAGAACAAAAACAAACAGGGCGGCAGTCATTATCGTTGTGGCAGTATGTTTATCAAATCCGGTTGTTGTGACGAGATATTTTTGCATATAAGTGGTGCAGGTGTAAAAGGTGAGGGATCCTCCTGATGCAAAGAGAGCAATGACTACAAAAGCTTTACTGTGTTTGGTAAAAAGCTCTCTAAGACTACCAGTATGTTTTTTAGAGCGACTTTCTTTGGTGGTTGTTTCATGAAGCGAACGACGCAGATAAATGGCAACCAGTGCTCCACATCCACCGATAGCAAAAGGAATACGCCAGCCCCATGATTTTAACTGATCTTCGTTAAGGTAAAGTGCTAAAATAAAGATAATAAAACTCGCGAGAAGCTGTCCCGTAATCAGTGTGCCTGATTGGAAAGAAGCAAAGAAGCCCCGATGTTTTTTTAGAGAAACTTCGCTCATATAAGTTGCTGCCGTGCCATATTCACCTCCCGCTGAAAGTCCTTGCATCATTCGGATTAAAAGCAGAAGGATTGCTGCTGTTATGCCAATGGTTTCGTAGGTAGGGAGTATGGCGATGAGGAAAGAACCACCACACATCATAAAAATAGATATCAGCATTGAGTTTTTGCGTCCATAACGGTCAGCAATGAAGCCAAACATCCATGCCCCGATCGGGCGCATGAGAAAACCAATAAAAAAGACTCCTGCACTTTTTAACAGTTGTGTAACAACATCACCATCTGAGGGAAAAAATTGTGATGCGAAATAAATTGACGTAAATGAGTAAACGTAAAAATCATACCATTCTACGAGGTTGCCTGATGCACTAGCTATGATAGCAAAAATACGTTTTTTCCTATCATGAGATGCGAAAATTGTCTCATTTTCCATGAAATGTTCCCCTTCTAGATATATAGTTTATTTTTTTAGTTAAGTTCGTTTTACGATTTGTATCATCAAAATGCAATTGTATCATACTAATTTTAATGAAAGCTGCTTGAGAGGGTATATCTTGGTTATGATGATACCTTTTGAGAACTTTATTTTGTCGTAGGATAAAGTGCATCATATCGAACCTAAAGAGGGGAGGGCGTTGAAAAAGAAGTTCAAGCTGGATGAAATGTTGGTAAAAAGGGTGATTAAAGAGCTGTTTAAAAAATTGACGATATGAGGCTTGGAAAGTGCAGAAAAGTTATGTAACTTTTTATTATTTCATCACTTAACAATTAAAGATATTTGATAAAATATGAACAAGTTTTTTAGAGATTTATTCGTCACCTTATAGATGAGAACAATATTTTTTTCTGTAAGGTAGACTACAAGAAGTAAATTATTTTATATTTTTGCTTCTTTTCTTCATTTTTTATAGTATTCATTTAAAAAAGCCCAAGTTTTTGGGCTTTTTTTTATGGTGTGTAAAAAATTAATGGATTTCATCATCTTTAAGGTATCCTCCTTTATCTATATCTGGCATCAAGAGAATTGAGATAAGTGCAATGAGCATCATAGCGATGATGTAAAAAGGGAAGACAGTTTCATATCCCATATTTTTTAACCCAAGTGCTACATATTCAGCAGAGCCACCAAACAGTGCATTACCAATGGCAAAAGCAAGTCCAACTCCTATTGCTCGGATTGAAGCAGGGAAAAGTTCTGCTTTTATGATACCAGCAATGGAGGTGTAGAGACTCATAATACACAGCATTCCGATAATGATTAAGAGCGCAGCCCATGCATTATGGGCATTTTCAATCATTTTAAGTACAGGAATTGTGCAGATAATGGATAAGGCACTCCAACTAATAAGCAAAGTCCTTGTACCAATTTTATCAGCTAGAAAACCAACGAGAGGCTGGAGTAACACAAAAACAAAGAGTGCTGCCGTCATTATTGTTGTTGCAGTGTGTTTATCAAAGCCGGTGGTGGTAATCAGATATTTCTGCATATAAGTGGTGTATGTGTAAAATGTGAGCGATCCTCCCGCTGTAAAGCCAATAACCAAAAAGAAAGCTTTTGTGTGGTTGCGTAAAAGCTCTTTAATACTACCAGCATGTTTATGAGAGCGACTTTCTTTTGTGGTTGTTTCATGAAGCGAACTACGCAGATACATTGCAACCATTGCTCCAAAGCCTCCAATGACAAAAGGAATACGCCAGCCCCATGCTTTTAACTGATCTTCAGTGAAGTAAAGGGCTAGAATAAATATAATAAAACTCGCAAGAAGCTGCCCAGTAATGAGAGTAGCGTATTGGAAAGACGCAAAGAGTCCACGGTGATTTTTAAGGGCAACTTCACTCATATAAGTTGCCGTTGTACCATATTCACCACCAACGGAAAGTCCTTGAAACATACGGATTAAAAGCAGAAGGTATGCGGCTGTTATTCCCAAGGTTTCGTAAGTGGGAAGTATCGCAATGAGGAATGAGCCACCACACATCATAAAAACAGAAATAAGCATTGAGCGTTTGCGTCCATAACGGTCAGCAATGAAACCAAATAGCCATGCTCCAATCGGGCGCATAAGAAAGCCTATAAAAAAGATTGCTGCAGTTTTTAACAATTGTGTAACGGCATCATCATCTGCAGGAAAGAATTGCGAAGCAAAATAAATCGATGTAAAAGAATAAACATAGAAATCATACCATTCTACAAGATTACCAGATGCACTAGATATGATCGCAAAGATACGTTTTCTCGTATCATGCGGTGCTGGAGTTGTGTTGCTTTTCATGAAGTGTTCCCTTTATTAAATCTATCGTTTATTTTTTAGTTAAGGTTGCTAATAATTTGTACCATCAAAATTCAATGACATAATAGTTATTTTTTATAAAAGCTGTTTAAAATAGTCTCTTGGACTTGTAGATTTGTGACATGCAGAGGGTAGAGTTGTAGTAAAATATGTGTTTATTTTACACATATATTGCGATAATCCGCAATCTGTACCGTTTACGATGAAAAATACTGTTGCTGCTCATTTTTTTAAGCTTGCATTGTTGCAAAAAAGAGGACGAGTGCGTTTTCACGGGGAGAAGTCATTTTTAATAAAATTTTATCATTATTGATTAAAAGAGTGAATGTTTGTGAGATTTAGGGAAGTGTTTTTTGCATTTTGAATGCAATGTATTTAGTAGAAAAAAGACCTGTTTATGTATGATAAGGGGAAGATCAGAATGATTATCAATACTTTATTTTTATATTACGAATATAACAAAAAAGCCCAAAATATTGGGCTTTTTTAAACGTAAAAGTTTAATGAATATCATCTCCTTGAAGATATCCTGTTTTTCTGGCATCGGGCATCAAGATAACTGCGATAAATGCAATGACCATCATGCCGGTTATATAAAAATAGAAGATAGATTCATAGCCAATATCTTTTAAGCCGAGCGCTACAGCTTCAGCAGAGCCTCCAAACAGTGCATTAGCAATAGCATAAGAGAGCCCAACTCCCATGGCGCGTACTGAAGCGGGGAACATTTCCGCTTTGACGATACCAGAAATAGACGTATAAAAGCTCATAATGCATAGCATTCCGATAATGATTAAAAGAGCAATCCATGTATCGTTGGTATCAGCAATCATTTTAAGTCCAGGAATCGTGAAGATAATAGATAAAGCACTCCACATGAGGAGTGAAATTTTTGTGCCTATTTTATCCGCTAAAAAGCCAAATGCAGGTTGAAGTAACATAAAAACGAAGAGTGCAGCAGTCATTATAGTTGTTGCTGTATGTTTATCAAATCCAGTAGTTGTGATCAGATATTTTTGCATATAAGTGGTGTATGTATAAAATGTCAGTGATCCTCCTGCTGTAAAGCCGATAACGAGAAAAAAAGCTTTTCTATGATTGCGTAAAAGCTCTGTAAGGCTACCAGCATTTTTTTGAGAGCGACTTTCTTCTGTGGTTGTTTCATGAAGTGAACGACGAAGATAAATGGCAACAATCGCTCCTAATCCACCAATTGCAAAAGGAATACGCCAGCCCCATGCTTTTAGTTGGTCTTCTGAGAGATAAAGGGCCAGAACAAATATAACAAGGCTGGCTAAAAGTTGGCCACCAATAAGGGTGGTATATTGGAAAGAACTAAAGAATCCACGATGATTTTTTAAGGCAACTTCACTCATATAAGTTGCTGTTGTACCATATTCACCGCCAACCGAGAGTCCTTGAAGCATTCGAAGCAAAAGTAAAAGAACTGCTGCGGTCATTCCAATGGTTTCATAAGTAGGAAGTACGGCGATTAAGAACGAACCACCGCACATCATAAAAACAGAAATAAGCATTGAGCGCTTACGTCCATAACGGTCAGCAATAAATCCAAAAAGCCAACCGCCAATTGGGCGCATAAGAAAACCAATGGCAAATACACCTGCGGCTTTTAAAAGTTGTGCAACAACATTGCCATCTGAGGGAAAGAATTGTGATGCAAAGTAAATCGATGTAAAAGAATAAACATAAAAATCATACCATTCAACTAGATTACCTGATGCACTGGATACGATAGCAAAGATACGTCTTCTCGTATCATGCGGTGCTAGAGTTGTTTCATTCTCCATAAGTCTATCCCTTTAATTTGTGTCCATGTGTGTTGATTACCCCTGTATTTATTCCCCAAAGAATTGTCTATAGTATTTTGTCTTTTGCGTCAAAAGTTTAATCTGATCATGGTAATTTCTTGTGCAAGATGTTGGAGAAGAGAAATTTAAATTGTATTTTTATAAATTTTACAGTTTCTATTTTCTATAATTAAGAGAATCGTCCATAATATCTATATGAAAACCTACCTTGATCTTTTATCTCATGTTTTAAATCATGGCATTGATCGTACTGATCGAACTGGTGTTGGAACGCGATCGGTTTTTGGCTATCAGATGCGGTTTGATTTACAGGCTGGATTCCCATTGTTAACAACGAAAAAGCTGCATTTGCGTTCAATTATTTATGAACTTTTATGGTTTCTCAAAGGTGATACAAATATCGCGTGGTTGAAGAAACATGGTGTATCGATTTGGGATGAATGGGCTGATGAGAAAGGGAATCTTGGTCCTATTTATGGTTATCAATGGCGTTCTTGGCCTGCTCCTGATGGAAGACATATCGATCAAATAAGGAATCTTTTGACTATGATTAAAAGAACCCCTGATTCTCGTCGTTTAATTGTATCGGCGTGGAACCCAGCATTGATAGAAGAGATGGCTCTTCCGCCATGTCATTGTCTTTTTCAATTTTACGTCGCTGATGGCAAATTATCTTGTCAACTTTATCAACGTTCAGCGGATATTTTTTTAGGTGTTCCATTCAATATTGCTTCTTATGCGTTGTTAACAATGATGGTTGCGCAAGTCAGTGGGCTTAAAGTAGGTGATTTTATTCATACCCTTGGTGATGCGCATCTTTATTCTAATCATTTCGAACAGGCAAAATATCAGTTGTCTCGTAACCCAAATGCTTTGCCGTTTATGCGTATAAATTCAGAGGTAACAGATCTTTTTTCTTTTCAATTTGAGGATTTTGAATTGCTTAATTATGAAGCACAACCACATATTAAAGCTCCGGTGGCAGTATGACTCTTCCCATTTGTCTCATTGCAGCTGTTGCAGAAAATGGTGTGATCGGTCGTGAAGGGGCTATGCCTTGGAAGCTGTCGACAGATTTACAACGCTTTAAGGCTTTGACTTTCGGTAAACCCATTATTATGGGACGAAAAACTTGGGATTCTCTAGGGCGTCCTTTGCCAGGGCGGACAAATATCGTTATTACGCGCAATGGCACATGGAGAGCTGAAGGCGCTGTTATTGTTCATTCTTTGTCTCAAGCTTGTTCTGTTGCAAAAAGGATTGCATCGCAAAATGATGCAGATGCAATTTTTATTATTGGTGGCGGTGAAATTTTTCAACAAGGGTTGCATATTGCCGATAAAATATTTCTTACAGAAGTTCTAGCCTCCATTAAAGGTGATAGTTTTTTTCCTGTTTTCGATAAAGAAAAGTGGACTCTTGTGCAAACACAATATATTCCAGAAGGAGATAAAGACAGTCATCCGACACGGTTTGTAGTTTATGAGCGGAAATAACTGTTTATAATGAAGTG
Source organism: Bartonella sp. ML69XJBT (assembly GCF_028618515.1). Taxonomy (GTDB): domain Bacteria; phylum Pseudomonadota; class Alphaproteobacteria; order Rhizobiales; family Rhizobiaceae; genus Bartonella. The sequence goes on from NZ_JAQITB010000002.1 coordinate 130,074, forward strand.
GAAAGAGCATATCTGTTACATTGTAATCAGATAAGAAGAGCTCTATAAGATCAAGTGAATGGTTGGTATTTGATGAATGGTAGTCAGTTAAAGAGGTGATGATGCCCTGGACAAATCAAAATGGTGGCGGCCCGTGGAGCAGCGATAAAAATAAACTCGGTGGTGACAAAAAAACATCTGCTAAGAACATTTTTGGTTCTGGTGGCGGTAGCGGTGGGAGCAATGGTTCCAATCTTGATGATCTTTTGCGTAAAGGGCAAGACCAATTTCAACAGGTTGGAAGAGGTGGGCTATTTGTCTTATTGCTTCTTCTTGCTGTGTTTTTTTGTTTATATCAGTCTCTTTATATTGTTCAGCAAAATGAACAAGCGGTGGAGTTGCGTTTTGGTGTACCTAAGGCAGAAATTATCGGTGATGGTTTGCATTTTCATTTTTGGCCAATTGAGACTTATATGAAAGTGCCTTTGACGGAAAAAACAATTGCAATTGGTGGTCAATCTGGTCAGGCACAACAAAGTGAAGGTTTGATGCTTTCGAGTGATCAGAATATTGTTAATGTCAATTTCTCTGTTTACTATCGGATTTCACGTCCGGGGCAATTTCTCTTCAATGTGAATGATCAAGAAGGAACAGTTCGTCAAGTTGCTGAGAGTGCAATGCGTGAGGTTATTGGCTCAAGACCTGTTGATGATGTTTTACGAGATAAAAAAGAAGAAGTTGCCAATGACGTGAGAAAAATTATCCAATTGACTGTAGATAAGTATCAACTTGGTGTTGAAATAAGTCGTGTGTCAATCAGTGAAGCTGCTCCTCCTACAAAGGTTGCAGCGGCGTTTAATTCTGTCCAGCAGGCAGAGCAGGAACGTGGGCGAATGATTGAGGAAGGAAATCGTGTGCGTTTTACTAAAATTGGTTTAGCAAATGGTGAGGCTTCACGCACACGGGAAATTGCAAAGGGTGAAAAGGCACAAATGGTTGAAGAAGCAAGAGGGCGTGCTGAGCGTTTTCAGGCTATAGCACGTGAGGCGGCAATTTCACCAGAGGCTACGCGTTATCGTCTTTATATGGAAACGATGGGGCGTATTCTTTCTTCACCTCATAAGTTGATTCTTGATCAAATGAATTCTCCAGCGGTGCCTTATCTTCCTCTGAATGAATTGCTACGCAGCAATTCATCAGAAAACGCGAAAAAAACATCAGCGCGTTCGGCATCGTTTTTGGATTCTCGCATTTCTGGAGGACGCTAATGATGCGGCAGTCTCGTTTTTTCTTTATATTTGGTCCCATCGTGCTTCTTTTGATGATTTTGTGGATGTCTGTTTTTATTGTTTATCCTCGTCAACAAGTGGCAATTAAACGTTTTGGGCAAATTGTTAAGGTAGAATCTAATCCTGGAATTTATTTTAAGGCGCCCTTTGTGGATAAGATGATCGTTGTTGATAATCGATTATTGCGTTACGATGTTCCTACACAATCTGTGCAGGTCCGAGGTGGTGCTTATTATGAAGTGGATGCATTCTTTATTTATCGTATTACAGATCCTAAGTTGTTTTTACAGCGTATTGCGTCAGGACGTCCGCAGATTGCTGCGCGTGAAAATCTTGCACCGCGTTTTATTGACGCTTTGCGTGCTGTTTATGGTAAACGAGAGTTTAAGGCAGCTTTATCCGATGAACGAGGAGCAATGATGGCCGAAGTACAACGGCAGTTTTCTGTAGATGCAGGCTCATTGGGCATTACTATTCTCGATGTGCGTATTCGCAAAACTGATTTAACGGATGCTGTTTCAGAAGATGTCTATCGGCAAATGGCGGCTGAACGTGAGGCGGCAGCAGAAAATATTCGTGCTCGGGGGCAGCAGGAGAGAGACCGTATTGTGGCCGAGGCTAATCGTGAATATGAAGAGATCGTTGCAGCTGCTAAACGTGATGCTGAAATTACTCGCGGTGAAGGGCAAGCTGAGAGTATTCGCCTTTTATTGACTGCTAGGGAAGTCAATCCATCCTTTTACGATTTTTGGTTGGCGATGGAACAGTATAAAAACTTAGAGCGTATACCGATGGTGGTTTCACCAAATGAGAGTTTCTTTTTGTATTTCCACAATCCGTTGCAGGAAAAGAGAAAATTTTCATCAAACATGAATACTGGCTTGAATAAAACTGATCCAAAAATCGGAGGAGAGTAGAAGCAACGAGGGATTGTAAACTTGTGCTTTTGCATGGGAAATGTGATCTGTTGTTGTTTTCTTTTCTGATGCAAGTGGTAAAGTATTGAGCCATAATGGTTTTGCATAGATAAATTGAGTGAGGCTCTTGTAGCATTTTGTTAAAGGCATGTTATGGGTAGAAGTGTCGTAGATAAAAATACGTCTTTGAAGTTTTTTGTCACAAGAGTTGTTATCTGTGTGGTTTTGTTTTTATCAGGATCAATCAGTTTATGTTGGGGAACGCAAACAAAAGAGACACTGCTTTCCGTTCCTGATTTGGCTGCAGAGCTTTTGGAGACCGTTGTTAATATTTCCACAGCACAGACCGTTGAGGGTACTGAACAAGACGAGAATAGTCCGGTGCCTGTTATCCCAAAAGATTCATTATTACAAGAATATTTTGATGATTTTTTTGCACCTAAAGATGATCAAAAAGATAGTCAGTTTCAAAAGGTACGCTCTTTGGGTTCTGGTTTTGTAATTGATGCGCAAAGAGGGCTTATTGTTACAAATTATCACGTTATTGTTGATGCTGATGATATTGAAGTGAATTTTACGGATGGTGCAAAACTAAAAGCAAAATTGCTTGGAAAGGATAGCAAGACTGATTTAGCGTTGCTGCAAGTGGATGCAAAAAGTAGAAAGTTAAAAGCTGTCCGTTTTGGTGACTCAGAAAAGGCGCGTATTGGTGATTGGGTTATGGCTATTGGTAACCCTTATGGTTTTGGTGGAAGTGTGACGGTTGGCATTATTTCTGCACGTAATCGTGATCTTAATGCTGGACCTTATGATAATTTTATTCAGACTGATGCAGCGATTAATCGAGGCAATTCTGGCGGTCCTTTATTTGATAGAAGCGGTAAGGTCATTGGCATTAATACAGCAATTGTTTCACCTTCTGGAGGATCTATAGGTATCGGTTTTGCTATACCATCGGATATGGCTCTTTCTGTTATTAATCAGTTGCGTGATTTGGGAGAAATAAGACGTGGTTGGTTAGCTATACGTATTCAACCGGTGACAGAAGATATTGCCAAAAATCTGAAGCTAGACAATGCTGTGGGAGCATTGGTTGCTGGTAAGATAGAACAGGCGGATGTGGATAATAGTCAATTACAGACTGGAGATGTTATTCTTTCTTTTGGAGATACGCAAATTAAGCATGCGCGTGATTTACCCCGTTTAGTAGCGGAAAGTTCAGAGGGAAAAGTGGTGGATGTTACTGTTTTGCGAAATGGGCAGAAAAAAACAGTAAAAGTTAAGCTTGGACGTTTGATTGAGACAGATGCAAATGAGGGTTCACAAGAAGAATCCGATAATGAAAAAGGTGATACTGTATCAGAAAACGTGACAATGCAATTTATGGGAATGACATTATCTGAGCTTACAGCGGATTTGCGTCAATATTATTCCATTACGAATAAACTGCGGGGATTGGTGGTGACATCTGTTGTAAAAAATAGTGCGGCGGATAAAAAGCGTATTCGTATAGGGGAAGTGATTGTTGATATTAATCAAAGTTCTGTCACAACGATTGATGAGGCTAAAAAACGTATTCATAAATTACGTGAAGCTGGACGCAAAAATGCTCTTCTCATCGTTGCTCGTCCTGATGGAGAATTACGGTTCGTAACGGTTCCAATGGATTGATGTTGAGAGGATTGATATTTTAGAAATTCATTTTTGAGATGTTTGTTTAAGCATTCGTGTTTTTTATCGCTCTCACAGTATGCGGGAGTTGGTATTTTTCCCTTCAGTTTTTAAATATTCCTGATGTAGAAGGATTCATATCAGAACTCTTCATTTGTGGATGTTGCCTATCTTGGTTTTGAGGTTAATGGAAAAAACAGCTGCGGGAAAAATGAAAGTGTAAAAGCAGATAATCTGCTGGGTGTTTATTACGATCAGAATATTATCTCTTTTGTATAAAAAATAAAACTTTTTGATTGTATAGGTTAAGTTCAATATTGTTTTTTCTTACTCTTTGTAAGGAGCGTGTTTTTATGGCGAACAGTGTGAAAGAGCTCCTATGCTGTATTTTGTTATTGAATGATAATAAGAAGAAACAAAGTTTAAGTTTTTTTATTGTTATTGTTTTATTTTTTTAGTTTTGCAAAGAAAGTAGAATTATTAGAGGCGCGTCTTTGCACTTCCTATAGAGATTTTTATATATTTCGTTTGAGGAGTTCATTTTATAATAGTCTAGATGAAATGCTATGCCTTTGGGGGACGTATGTTGAAAAGAGTTTTGATTGATGGATAGAGGAATTTCCATTCATGACGCAGAGAACAATTACATTGATAGCGGGGCCAACGGCAAGTGGAAAATCAGCGTTTGCCCTACAAATGGCTCAAGAAAAAGATGCTCTCATTATTAACACAGATTCCATGCAGGTTTATGATGTTTTGAATATTTTAACAGCTCGACCAACGAGGGCTGATACTGCGGTTGTTCCACACTATCTGTATGGTCATGTGAGTCCTGTGGTGAATTATTCGGTAGGAAAATGGTTGTGTGATGTTGAAACGTTATTGACGACGTTTACATCCAAATCGCTTATTTTTGTTGGTGGAACAGGGCTTTATTTCCGTGCTCTTTTAGAAGGGATGTCAAAAATTCCTCATGTTCCAGATGTTGTGCGACAAAAGTGGCGACTTCGGCTTGATAAAGAGGGGGTGGAGAGTCTTTATCGCCAGTTGTTATTGATTGATACTACTCTTGCTGAGAAAATTTCTTCGCAGGATGGGCAGCGTATTGTTCGTGCTTTAGAAGTTTATGATGCAACAGGTAAGAAATTAAGTTGGTGGCAGAAACAAAAAACAGCACCTCTCATTAGAGCGCATGTTGCAGAAAAATTTCTTCTTATTCCACCCCGTCAACAGCTTTATGAACGTATTCATCAGCGGTTAGACTCTATGGTTGAGAGAGGTGCTTTAGAAGAGGTGATTGCTATAAAAAAGCTTGCACTTTCCCCTTTGTTACCAGCGATGAAGGCTATTGGTATCGCTGAATTTATAGCGCATTTGGATGGACACAGAAGTTTTGAAAATGCTCTTGAAATGGTGAAAACACAAACAAGGAGATATGCCAAAAGGCAGATGACATGGTTTCGTAATCAATTTAATGAAGAATGGATGCTTCTTTCTTGATAGATAAGCTGAAAAACTTAAAAAGCATTTGAAAAAAGTTCATTGTAAATGGATTTTTTTAAGAAATATAATTTTTTATTGACGGACGCTATCAATGTAATTAGAAATGTGTTTCACAGGAAGTATTTTCCTTATAGGTTTTGTGTATCGGAATAAGGGGGGTAGTCATACAATATATGTTTTTTGTGTGTAGTAGGCTCTCTCAGAGCCTTTTTTGATAGGCTCCTTCGGGAGCTTTTTTATTGTGCTATCAAGTAAGCGAGTGGGAAAAATGACAAATCATCCAAAAATGCAACAGAGTGCGGACGGTAAAAGAATGTCTGGTGCTGAAATGGTGGTTCAAGCTCTTATTGATCAAGGAGTTCAGCATCTCTTTGGTTATCCTGGTGGAGCTGTGCTTCCTATTTTTGATGTCCTTTATCAACAGGATTCACTGCGGCATATTTTGGTGCGTCATGAACAGGCGGCGGGTCATGCTGCTGAAGGTTATGCACGCAGTACAGGGAAGGTAGGGGTTATGCTTGTGACTTCTGGTCCAGGGGCAACAAATGCTGTGACACCTTTGCAAGATGCACTTATGGATTCGATCCCGCTTGTTTGTTTTTCTGGTCAGGTATCGACAACTGTGATTGGAACGAATGCTTTTCAAGAGGCTGATACGGTTGGTATTACAAAACCCTGTACAAAACGGAATTGGTTGGTTGAAGATGTCAATGATCTTGCCGCCATTATTCATGAAGCTTTTGCCGTTGCTCAATCAGGGCGTCCAGGACCGGTTTTGATTGATATTCCTAAGGATATCCAATTTGCTTTGGGTATTTATAGAATGCCTCAAGTTATGGCATCTCAGCATTCTTCTCCACAGTTCAAAGGGAAGAGTGAGGCACTTGAATGTGCTGTTGCTCTTTTAGCAGAAGCAAAACGTCCTGTTATTTATTCTGGTGGTGGTGTGATTTCATCTGGCCCACAAGCTGTACAGCTTTTGCGTGATTTGGTTGAGTTGGGAGACTTTCCGATTACATCAACACTCATGGGACTTGGTGCTTATCCGGCTTCTAGCAAAAATTGGCTGGGAATGCTTGGAATGCATGGAACCTATGAGGCGAATATGGCCATGCATGATTGTGATGTCATGTTAGCTGTTGGGGCACGGTTTGATGATCGTATCACTGGGCGTCTTGATGCTTTTGCACCTCATGCGCGTATTATCCATATTGATATTGATCCTTCTTCCATCAATAAAACTGTAAAAGTGGAAGTTCCACTGATTGGCGATGTGGCTGATGTTTTGAGAGATATTAATCAACGTTTGCATATGTACAAACCGATATTTCATCATGAGAGTCGTGATGCGTGGTGGAGGCAAATTAAGCGCTGGAAGGCGCGTAATTCATTGGCATATATGGAAACAAAAGATGTCATTATGCCACAATATGCTCTTGAGCGGCTTTATGCATTGACCAAAGATGCGAATGCTTATGTGACAACAGATGTTGGACAGCATCAGATGTGGGCCGCACAATATTATCGTTTTGATAAGCCAAAACGTTGGATGACTTCTGGTGGTCTTGGAACTATGGGGTATGGTCTTCCTGCGGCTATCGGTGTTCAAATAGCACATCCTGATGCGCTTGTTGTTTGTATTTCTGGTGATGCCTCTATTCAGATGAATATTCAAGAGCTTGCAACAGCAATTCAGCATAATACGCCAGTGAAAATTTTTATTTTAAATAATCAATATATGGGGATGGTTCGTCAGTGGCAGCAATTGTTGCATGGTAATCGTCTCTCTCATTCTTATACGGAATCGATGCCTGATTTTGTAAAATTGGCACACGCTTATGGAGCCATGGGAATTCATTGTTCAAAACCCGATGAACTTGATGATAAAATTCAGCAAATGATTGATTGTGATAAGCCTGTTCTCTTCGATTGTCGTGTTGATAATTTAGAAAACTGTTTTCCTATGATCCCATCGGGATGTGCCCATAATGAGATGTTATTACCCGATGAGGCAAGCGAGGAAGCTGTTGCAAATGCTGTTTCTTCTGAGGGAAAGATTCTTGTATAAAATGAATATGTTAACAAAATAGTGAAGGATGGTGATGATGAAGACTTTGGAGTCTTCATCTCTTTCTCTTCTTTGCGGAGAGTTCCTATTATCCTTAGAGCTTATTTTATGATTTTCATTTTTTGTTTAAAGACATGGGGTGTATTATTATTTGCTCATCTAAAAAATATTATAAGTCGTGTGCCCAACTATGTTTGAATTTATTTGTACGCGATGTTTATTTTTTAAATTCATATGTTCACATTAATAGCTATTTCGTTGCATTTTTTAGATAATATATTGCATTATCTGTTATAAATTAATTACGTTATCTCAATATATGAAAGATTCCATTGTGCAAGAAAAAAAGCTACCGTGCTTGAAAGGTGCAACTATGCAAACCGTCATACTTGTGAAAACAATAGAAAAGTTTGTCACTATGTTTTGGTTTCGCATTATGAAATTACTCCAAATCACTCTTTTAAGGGGTTGATAGGATAATCCCCCTAGCGGCTTGGAAGGAAGGGCAAAAATAACAAAGATCAAATGCAGACATAGAAAATTAATTGGCCACTATAGCTTATAATCAGGTAGTAACCTCACCTGATTATGTGGGAGAAATTTCTACATATAAAATGTGTCGTCAAGATATATAAATCAGAATAATATTCAACATCATATCATTATCAGGACATTAGCATTGAAAATCAAAGACTCTTTCTTTTATTTGTTCTACATATCGATAATTCCATAAATCTGCAGACACAAATATTCTTTGAATCCACCGCATTGGATTTTTATAACGATCGAATGATCCAGAAAATTTATCTCTAGAGTGTAGAGCCATTCTGTTATCAATGTATAATAATCTTCCTGGTTGTACATCAATTCCAAAAGATACAGCCTTAATAGCTTCATAAAAATGATCTAAAGCGTCCTTGGCTTTTTTTGACTGTGGTTCTAACATGTCCGGATAAAAAACAGCGCTGATATCTGGGAATTCACTGTCCCCTTGAATGAGGGGCACTTTACTTGTAGAGGTTACCCCATTTTTTCTCCATCTCATAGGGAACATTAATTATATATAAATTATCCCTTAAACTCCTCAAATCCTCTTTACTTAAAAGTTTTAAAGCTAGACGTGCATCAGATATTCTCGTTAACGGGCCATCAACATCATTGCGAACACCGGTTAAAAGTATCCCTTTAGGAGATAAATTTAAACCTTTTATAAATTTTAGTGCAGCATTTTCTCTATGAGAATCTAACTCAACTTCAGATCCTAATCCTGTATAATCTTTTTTATTATCCTCTAAAGGAACTAGGTTATTTACTATATGTTCGCCTTCAAACTTAATTGAATAAGGCTCTCCGATTAATAAAGAAAACATCATAATTAAATTTTCGCTTATATAACCGCTTTTACAAGACGCATCTAAATTATAAGGATTAGGTGACGTATTAATTTTTCTATCAATAGGAAGGTTTTCAAAGATTAAATATGGTCTAGGGGTAATAGACATCTTTTGATTCATAAGAATTGCCAAGATTCTATGTGGTAGCAGCGAAAATGCTATTTTTTAGCTTAACCGAATATTCAATACCACCGTATGGATCATAAATAATATGATCTAAAGCCTCCCAAAGATTGTCTCTTTCGACATTGCTCAACTCAAAAGTATTTTCATTTATCATTGCAATTTCCTCCCCAATTATATTCCCCTACTTTTTTATTAAGAAAAGTGAAAAAACAATCATTAAAATTAAAATAAACCATGTTAGTAAATAAGTGTCTGTAAAATCTTGGATTAATCCAAATAATGGTGGAGCAGCAATAATTGCGATTTGATTGACAGACATTGCTAATCCCAGAGAAAAGCCAACGCTTTCTTTCGGCGAGGAGTCTACAATATAAGCAACCCAAGGGCATACCATCCTAATCCAAAAAAAACTAACCAAGCAGATAAAAGAGTTAAATAAATTATGGATCCATTCATGCCCAAAATTAATATTAAAAATCCAAAAACGACTGCAATCATGTAAAACAAGACAGGAAAAAATCGTCCTTTTTTACAATGATCACTCCACGCTGCTAAAATAATTCTTCCTAAGGCACCAGAAGCCTGTGAAACAAAAAACAAATAAGCACTTTTATCTAGAGGCAGGTGATAGATTCTATAAAAATAAACAGTTATAAAAATGGTTAAAACATATTGGACGATCACAAGTGAAACGCCTGAAAAAATAATATTCTTCATATGCGGCGCAGCCAACATCGCAAGACGAGACCTTACATTTGCATAGAACGAAACTTTTGCCTTGCTTTTTGGAACGATAGCGACAACTTTTGCTGGTGCGTGATAAAAGATAATAAAGATACATCCCCCTAAAAAAGAAACGATGGCACCGACCAAAAACGCACCTTGTATGCCATAGACAAGCGCACTCGCAGGAAGAACCATCCCAGCTAATGCCCCACCTAATGGTAGTCCCGCCTGCCTTATTCCCATTGCAAATCCGCGTTGCGATTGTGGAAACCATGCAGAAACAGATTTAGCGCCACTAGGTTGAGCAGAACTATAAAATCCCCCTACAATGAGCAAACAAACCAAAAGGAAAATATAGTTATCTGCGATTGCTCCCAACAAAAGAGCGACAGAAACGCCGAGTGCGCCAACGCCAACAATATAGCGCTCGTTAAACTTGTCTAGTAATTCGCCAGCTATAAGTAAGCCAATAATAGGTAGGAATTGCGCTGCTGAAGACAGCAAACCTATTTGAGAGTCACTCAGCGAGAAATCCTTCTTAAAAAATTCAGCTAAAGGACCAATCCCTTGAACAAAGAAGCAGGCTGATGCTTGAGAGATAGTGGCAACAAGCAATACAATCCATCGATAATAATTTTTTTCTATAAATTGATGATTGCTCACTCAGCCCCCTACAATGAAAGGATATTGGTAGTCTTTTTAATAATGATTGCAACAATAAATGAGGTATTTTGTGCGGATGACATAAAAATTTGTTAATATGATTGGTATTAATATACAAGCTAAGGAATATGCTTCATTTAAGGAAATAAGCTATTATGTGTCGTGCAAATTTGATACGCTAGCGATTAAGATAAATTTTACAAACGTTAGCTCAGCCGGCATTAAGCGCTCTTCATAAAATATGCTATATTTTGGCAAGCTTTTTCCATATAATTCTCAAAGCTTTCTTCAGTCACATAGCCCAGATGCGGTGTGCAAAGAACTCTCTCTGATTGCAATAATTTGCTCTCATATACTGGCTCGCTGTCATAAACATCCAGTGCAAAGTAAGTTGAATTTTCCAAACTTAGTATTTTTTCTATCGCCCCTTTTTCAACCAAAGCTGAACGCGCCGTGTTGACAAAAAGAGCATGAGGTTTCATGCGCAATAGATCATCTAATTGAATGATTTCTCTGGTTTTATCGCTTAAACGTAAATGTACGGATATAATGTCAGGACGTGTAAAAAATTCATCTTTTGAATGCGTAAAATGATAACCTAAATTTTTTGCTTCTTGCGTTGAACGCTCGCTCCCATAAACCAAAATGGACATGCCAAAAGCTTGAGCATATTGAGCAACCATTTTACCGATATGTCCAAACCCGAATATTCCAAGAGTAGCCCCTTTCATTTGGTTGCCAAATGTTGTTTGCCATCGTCCTTTTTTCATATCAGACACAGATTTACAGAGTTTTCTCCGCGAAGACATCATTAAGAGCCAGGCAAATTCAGCAGCAGAAGTTGGATCTCCACCACCATCTAATATTTCAACTCCTAAGTCTCTACAAGCTTCTATGTCAATATGTGAACCTATAGGGCCTGTTTGGCAGATTAATTTTAAATTTGGCAGTTTCAGAAGAAGATTTCTATCAACTATAGTCCGTTCTCTGATTAAGATAAGAATATCTATCTCTTTGAGCTTATCTTCTAAATCACATTCTTGAGCTAAATTATTTATAACCAGCACTTCATGCGATTTCATTAATTTTTTAATAGACTGTAATGTTAGGGTGGCTTTTTGATAGTCATCTGGAATTAATATTTTCAATTTAAATCCCCCGTTTCATTCATCAATATTTGAGCCATTATTTCATTTCTAAAACAACCAAAAAGCAATCTGATCGCTGATATTTTGACATAATGCCAAGCTATTAACAAATTGTACACCTTGATTTCATTGTATTTCTAGCAATAAGAATAGTATTAATCAGTTAGTCTTTATAAACTTTAACACATTGCGACAAAAAGAAAAAGTTTGACGCAGTAGATGGAGAATTGCGCTTTTCTCATATTCTCGGGGACAAACCTGAAGTGCTACGCTGGACATGAAACCATGTCCCAGTTTCCTTATAATAGACTAGCAAGAAGGTCATACTTACGAACCAGATTTTATTGTCGAAACAGAAAAAGCTTCATATTTGTGCGAGATAAAGCGTGCTTCATATAAGCGTGATGTCTCTCTTTATCGTTGAGATATAACTTATTTGTAGCATGAAGAGTCAATTTATTAAAATCATGATAAGAGGGAGATAGGAACTTTATAGCTGTATCATCATAGAATTAATTAGGCTTGTTGAGAGCTATTTCTCTTTCTGCCAAAAGGTTCTTGATATATTTCATTATTATTTCGTAAGAGTGGATGTACTTTATTTTTATGTGCAAGAAAGCCGATTGATTGTGTAAAATAGTATTCATAAAATTACATTATTTTTATCTTGTTAAGGACATTTTTTCTAGCAAGGGTTTTGCAATTGCAATGCTCTTTTTCTCATTCTAAATTTTGGTTAGAAAAAGTGTATAGAGGTGTTATTTTAAATTTAAGATATGCATATTCCATTGTTGGTGTTACTGTTGTAAAAAATGATATTTTATTTGATAAGTATAAGGTGTTACAAAGAAGATCGATGTATAGATAAAATTTAGATTGTTACAATATCTTGAAAAAGCAATGGGTAAATAATTGATAATTGTGCTACGAAAGTTGTTAGATGGGCGTGTGTCAGCAATTCTTAATAAAAAAGTTTTTCTTGATAGTCGTTTTTTTTCAAAATACTGCTCTTTTTATGCAAATCTTATGTTGGTAAGCTATGCAGTTTTCACGGGAACAGGATAATGCATTGAAGGCTGTTGGTGCGTGGTTGAAGGAAGGGCGTTCTCCACTTTTTCGCCTCTTTGGCTATGCGGGGACAGGCAAGACGACACTTGCGCGCTATTTTGCTGAAACAGTTGATGGCTTTGTCCAATTTGCTGCTTTTACAGGAAAAGCGGCACAGGTTTTGCGTTCTAAAGGTGCAAGCAATGCTTGTACTATTCATTCGTTGATCTATTGTCCGCGTGGAGAAGAAGAAGTTTCCGACGAAGTAACAGGGAAAAAGTCTATTGCACCGACATTTGCACTCAATCGGAAAAGTGCTGCTGCGCAAGCTGCGCTTATCATTGTTGATGAGTGTTCGATGGTGGACGAACAATTGGCACGTGATTTAATGAGCTTTCGAACACCTATTCTTGTTCTGGGTGATCCAGGCCAATTGCCTCCTATCTCAGGAGGGGGCTTTTTTTCTAATGGTGAGCCGGATTTTCTTCTTTCAGAAATTCATCGGCAAGCACGTGATAATCCGATTGTCCGTTTGGCTATGGATGTGCGTGAAGGACGTGATATTACTTATGGTGATTATGGAGCAGCGCGCGTTATTACACGCAAAGAAGTGGATCAACAATTGGTGTTGGAAGCTGATCAGGTGTTGGTAGGAATTAACCGAACACGCCATCTTTATAATAAGCGTTTGCGTGCGCTGAAGGGATTTACATCAGATTATCCTCAAGCAGGAGATAAGCTTGTTTGTTTGCGCAATGATCCTCCTAAAGGCTTATTGAATGGTTCTTTATGGAAAGTGATGACTTCGCAGAAGGAAACTGTTAAGCCAAGTATGAGCCTTCTTATTAAACCAGAAGAAAGCGAGCGTGGGGTAGCGAAAATTAAGCTTTTAAAAGCAGTGTTTGAAAATCCTGATCATGAGATTTCGTGGGCGTTAAAAAAGAGATATGATGATTTTGATTATGGATATGCATTAACTGTTCATAAAGCACAAGGATCTCAATGGGATAATGTTGTTTTGTTTGATGAGAGTTTTGCATTTCGCGATATGTATGCGCGGTGGCTCTATACAGGAATTACGCGTGCGGCAGAGCGTTTAACAATTGTTCGCTAGATAAAGATTTTATTTTCTGGAATTATAGGGCTGAGGGTCTTTTTTCTGTCTTTAAGTATAGAAATAGAGGAGTGTGTATGGCAATCAAACTTTCTGTTAATCTTAATGCTATTGCTGTTTTGCGCAATCGGCGTAATCTTCCTTGGCCAAATATCAACAATATTGGGCATATAGCACTTACAGCTGGTGCTGCGGGTTTGACAGTTCATCCACGTCCTGATGAAAGACATATTCGTTTTGCTGATTTACCAGATATACATGGTTTAATTCACAGCATGTTTCCTCGTGCTGAATTTAATATTGAAGGTTATCCAAGCGAGACGTTTTTGGATAGAGCAGAAAAGTATGCTGATCAGATTACTCTTGTACCTGATGATCCTGCACAATCAACTTCTGATCATGGTTGGGATTTTGCGCGTCATGCAGAATTTTTAGCACCTATTATTCAACGCTTGAAAGCAAGAAAAATTCGGGTATCACTGTTTGCTGATCCTATTGTTGATGGTCTTGATATTGCTAAAGAGATTGGTGCTGATCGCGTGGAATTTTATACTGGACCTTATGGGGGAGCATTTAACGATAAGACAAAACAGGAGCAAGAACTCAATAAGCTTGTTTTAGCAGCAAGAAAAGCTCAAGAGCTGAAGCTTGGTGTTAATGCAGGGCATGATCTGACAATGACAAATCTGCCTGCTCTTGTTCATCATATTCCTTGGCTTGATGAAGTTTCTATTGGGCATGGGCTTATTGCTGATGCGTTAGAGTATGGAATGCATAACACTGTTCAACGTTTCATTCGGCTATTGGGGTGATTTTTCTCTATACAATAAGACATAGTGCGTTTTTATACAGTTCTGTTTTTTTGTAAAAAAATGATTTTGCATAGGTTTTGTGAAATAACATTGTTGCATGTATAATGATAGCAACAGCAATACCATGCTTCATTACACATAATCGGCAATGATTTTCATTATATTCGTTCGGAACGGAAGACAACAAAGCTTTGTAGCTTTGGCGCCCTCTTTTAAAAGAGCAGGAACTCAACAGTAGATTTTATGAGAAACATAAGATTTCTATTCGTTTTTGAGAATGTTTTTGGAGAAGAAAAAACTTTTAAATTTATGGTCGCTATGCAGTGAGGAGTATCATCATACATGATAAGCAGTGGTTGCTTCGGAGCTTTTTAAAAAGAGCAATGTTTGATAAAATTGTACAGATATTGATCGGTATAAATACTTTGCTGTAATTGCTCTATTGAAAAGGTATTCAGCAAAAATACATGATATTACCTGTAATAGGGCTGGCAAAATTAATGGCTGTACAAAGAATGTTATTGATTATGGGAAAGGAAAAATTGAGATAGTGTGCTCAGGATAAAATATAAAAACGATGTCCTTTATTTATAATTTTTCTTGCTATCCATTTTGATTTGGTTCATGTTAAAATCGTATGGTGTATCTTTAGTTTTAAGGATACATGCCTCATGATGCAGAAGAAGAGAACTTTATTACATGTATTTCTTTTCAGAAGCGTTTTTTTGTACAATATATCGTTTTTGTAGAGCAGCATTTGAAGCCTATTTGGGAATCCAGATAGGTTCTTGGAAGGTTGGGGGCCATAGTTTTTTATGCAGTGTATAAATTTTAAAAGATTGCCCAATTGCTTTGTTATTATAAGCAGTGTTTCTGTTATTTATAGTGTGTGAAGCACTGAAGGTCGTTTTTTACTTTTTATTGAATAAAAATAATCTGAAATTTAGTTTAAATGTTAGAAAGAAGGAAGTATTTTTATGCGTGTTTATTATGATCGTGATGCAAATGTTGATTTGATAAAAGGAAAAAAAGTAGCCATTGTTGGTTATGGTTCACAAGGGCGTGCACATGCTTTAAACTTAAAAGATTCCGGTGTTCAGAATGTGCAAATTGCTTTGCGTGCAGGGTCGGCGACAGCTAAAAAGGCTACAGTAGATGGCTTTGAAGTTGTGAGTGTTGCTGAGGCTGCAAAATGGGCAGATCTTATTATGATGGCAACACCAGATGAATTACAAGCGGATATTTATAAAGAACATATTCATGATTATTTGCGTGATGGTGCGGTCATTGCTTTTGCACATGGCTTGAGTATTCATTTTGGCCTCATTGAACCTAAAAAAACAGTTGATGTTGTGATGATTGCTCCTAAAGGTCCAGGCCATACTGTCCGCAATGAATATCAACGGGGTTGCGGTGTTCCTTGCTTAATTGCAGTTGCACAGGATGCATCAGGACAAGCCCATGATGTGGCATTGTCTTATGCATGTGGTCTTGGTGGTGGACGTGCAGGGGTGATTGAAACAACATTTAAAGAAGAATGCGAAACGGACCTTTTTGGTGAACAAGCGGTTCTCTGTGGTGGTCTTGTTGAGCTTATTCGAGCAGGTTATGAAACACTAACAGAAGCAGGTTATGCGCCAGAAATGGCTTATTTTGAGTGTTTACATGAGGTTAAATTGATTGTTGATCTTATGTATGAAGGTGGCATTGCAAATATGAATTATTCAATTTCCAATACAGCGGAGTGGGGAGAATATATGTCTGGCCCACGCGTGATTACCGATGAAACAAGAGTAGAAATGAAGCGTATTTTGAAAGATATTCAGACGGGCAAATTTACATCAAATTGGATTCAAGAATATAAAGCTGGTGCTGCTCACTTTAAAACTATGCGGCGTTTAAATGATAGTCACCCTATTGAAGAAGTGGGTAAGAAACTCCGCTCTATGATGCCTTGGATAAAATCTAATGCCTTGGTTGATAAAGAGCGTAATTGAAGTTTTTAATAAGGATATTATGTAAACAGCTTTTATGCTTTATATACAAAAAGGGTAACCGAAGTTACCCTTTTTTAATATGTTTTTTTATGTATAAATTTTATTTATTCTTTGGAGCTGTTTTTTTTCTTATAAATAAAAAATACATTATGCCTAGGAAAATAAACCAGAATGTACTGTATTTTAAAGCTGTTAGGGTATCAGGTTCTAATGTCAACAAATAGAGCATGAAAGCAAAAAACACTAAAACAATCCAGCACACGATAATACCTCCCGGCATTTTATAGACGGATTCAGTATGTAGATGAGGGTGATTGCGACGATAGACAATATAGCTAATCAAAATGACAGACCATACGAATAGAAATGCAATCGCTGAAATGCAGGTCACAATTGTAAAAGCGCTTATGATGCTTGGAGATGAGGATGCAATTGTATATCCTAATAAAATACATAAGCAAGAAAAGAAGAGGGCATTGGCTGGAACATGGTATCTGGAAAGCTTACCCAAAATCGGAGGTGCACCTTTTTGTGTTGCCAGCCCATATATCATGCGACTGGTGGAAAAAATACCACTATTTGCTGAAGAGGCAGCCGAAGTCAGAACGACAAAGTTTACCAAACCAGCAGCTATTGGAATGCCAGCAAGCCAAAACATCGAGACAAAGGGGCTGTTTTCTGGAACAATTTGATCCCAAGGTGTAACTGACATAATCACAGTGAGAGAAAAGATATAAAAGAGTACAATACGAACCGGTATTGCATTAATTGCTTTAGGGAGAACTTTTTTAGGTTCTTTCACCTCAGCTGCAGTTGTGCCGGCAATTTCTATACCAACAAAAGAAAAAATGGCAATTTGAAATCCGGCAAAAAAACCTGTAATTCCTCGAGGGAATATATCTCCACCATTCCACACGTGACTAAGAGAAGCAACAGTACCATTTGGAGTCGTAAAGCCTGTAGCAATCATATAAAATCCAACAATAACTAATGCTAAAATTGCTACGACTTTGATAAGACCAAACCAGAATTCAAGTTCACCGAAAAATTTTACGGCAAGGAGATTGAGGATTAAAAAGAAGCCAATGCAAGAAAAAACAACAATCCATGGATTGAGTGTTGGCCACCAGAAATGCATATAGTTAATGATAGCAATAATATCTGCAGCTCCAGTCACAACCCAGCTTAACCAATAGTTCCAGCCAACAAAAAAAGCAACTCCTGGTCCAAGCATATCGGTTGAAAAATCAACCAGAGACCGATATTGTGGATTAGAAAGCAACAATTCTCCCATAGCGCGCATGACAAAGTATAGTGCACAACCAATAATAGCGTAAACGAGTATAATGGAAGGTCCTGCTACACTGATTGTTTTTCCTGATCCCATGAAGAGACCTGTTCCAATAGCACCACCGAGGGCTATAAGTTGTACGTGACGGTTATCTAGTCCACGTTGCAATCTTTTATGCGGATCAGCTTCTAAATTTTGTGTATTATTCATTTTTTGAAGGTTCCCTTTAATTTTTTAAGATTCAAAATTACATTGGAAAAGTAATCTTACTTATCGAAGCATGATATAAATGAGGAGTAAAGGGGAAAAACATTTTTTGTTGCTTTGATGTGGATAAAGAAAAAAAGTATAGAAATAACAAAGATGTAAATTTTTTAAAACAACGTGACAGGTATTTGAGTGCAGCATTTTAGACGGCAGTTAAAATAAATGATAAATGGTTGATAATAAAGGCTTGGTATTATTATGGCAGCTACTTTTTGTCTGTCTCAAATAATTATTAAGAAACAGTTCGTGGGTTATGGTAAATCCTGACTATATAATTAAGGGCTGTAAGCTGTAATGAGTTGTTTTAGATATTGTAGCAGAGAAATAGTTTTATTTTCAGCTAAATAGAGTATATATTATCATCTTACTAAAAAACTGATAGCAGAGAATTTTAAATGCTTTTTATAATCATTTTATTTGGTATCATAAATAGAAGAATAATTTTCTCTTTTGCGCTAGGTAAGTGAGAAATCTATAGGACCTATTATTTTTAAATTGTGAATAAGAATTCCATTTAGATATTTGCACTCTTCGATAAAAGATCATGAGGGATTCGCATTGAAGATATAAAAGCTTGTGAGAGAAATACAGTGTATTTGTAGTATTTTTTCTTCTGTATAAATGATAAGAGATTCGTTTTTATATGGTTTGATCAAAAGAGGAAGCTTCTTTTAAAGGTTAAAGACAGTCATTTATCATAATAATTTGGTAACAAGTTCTTGTTGAGCATTGAGTGGCAAAGTTATGGGGGTGTCTGTTAGAGTGTTTGATAGTTTTCTCAAAAACTTTTTAGCAGAATTTTTTGAATTAACAGAACAAAGAAAAAGAATTTGTCAAGAGACATGCAAAATTCTCTTCTTTCATTTCATTACTAAGTGTAGTTTAGTACTCGTTTTTGTACTAAACAGGACAAGATAGGATTAGATGGGAATAGGTAATACCCCTTAATTTTATCATTCAATGTATTGTTTTGCAAAAGTATTTTGTTAGCAGAAAATAAAGCAGAGTGTAAAATTACAAAAAACAACAATATTTGACATTTAAATAGGTGAGAAAGCCAAATCCTTTGAAAAAAATCAATTGATATAAATCTAGTGTCAAACTACAATTCTTTTTAGAGTAGCAAAAGTTTGTGGCAAAGTTTTTATAGTCAATGTTTTTGATCTATTAAAACATGAAACTGTTGTGGTGCACTTGTTAGATTTTTAAATAGTTTACCTCAAAGGAACTTAGCTGTACTCAAAGAAATATAAGAAATAATTTGCTAAAAGCATATTTTGTAGAACAAGGTTTGAAAATCTTATTCCTGAACTTTTATTTATGCATTCCGTATCTTAAAAAAGATCCATACAGTCGAAAAACTATTTATGACTGGAATTGGACAGTAGGTTTTGCATTACGTGGGAAGAAATGTAATACGTGTTGAGATATGGCTAAAAAGTTAGATATATCTGTAACATTTTTATCTTCTGTCGAGATTGGCAGAAAATCAGTATCGGTTAGCATGGAAGACAAGGTCATAGAGCTTTATAGCTTAGATAAGGCTATGGCTTCTCTCTTTAAAAAAGAAGCCAATATGTGTTGTCGTAAGAATTTCACCATCAAACTTTTGACTCCATTGTAACATGAAACTGTCGTTGCGTTTATAAGACTTTCAGATGGCTTATCCCCAAAGCACTTAGAAGCATTCGGCGAAGCACGCGCTTTGTAGACGCGTGTTAGAAAATCCTAGTCCCTCATTTTTATTTTAGCATCCCTCACCTTAAATGTAGTTTGACAGTAGGTTTTGTACTAAGTGGGAAGAGGTGGGATTAGTTAGGAATAGGTGGTAATTTGTTGTTTTTATGGTTATTTTTACCATTAAAGGCGCGTTTTGTAAAATTGTATTTTGACACCTAAAATTGCGAAAATTACCGAAAATCAGAAAAAAGTGCGTTTTCATGGTAAAAATGAGAGAAGGCTTTGAAAGGTCTTTGAAAACCCTGTGAAAAATTTTGAAAAGTCTGTGAAAGCCCAGAAAACCGCCTTTGAAGACCCTTTGAAAAAAATCCGATAAAGTGTGAAGCGGATTGCAAAATCAGCCCAAAATGACCAAAAAAGCAAAAAAGATATGCGCCATATGGCGCGTTTCTATTTTTTGTAAAAATAATTATTTAAAAACAATGTATTATTTAAGTTTCTTAATGTAAAGAGAAACGCGCCTGTATTTTTCATTTTAGAGAGGCATTAAGCCGTATTTTGTGTAGTTTCTAGATGTGCTCTTTCAGCTTCTATTTGACGCTTTAAATGCAATTTTAGAAGAGGCAAGGTAAGCTCTATTTCTTCGCTATCGTTGATGTCTTGAACAAGCTCTTGCAGTTTTTTATAAAGTTCCGCTGCGAGTTCCGCTATATCTTCGGGGGGGGGGGAGTTTAATTTTTGCATCGCGATAGGTTGTATAAGCTATGCGCCCAAGTTTTTTCATGAGACCAGCAGGAATGGTAGGAGGAGAGATATTGAAAGACCGAGCCATCATCATGTCTATAAACATTGCATCTTCACCGGTCAAAAGCCAATTCAGGTTTACTCCAAATTTTTCTTTATATGCTGATAAAACCGTTGCATCTGGAGTTCTATCACCGCGTTCGTAATTTCCAAGCCCTTGAATACTGATACCAATTTTAAGAGAAAATATATCACGAGATAAGCCCACAAGCTTTCTAACTTCTGTGAGTCGTTTTGCTAATGCAGTTTTGGGCTCATTTTTTTGTCGTCTCATATTATAAATGTTTACAAATGGGGCTGACTAATATCCCATTTGTAGATATACCTTTAATTACCGCCCGATATAGAGGGCGTTTATTATACATTTAACCCCACAAAAAACGGATGTTGCAGCATCCGTTTGAAGCAGGAGCGAAAGTTTATGACAACCACCCAAACATGCATTCAAGTATGGGATCGCCATAGTATTTTAGCTGAGCTACGCCGCCGTAACATGACCTTGGTGAAGCTCGCGAAAGCTTATCAACTCTCGTCATCCAGTGTTCAACACATTTGGACACGGCCTAACGAGAAAGCCGAACGCGCTATTGCCGATTTTATCGGTTTGCCCGTCGAGCAGGTTTTTAGTGACCGCTACCCCAAAAGTCGCCGTCGCATTTTTAAAGCAGCAAAACATGCCAATACAGATTCGGGTGCGCATTCTGCTTTGCGCGGTAATGCTGCTTAAACTTCGTTACACGGCTTTGCGTTTTTGCGCATTTGCCATGAATTTAAATACCATAAGATAAAAAGGTTTATCAATGTCTAAAGATCAGTACGAAATAGGCAAGATAAATTGCATAGAGTTGCATCATAGAACAGCCGTTTGGATGGGTTGGTTCTGGCGATTAAATGGTGGTCATATTGTTTTTATAGGGGGTGGTTATGGTTGCTGCTTGTAATTTATGGACGCCCGAGGCAAAAAGAGAAATTTTTAATCCGTATTCGGAAGCTGAACGGCTACAAATGATGCTTTCCTGTTCTTTAAAAGCCGTGAGTGGTAGCTTTCGGCATGTACCGATCCGATATATTATTGACCCTCTGCATGGCTTATTTGATGCGGTATTAGCACGACAGATTGTTATTCATATTTTGCATTATCAGTTTGAGGTGCCGCGGCGGCGTATTGTTGCCATGCAAATACGGAAGCAGACTGCTATTTTCCTTGCTTTGCAAGTCATTAATCGGCGTTTGGAAGAACCTGTATTTGCTAAAGCTTATCGAAGATGGGCGGGGCGTGCGATGGATTTATTCTTTAAAGAGATCAGAAAGGCGGCGGCGTGATGGCACAGTTTCAAAAGCTTGCTCTTGATGTGATTGTTGTACCGGAGCGTATACGCCCTGTTGATGATGAGCATGCCAAGGCGCTTGCGCAATCGATGGCGCGGGAGGGATTGATGAATCCGATTACGGTGCGCCATACCCCCAATGCTAAAGAGGGTAATTACACACTTATTGTTGGTGCGCACCGGCTTCGTGCTGCTGAGCTTTTGGGCTATAGTGACATTGATGCCGTTGTGGTGCAGGCTGATAAGGACAATGCTGCGCTTTTAGAAGTTGCTGAAAACCTCTTTCGCAATGAGTTGTCTGTTATTGACCGTGCCTTGTTTATCCAGACTTACCGCGAATTGTGGGAAAAGAAGTATGGGGAGATTAAGGTTGGTGGGGACGGTAGCAATCAACATACAGTTAAAAAAGAGCAATTGGTGCAACTTGCACCTATTGCTCAAATAGAGGGAGAAGATGGCAAAGGGACAGTTTTATCTTTTGCTAAACATGTGGCGGATCGCATTGGTTTTTCTCAAGATGTTGTAAAACGTCTCAACCGCATTTCCAAGTATTTACAGCCGGAGTTGCGCTCTATTTTGCGGGGGACGGCGTTGGCGGATAAACAAGCGCAGTTGTTGAAGTTGGCAAAGATGGAGTCGGTTGCGCGCAGCGGCGGGTGGCGGTTGCTTTGCAACAGGTTGAGGGGGATTTACGGCGGGCTGTTGATTTGGTCAATGGCGTTAATACACCTCCGCAAATTAATGAACAGGAACGGATTTTTGCTCAGTTATTAGGGGTGTGGCAGAGAGCGGATGCACAGGCACGGGCGCGGTTTTGTGATTATCTTGCAAGAGAACGGGAGGAGGAGCAGGCATGAAGACGCATGGTTTCCAACAGCTTGATTTTTTCCAAAAGCCGGGTTTTCCCTGCACGTGAACCCGTTGCGCAGATTGATTTAGAGCGGTTTCGTTCTCGCATTAAGCGGGCGATGGCGCGAGCTTTGAGAGAATGCCGGGTTGAGCGCAATGAGATTGCAGAGCGTATGGCGCATTATTTAGGCATTGGTTGTTTGAGTAAGGCAAGCTTGGATGCTTATGTAGCGGAAAATAAGCAGGTGGATATTTCCTTGCCGCGCTTTAAAGCTTTTGTGCTGGCGACGGGCGCCTTTTGGCTTTGGGATAAGGTGGTGAGTGAAGATGGATTGTTGCTGTTGCAAGGGGATGAAGCGGGTTTGGCAAAAATTGCAAGATTGCAGCAGGAACAGCGTGAGATTGCGGCGCGGTTGAAAGCCATGCGTGCGGTTCCGGTTCGTATTAGACGGGGGCAGCCATGAAAGAATGGTTTAGTATTGCTGAGTTGGCTGAAGCGGCTTTGCCAGGGTTGACATCTACCTATAAAAGCCTTGAAAACCACGGTCAAGACATTGATTTATAATGATAATTTAGCGTTATTCATATTGAATGAGACCCTCGAATAACCTAAGATTCTCTTATTTCAAACCTGCTTATCTTAAATCAATGAAAATCACTTGTTTGCATGTCACAAGCGGGGCTGGCGTGTGGGTAAAAATTATATAAGAAAGGATTAAAAATGGCTCTTATGAACCGTCTTAATGCAAGATCTGTCGCAACATTGGGGGCTGGCAAATATAATGATGGTGCCGGCTTGTTACTTCATAAGCGTAAAGATGGAGGTGCTCAATGGCTTTATCGTTATACCATTCACGGACGTCGTCGCGAAATGGGCTTGGGTGCGTTGCGAAATGTTTCTTAAAAAAAACTCGTGAATTAGCAAATCAATGGCGTTCCTTTCATATTCTCAGCAGGAATAGTCCATATATCCCCATCAATTTGATCTTCACGAATATGACGCAAGGAATTGGTACGAACGCCTGTAAGAATAAGCAAACGCAAAGCCAGTTGTGTTATGTTTTGTGTTTTACAGAGTGACTGATAAAAAGCAGGAACATCTTTCCAATCCATGGCTGGAAAATTTTGTGTTTTATGGAGTTGTTTACCTAAGAGCGCGCGTGCTTTTTCTGTTGCCTGTAAATCAACATCCAAACCTAATGCAGCCGCATGTTTGAGACACATATTGAAACGAATAAGAGCTCTATTAGCTGTTGCTGCTTTTGTATGCCAAATGGGAGCAAGGGTATTGCGTATCTCTATTTGCGTAATCTCTGAAACCGGTAAACAGCCTAATTTTGGTAGAATATAAAGACGTAAAGGCGAAAACCAATGTCCATTTTTACCATCCCCTTTTAATTCAGTTTTACGACTTTCAAAAGTCTCTAAAGCAATATCTTTTAAATAATGAAGATTGCTTATTGCCTCACGCTTTTGTTTCTCACGTTCTTTAATGGGATCACGACCCTCACGTAAAATAGAACGCCACCCAGTTGCCAATTCACGGGCTTGTTTTAAAGAGACATCTCTTAAGGCACCCAATCCCATTTCACGACGACGTCCGTGAATGGTATAACGATAAAGCCATTGAGCACCTCCATCTTTACGCTTATGAAGAAGCAAGCCAGCACCATCATTATATTTGCCAGCTCCCAATGTTGCTACAGCCCTTGCATTAAGGCGGATTCATAAGAGCCATTTTTAGTCCTTTCTTATACAAATTTTATCCACACATTCATCCCACTTTTGACGTGCAAGCAAGTGATATTAATTGATTCAATCTGAGAGGGTTTAGAATGAGAAAACCTTACTATATTCGGGTCTTTAATTCAACATGCAGAACAGTAAATTATCTATATAAATCAATCTGTTGTCATAAAAACATTTAAAGAGAGATTGATATTTATAGAGATTAGCAAAATCCCTTTTAATAGACTTTTGTCAGTTTGTGTCAGTAAATTGAACTGACAAAATGATCATTTTAGTGAGTGATTAAAACGTGCTTTATGAAAAGCATATGAAAATGAAAACTGATTACGTTATCCAAATCCCTTTAATGAATTTTATCAGTTCACTTAAATGGATAAATTTATAATTTTAGAGAATGATAAAAACACATCTTAAAAAAGCATGTGATCTCTTAAAGCCTTTCAATAGAAAGGGGGTATCATCATAAGAAATGCTATCAAGATCATTATGGTTATAGTTTAGGGGGTTTAGGGGGTTATGGGTGTTCTTTTTACCCCTCCTTTATATATATTTTTTAGTCAAAAATAAAAGTTATTATATTTCAATAAGTTAATGTTTCAAATAAACAACCTGTATTAAACACAACACATAAATACAATCTTTAATATATATTTAAGAGGGTTTTGTAGGGGTTTTGGGTTTTTTTAAAACAGACAAAA
>NZ_JAQITB010000020.1 GCF_028618515.1 Bartonella sp. ML69XJBT
AAAGACGAGAAAACAAGCCCAAAACAAAACGAGCAGGAGAAACATCACCTACCCCATAACCACGCTAGCCACCATTTTTCCCAAAGGAAGCAACAAGATCAGAAACTTTAGAGAGAGAGGCATTTGCAAAGAGGAGGACGATCAGAGAAATATTCTGTATGATAAGAGCTATAGTCTCTTGCCTGTTTTGCTGTCTTGTATATGAATTCCCTAACAATAACCTTGTAGAGATTACGTTGTGACCTGATCAAAGGGCTTTCTAATTGCCAGCTCTTTTCTCAACAAACACCTCAAGAAAACACCCCCATAGGATGCGCCCCCCTGAAAACCATTAGAAAGATGAGAACCGTGATAAAGAGAAATGCATACGCCACTATGGATGACGACCAAACCTTCGCCCTCTTTCCCATGTCTGAAAAAAGGCTATGTCGTGTTGTTCTCTCTTCTCATTTTTTTTACTTTGCAATACAGCCATGCCCGCTTTATAAACAGATAATAAAGAACCAAAACTGGCACAATAACTAAAAAGCCGGTTATTGTTGAAGACAAAAAAGAGAGAACCAAGAATGTTGCAAAACTACTAGTCATTTTTGCCTCCAAGCGCATTTTGCATGCTAATTCTTTTATCTTGTTGTACGATTTCTTCTTCCCATTGCTGGATTGTTTTTCTCAATTTACCCGTCAATTTGAGGCATAGCAACCCAACGATCGGTGCCAAGAACAGAAAAGCTTCCGATAGACAACTTAACAGAAGAATTATAACGCCACTTACATCACCCTTCCAACCTGCTGTATTTGCAGTCAAGAGTGCAGCTCTTAAAAGCACCATGAGGAGAGAGAGGACACATATTATTTTAAACTCTTTTGGCCAAAGCAACATGGATTGTTTGAAAGAAAGAAGGCGGGTTTTCGTATCAAGCGCTGCATTTTTTTCTATCGTTCCCCGCTGTTGAAAAGGCGCAAGATGTCCCGCATTCTTTTTCAGTTTTTCAAGCATATGAAAGTATAATTTTGCCCGCTTTATGAAAAAATAATGAAGCCCAATCAAAACCATAAATATGACAATGCCTATGATGATGAGTCCTAGCAGACCCCAATATCCTATAAAAAGAAGCACTTTTTTCCCCTCTTACATTTTGTGTACTTATCGATTGAGTGACACTTAGGCAAGCTTTTCTAACCTTTTCATATTCTTTTTCACTTTCTGATTAACTATACCGTAGAAGATTAAAATCACTGGTAAAGAGAAAGCAACCAATGCCGTGGCTAAAAACACTAACGCAACCATTATGATATAAAAACGAAATAATCCAGAACTCATATTCACTATTTGTTTTATGTCCATTCCTTGTGCAAATCCTTGTGCAAACTTTGCTCCTTCGATGACTAGTGAAAATGCGAAAGGCAGAAATATGAAGACAAATACAATAAGAGAAAAAATAAATATTCTCTTATAGTCCTTTTTTGAAAGCATCAAAGATTCTTGAAAGGAAGAGAGATAAGCTTTTGTGTTAAATGCTGGTCTCTTCTCCTTTATTTTGCTCCCATCACCACTCAAATGCTCTGTGGCATTCTTTTTTAGTTTCTCAAAAATTTGTTCCTCAAAAGTCTGAGACAACTTTCTTGCACGCTTAATACGCTTAATAAAGGAGTAATAAATTGCAATAATTGCCATAGTACTACAAACAGTAATCACACTATATATGACAATCATTGACCCAGCAGTTAATACTACGAACAATATCACCAAAAAATTCATTTTTTCCTCTCTTGTTCTATAAAGCCATTGAATCGCACTACTTTTGCGATTTTTCTCATTGCTGGATCATTTCTTTTAACTCACGATCCAAGAGAAAATGGAAGACAAGAATAACAGGAAAGAGCGTTGTAGTAATTCCAAAAATCTCTTGCGGAATAAAACATATAAAAGCCCAAACGCCATTCCATCCAGCGGCATGCCACAATTCTTGTATAGCCATTCCACTCGAAGAAAATGAGGGCAAGATTAAATCTTTAAAAAATTCTAAAGGTGTTTTGTGAAGATTTTCCTGAACCATTGCCATGAGCTTTTCCCTAGAGAGCACATGAAAATATTCCAAAGGTTTTATATACGTAATAGCGACAACACCCCCCAATAAGAGAACAGCCAAACAACAGATGACGACATAGTCTTTAGTTGAAAGAGCCAAGGCTTTTTTGAAAGAAAAAAGCTTCGATGCTTTATCAATAGCACCCCCAGACACAACAGCTACCTCACTGGCAAGAGACCCGTGTTGTGGTTTGTCTATGGTCATAAAAACACCCCCACACTTTTTCATTATCTGACAACACACACTAACGTGAGGGATTCATTTAAAGCTTTTTTTACAATTGTGCAAGTTCTCTCATGCTCTTATCAGCACGCTTTTTGTTCTTTCTCCCCACAAAGAGAAAATTTCATCCCGTTGATAAAAACGACAGAGCAAAGATTGGCAGAAGCGATACCATATTCCACAAACCTCTCCCATCAACAAAACCAATACCTCACCATCCCTTTGATTTGTTTGCTTCTTGCTCGTGGAAAATTTTTTTCAGTGAAAGCCCCAATAGAATAGACAAATGCAGAATATAAAAACTGCAAATGTAGAATGTACAAAAGCGTAACAAGAGCTATAAAGACGAGAAAACAAGCCCAAAACAAAACGAGCAGGAGAAACATCACCTACCCCATAACCACGCTAGCCACCATTTTTCCCAAAGGAAGCAACAAGATCAGAAACTTTAGAGAGAGAGGCATTTGCAAAGAGGAGGACGATCAGAGAAATATTCTGTATGATAAGAGCTATAGTCTCTTGCCTGTTTTGCTGTCTTGTATATGAATTCCCTAACAATAACCTTGTAGAGATGATGTTGTGACCTGATCAAAGGGCTTTCTAATTGCCAGCTCTTTTCTCAACAAACACCTCAAGACCCCCCATAGGATGCGTGTATCAGATAGTCAATACATTGTTTATAATCATAATTCATTGTTTTGCATATGGAATAAAAGTCCAAAATACCATAAGATTTTCTTATTTCAATCCTTTCCCATGTTGAAGCAATCAAAATCTCTCGCTTGCACACCACAAGTGGCATGAGCATGTGAATACAAATGTGGTACGAAAAAACTAAAAATGCCTCTTATGAATCGTCTCAGGTAGCAAGGACTGTTGCAGCATTGGGAGCTGACAAAATGAATGATGGTGCCGACTTGCTCCTTCATAAGCGGAAAGTGGTGGTGCTCAATGGATTTACCGTTATACCACCAACAAGCGACGCCATGACACGAAACCACTATGCACACACCCTTATGGATGACAACCAAACCTTCTCTCCCATGTATGAAAAAAACGCTCTATCGTTTTCTCCACACTGTTCATTCTTTTCTTACGGTTCAAACCAAGCAAAACACTGCCCAAAACCCATACCCCACAACGCATGCTTTAAAAAACATACACCCAACAGCAAAACCAACGAAAAATACCCATCGCCGAAGAAAGGACTAAAACACCCCTCCCCGATTAACATGCGTATTGACAGCCATAATTCTGCAAAACACTCCGTTTTTAAAACAAAAAGAAGATTAACAGAACATCTTCATCACAGCTTTCATAAAGCGCTTCGTACTGTTTTCTCAAAAATATTCTCATTTTCTCTCTCCCGTTAAGATCTTTCTAGATGATTTCCCAATTGCTGGCTATTTTCTCGACAAACACCTCAAGAAAACACTCCCATAGAATGCGCGCGCCCCACAAAAACCGATATACACACACCCTTATGGATGACAACCAAACCTTCTCTCCCATGTCTGAAAAAACGCTCTATCGTTTTCTCCACACTGTTCATTCTTTTCTCACGGTTCAAACCAGGCAAAACACTGCCCAAAACCCATACCCCACAACGCATGCTTTAAAAAACATACAGCCAACATAAAAGCCAACGAACAATACCCCCACACAGGAGAAAGGACTAAAACACTCCTCGCCGACTACTCTCACCCCTCCTCTCTCACAATCTGTGATGAACTCCATTTTTCTACTGGCTTTCTTTTTTCCATTGTTACATGATTTTTTCAAACCTCTCATAAAAAGTGCTCAAAAAATCAAAACCCATAGCAAACACAAAATCAGCAGTAAAAACACCCCATTCACTCTTTCACAAAACGCCCCTCACTTCTCCCAACACAGCCAAATATTCAATAAGAAAGAAACAGCATAGCCAACAATCCACACCAGCAGTTTTCAAAAGAAAGAGGAAATCTTATTCCCCCATACTCTGCCAGCGTATTACAACGAAAGTCGTCAGCATAACCGTGAAAAGAGAGAAGCTTTGTCTTGAAAAGGTCAAGTTTTTTACGAGGCTTTTTGAAATAATGAAACAAAAGTGCCTTTATCAAACACTGAATTCTGTTTCATCTTTCGGGTCTTGTTTTGCTATTCTTCCAAGTTCTCTATTGCGTTCTTGAAGCGCTTTGAGTTGTTTTTTCACTTTGTAATACAGCCTTGCCCGCTTCATAAATACGTAATAAATGACCAAAACCGGCATAGTCACTAAAATGCCTATGATTGTCGAAGACAAAAAAGAGAGAGCTGTTAATGTTATAAAACTACCCATCATTTTTCTCCCCATGCCTATCTGGTATAAGAGGTGCATCTTGTTGTACAATTTTTTCTTCCAACTGCTGCATCATTTTCCTCAATTTACCCGTCAACTTTATGCATAATACCCCAATGAGAGGTGCCAAGGCAAGAAAACAAACCGATAGAAAATTGAACAGCACAGTGAAAACAGCACTCACATCACTCCTCCAACCTGCCAACTTTACTGTCGAGAAGACAGCATAGAACAAAGCGATGCTAAGGGAGAGAAAGAAGAGTCTTTTACATTCTTTTGGCCAAAGAAACAGAG
Organism: Bartonella sp. ML69XJBT; assembly: GCF_028618515.1. Lineage (GTDB taxonomy): Bacteria > Pseudomonadota > Alphaproteobacteria > Rhizobiales > Rhizobiaceae > Bartonella. Next base: position 4,927 of record NZ_JAQITB010000020.1, read on the forward strand.
ATTCTTTAAACGCAAAAGAATGCATGTCTGTATCACAGTTTTGTTCTGCCACGTGCCCTTTATCAGCAAGATGGCTATTTTTCAGCTCTTTCAGCATATGAAAATACAACCTTGCCCGCTTGATGAAAAAATAATGAAGCCCGATGATCACCATACAGAGCATAGAAGCCAACATGATACGCCCTAGCAGACTACAATATTTGATAAAAAACAGCACTTTTCCCTCTCACATTCTACTGATTGCATTTCTGTTTTAAGTAAAATTGTTCACGATCTTGATCATCTTTTTTACTCTCAGATGGAGTCTGGCATGAAGGAGCAAAAAGATTGGGAAGGAAAACGCAACAAACACAAAAATGATATAGAGAAACACACCATTGACCATAAAAAAAGTAAACGACCAATCACCACTGTCCATCAATTTTTGTATAGGAACGCCATTTGTTGTCACCTCTGCTATCACCATAAAACATGAAACGAGAAAAGGCATAACGAGGATAAAAAGGACGATAAAAGAGAATTTGAAGATTCTTTTATAATCTTTTTTTGAAAACATCATGGCTTCTTTAAACGAGGCGAGATAAGCTTCTCTATCAAAGACTGGCTCCTCTTCTCCCCTCTCATGACAAAGTACCTCACGTACTTCGAAGATTTCTAGTTTCTCACGCGACTTGGCAAGCACTTCACTACGCTTAAAAAAAGAGTAATAAAACACGACAATGGCAATAATGGCAAAAACACTTATCATGCTATAGACCACCATCATGGATAGAATGGTCAATATTGCTGTGCCTGCTGACAAAAAAGTCACATTTTCCTCCCTACTTATTTTATGAAGTAACCGGATCACACTCTTCGGGCGATTTCTCCACTTGCTGGACCATTTCTTGCAATTCACCCTTCAACATGAAATGGAAGACAAAAATGATAGGAAAGAGGATTTGAGCAATTCCAAAAAGCATTTGCGGAATAAGACAGATAAAAGCCCAAACACTCTCCCACCCAGCTCTACTCCACAATTCTTGCATATAGATTCCATCCCATGAAATTTGTCCCAAGAATAAATCTTTCAGATTTTCCAGAAACGTCCCATGAAAATTTTTCTGAATCATTGCCGTGAACTGTTCTTCAGACAATCCATGAAAGCATTTCATAAAATTGTTGTATATAACAACCACCACTATGAGAGACAGAGCGCCGATGATGAGGTAATCTTTTGTTGACAGAACAGAGGTTTTTTTGCAAGAAAAAAGCTTTGATTTCTGATCAAACACCCCCTGTGAGACAACAGCCGTATCACTGCGAACAAACACCTGTTGTTGCTCATCTTGCGATTTATCTATACGCATACCCCCACTCCTTAAATGTTTGATAGCACGCATCAATATGAGGCATTCATTTAAAGCTTTTCGCAAGATTTCGCAAGCTCTCTCTGTGGAACATACTTTTCAGTTTCTCCTTGCCAAAAGGCCTTTAACCCCTTTTGATAACAGCCTCGCACACAAGAAGAAACAAAGAGCAAAAACAATATAATATCCACGTGCATCTCCAATGGGCAAAGCACAACAAAGAGGAGGAAAAATGATCCATTATTTTCCCTCTCCCATTCCAGAGACCAAACGCTGAACTCTTTTGAAACAAACTTTTTAGACAAACAGCGCTCTCATGCCTTTGAGAAACATTACCCTGTAAAAGAGAGTGTTTTGTACACTTCGTTATTTGAGAGATTATTTTATTTTGGTGTCAGATGATTTTTCAAGGGACCATTTTTCAAGTACGGAATATTTTTTCAACAAACCCAAATGGTGCCCCAAAGAAGAGACGCAATGAACATAGACTGAGAGAGGTTCGCCCGCATAATAAGAACAGCAATATCATGCTCTTCACATTTGCTAAAATGCTTTTTTTGCTTTGAGACACATGCAACTTGCCCATTTTTACTGCCTGAAATCTCATAAGAATGAATGTCAAAACGGCTGTCCACGCCAATAGAAACGCACAGCACGCAAGAAACTGCACCAACATCATAAAAATTTGATGATACAATTTTTCCTTTAGCAGCAGCCTTCTTCTTTTAAAACAACTAAGCTAACCGAAAACAACTAAGCTAACCGAAAACAACTAAGCTAACCGAAAACAACTAAGCTAACCGAAAACAACTAAGCTAACCGAAAACAACTAAGCTAACCGAAAACAACTAAGCTAACCGAAAACAACTAAGCTAACCGAAAACAACTAAGCTAACCGAAAACAACTAAGCTAACCGAAAACAACTAAGCTAACCGAAACTCATTGAAAAAATGGGGTATTTGCAAGAAAGAAGCAACATTTTTTTATCAAATTTTGCATTTTGCTTCTTTTTCTTTTCACCACTTTATCAAAAGTCCTGTTCCCCTTTAAGGCCTTTCGTTCAGTTCCTTTTCCAGGTTAAGATATAATCTCACCCGTTTGACAAAAAAGTAATAAACGCCGACAATAAGCATACTGTTTAACACAGAAATGATGATAAGCCCAAAAAACGCAAGAATACCTAATAATGCTGTAATAAGAATCATTTTCTTCCCCTATTTTATGCAGTACCTGATTTTTTCTGCTGTTGAGATGCTTTTTGTTCCAATTTCTCAAACATATTTTTCAATCTACGATCCAATATGTAATGTAACACCAAAACAACAGGTAAGAAGATCACCGACAATCCCCACAGCAAAGCTGGCAGGAAGACAAGAAAGTCAATAAAGCCACCCCCCCCAGTATAAACTCCACCAATAAACAGCCCAAAGAAAAACATTGGCAGATACACTGCACGCAAAGCGCCTAAGAGCAACAGAACTATAGCGATACAGAAGATTATTTTATAATCTCTCATGGAAAGCATCATAGCTTCTTTGAAAGTAAAAAGTTTTGATCCTTTAGCGAAAGTTGCATGTGACGCAGTCTGTGCATTCCCTTGCGCTTGAAAAGATTCCTGCTGTGGCTTGTTGTGTTGTTGATTGATTGTCATGCTGACAGTCCCCCACTTTCTTTTTTTACCAACCGCCTCCCTTGAGGCATCTGCTTAGAGCACTCTCATCATTTCTCCCACGCATCAACATGGATAACAAAAAACTTCCACACCAACTGGATGTCTCTCTTTTGCAAAATCCAAAAGCAGGGCTAAAAATACGACAGCTCTGTATGTTTTGATGAACCAACACACAGATGAAGGCATTTGATCGCTTTATGCATTAAAGACATCTTTATCAGTCTCAAAAAAAAAATCAAGCCCCTTTTCAAGCTTCCATTTCACATGAAGCAAAGCTGTTTCAAATAGGCAACACCCACGCCTTTTTAGACCAATATTCGCCCATAAAAAAACAGCTCCGCTCAAAAACAACCGAAAGGAAACCACAACGGAAAAAAACAGAAAACACCCCATCATTTTAGAATAGTCTCATGGTCAAATCTCTTTTATAGAACCGCAAAAATGAAGCAGTAATTGCCACTATAAAGGATATTTATAAAAATCAAGATGGATAAAAAAGAAAACACCCCTCTCAATTCGTCTGAACCGATATTTGGTTATTCATATGCATTATCAATATATTATCAATATTTACTTGAAAATATCAGCCCTGTTGTGATATTATAAATAGGGATAAACTATTCAACACAAGATAACTTTATCCTTTAAAGTGGATAAACTATGCTTCACAACATAATACGCATCAAGCTTCTTCGTTTTGTACCCCAGAAAAAAACGATCAGAAAAACGGTACCCACTAGAGAGAAGCTTGCAAACTTCTATAGAACTGTCTCAAACAGAATGAGCAATAAAACATCTCATCAAAACACACAATCCCATTTTTCATAAAAATATTGTGTTTTTGGGGATGGTATTTGGCAAAAATGATTTTTCCCTACAGGAGTCAAAAATCTCTGTAGAAAGTAAAGTATGTGACTATAAATGATAAGATAAAGGATAGTGAACAACTGATAACAAAAGTTTTTGCCATTTCTAAAGACACTTTCATTTGAGGGAGAAAAGACAATTTTATAACGTCTGTTTTTTTTATCAGCAGCCATCATTCTTTCCCCCCTATGCGCTTCCATCCCTATGCACATTCACCCCCCGAGCTTTTTGCACTGTTACGATTCTTAAACAGACAGTTTTTTTAATTCAAATGGTATGTTCATGAAAATAGCTAAAAAACGCGGTAGACCGAGGATAACAGGAAAATTAAGAGAACCCAATGGGCGTATTTCACGCGCTAAAACCCCCCGTTCTCCTTCTCCTCAACAGACCATTGAAATGCGTGCAAAACACTTTGGTTTGACCATAGAAGAAGCAAAAAATCCGCTGGTTGCTAGCTATATTGGACGACTTTGTTTACTTGGCTCTAAACAGGATGCCTTAGGCATCAGTAAAGAGCAATATGATACTGCGCAACAGTATCTGCAAATCAGAAATGACTATTTATGTGCAAAAGGTTTACCAAATGGCTATTATGATGATTTTTCCCACACTTCCGATGAAAAAGCACAAAAACAATGGATAGAAAGAGCAACCAACCACTATGAGAAGATGCAAGAAGTGATTAAGGAAGCACAACATCTACATCGCCAACATCACTTTCATGCTGCACTACAATATCTTGTTGTCGAGGATCAACCGCTTTCCTCTCTTGTTTGTTCCTTACGGATGATTCTTGATGTGCTCCATCAATATTTTGCAGGTTAAGCTTATTCCCTCTTTCTTTGTGACTTAAAGAATGAGCCTCTCACAAAAGCACAACAGCAAAAATATTGCCGCAAGATGCCCTATAGAGAGAGAGCATAACACGCTCTGCTTCACAAAATAACAACCTGAAAAAGAGCAGACAAATCGCAAATATCCAGAAATGCATCTTAAACTTGCGATGACTCCAGAAGACCTTTCCCTCTCACCAAAAGAAACGATTGATGCTGGAATTCACGCGTCCAGGCACAGAGTAAACTCAGGAAGCAGCAGAATCCATTTTGCGGTACTTGATCACAGAACCATCGAGAACAAGACATCTTTGATATTCTCTGAATCGACAGCATTTCAGCATAAGAGTGCAGCCATGTGAGGATTGAGAACAGAACAAGCCATTCAAGATTGCCAATTGCCTGATTGTCATTTTTCCATGGTAGAAATGGACATTCAACGCAGTTCTTCTGAATGTGGCATGTTTAGTTTAGCGCTTGCCAAAAAACTTTATCGTGAATCTGGGAAATTAAGATGACACAATCAAAGTGTAAAGAATGTAAAACGCTCTCATCAAAAACCGCGCCACTAAACCCGCCAAGAACAGTGCCAACCAGCACCAAAAGCAAACAACCAGACACCAGCACAAACCGTCAATACAAACCATCAGCGCCAATCACCAACGCTAATCCCCACAAACGCCACCAACATGAGCACTTATTTTTGTAAGCCCGCCGCCTTATGGTGTAATTTTACATCCCGTTTATTCTTGGCAGGCGGGACAAAAAATCATTTTTAGCATATCAATTATGCCTTACCTTGTGTGAGGCTTTTTGATAGAGAACTTTATACGAAAAAGATCAAATACAAACCATCAACACCCGCCACCCACCACCTCAAAATCCCACTACCAGGTACAACCAATCTTATGGTTGCATCTTGGCAAAGTCAGACTTTTTATCCCCAAAAAGCATTTATTTTCAGCATGCCCACTACTTTGGCCAAAGATTTGATAGATCCTATATAAGCACGCACCACACCACCCGCCACATCACCTCCCACACCACCTGCCACACCACCCACCACACCACCTCCCACACCACTTTCCACACCACCTCCCACACCACCTGCCACATCACCTACCACACCACCTCCCACACCACCTGCCACACCACCCACCACACCACCTACCACACCACCTCCCACACCACCTGCCACACCACCCACCACACCACCTACCACACCACCTCCCACACCACCCGCCACATCACTTTCCACACCACCCGCCACACCACCTCCCACACCACCCGCCACACCACCTGCCACACCACCCACCACACCACCTCCCACACCACTTTCCACACCACCTCCCACACCACCCGCCACATCACCTTCCACATCACCAACTTTGGCAAAAGCATCTTTTCCTCCTCCCAAAGAGAACAAAGCGTTTGTGCGATATTTGAAAAATACTTTCCGATTGGAACGATAAAATTTGCGCCATAATCAGCGGATTTACTAAAATAAAAATATCAGATTCCACTTTTTCTCTTGACAAGAGAGGAAAAATGGTATTTAATGACATGTGCGGGGAGAGGTTTTTTATATCTTTATTCTTACAATTACATCCCTATAATATTGTAGAATATGGTGGATTTTCTTCCCGTCCTCACAGTAATTGAGATTTCTATCACCACAAATTCGTGAACAATCCAGTTTTTTCCTTAAAAAATCCGGTTTTTTATTGAGCACATTGCTCTTACCGCTTCCTATGCTTCACTGAATAAAATCCAACAAGACCACAAATCTTAAAGCAAGCAGTGCCCTCAATATTGCCCCACTCCCCCAAATCCCCCCAAAATATTCCATGTGGGAAAATGTTATATGCCTTATATTACAACCCTAAACGCTGGTATTTTACGGTATAGATAATCCGTCTCAAATTATAAAGATTGTAAGACTATTAAGAGAAGGAATATGAGAAAGAGGATATCCCCTCTCTTTTATTTCCATTTTTTCTCTCAACAAAGAAGAAGAAACGCCCCAATCGCTGTCACCTCGAACCTAACACGCGAGTACACGATATCAGCTATGCGGACTTCAAATCATCATCAGCAACAGCCACCATTGCATCCTCTCTCTTCTCCCATCATGAAGCATAAATTTGAACGAAATATTCAGAGCAAGAGCAAGCCAATAGGGACCCACAGTCCATTACAAAAGTGATCAAGAGATTTCCGGTAAGAAAAACCATCCGCCATTGGGTGAAATTTTCTTCCTTTACAAGAGACAAGGAGATCACTTTACACATGCAGAAAGTAGCAAAACATTTATGGAAAGAAAAACGGAGAAAGCAGCCAAGAAAGCAAACCTTCAAAGGAGATGACATCATTTTCATGAAAAAACAGTGTAAACACCTTTTTCATAAAAAGTTTGCTCTTCCTAACGCCTCCATACACAATGTAAAGAAAAAAGCAGGAAAAAAACTTTCGTTTGAACATATCAAGATAAAGTTGCAAGACACGCCAACTTCTCATTTTTACCAATTTTGCATGTGAGAGGACACGAGAATACACAATTCTAGAAAGCTTATCATTCCAACTTCAGCAAAGCTTTTTACAAAAATTTATCCACTTAAAAAAACGCCCTCATCACCTTCCCTTTCAAGATGAAAAAATCAAACACAATCAATCAATAAACATAATTAAGCCGGAATTGAGCAAATAATATTGAAAACCGCTTACAAGCATGGAGAATAAATATTATGAAACCGCAAGCTTCAAAAGACACCCCCCATAATTCATCAGCAACGCAAACAGGTGAAAGCGCAGATGAATCATTAGCAAGTCCTCTGGAAAGTTTAGAAAGTACCGCTGTTGAAAAACAAGAAGAGTTAAGAAATATTATTGAAAACTTAGAGAGTGCTATCATTAATAGTCGTTGGATGAAAGCCGATTACGCAAGTACAGATCTTAAAATGATGCCAGCTTTGGTAGAGCAGGCAAATCGTAAATATCCAGAAATGTGTCTTAAATTTGCGAAAACATCTTACGACTTTGCTTCCTTACTGAAAGAAACAATCGATGCTGGGATTCAATCTTCTAGATTCATAATTAGTATGAAAGATAGGGGTATTCATTTCGCGGTAATTGACCATAGAACCATTGAGGACAAAACATCGGTGATATTTTTTGAACCTACAACATTCAATAATATGACCCCAGCGATGCTGGCAATAAGAACGCAAATGGCTGTTCAATCTCAGCAATTGCCTGATTGTCATTTTTCCATGGTAGAAATGGACATTCAACGCAGTTCTTCTGAATGTGGCATGTTTAGTTTAGCGCTTGCCAAAAAACTTTATCAAGAATCTGAGAAATTAACAAGAATACACCAAGATAATATAAGCGGTGTATTATGTGAAGAAAACGCTCCCCTCCCTTCTGAAAAGTTGGATAAGTATCTTCCAGCAAGTTTTTATAAACACACGCAAGGCAGAACACGTCTTGGGGAATATATAAAATCAAATCCGGGGGCAGAACATGAAAAAGTAAACAAAAAAGATGAAACTCTTGTAGAGAGATTTGATAAAAACCTCGTTGAAGCAGAGGGAAAGACTGTCTCCGTTTCATCACATAGAAAAAGGATTTCTGAATACAAGTCTCTACTGACATTATGATGTTATTTTTGAACATTTTTATCCATACGCATAGCAAACAAAGCGCCACATTTCGACTAACGCATATTGGCAAATACGTTGATCATGCACCCTTTGTTTTGGCTTATAAGAGGCAAACAGTACAAGCCGCTTCCCTATTAAGACAAAACTGAGCTAATATCTCAAAAACAGTGACAGCAACCCTCTCCGAAATTCCAAAGCTCTTGTGTGATAATTCTTGTGTGATAAAAAAATATAATAAGGAAAAGAGTGCAAAAAGCTTTCATTCTAAAACATTAAGAGGACGTTACAAACAGATTCAAGTTTTTCATTTTTTACAGATTTTAAAGAAGCAGATAGCATCAAGATCACAATTCTAAAAAAAGCGATCGTTCTCATGAGCAAAGCTTTTTACAAAGATTTTTCCGCCTTAAAAGATGCCCTCATCACCTTCCCTTTCAAGATAAGAAAATCAATTAAAATCAATAAATAAACATAATTAAGCCGGAATTGAGCAAATAATATTGAAAACCAATGACAAGCATGGAGAGTCAATATTATGAAACCGCAAGCTTCAAAAGACACCCCCCATAATTCATCAGCAACGCAAACAGGTGAAAGCGCAGATGAATCATTAGCAAGTCTTCTTGCGCGTTTAGAGAGTAGCGCCGTTGAAACAAAAGAAGAAAATGTTGCCTTCAGTCATGAAGAGTTAAAAGGCATTATTGCAGGCTTAGAGGCTGATATCTCCAGTGGTCGTTGGATGAAAGCCTATTATGCAGATACAGATCTTAGGATGATGCCAGCTTTGGTAGAGCAGGCAAATCGTAAATATCCACAAATGCATCTTAAACTTGCGATGACTCCAGAAGACCTTTCCCTCTCACTAAAAGAAACGATTGATGCTGGAATTCACACGTCCAGGCACATAGTAAACTCAGGAAGCAGCAGAATCCATTTTGCGGTACTTGATCACAGAACCATCGAGAACAAGACATCTTTGATACTCTATGAACCTACAGCATTTCAGCATAAGAGTGCAGCCATGTTAGGATTGAGAACAGAACAAGCCATTCAAGATTGCCAATTGCCTGATTATCATTTTTCCATGGTAGAAATGGACATTCAACGCAGTTCTTCTGAATGTGGCATGTTTAGTTTAGCGCTTGCCAAAAAACTTTATCGAGAATCTGAGAAATTAACAAGAATACACCAAGATAATATAAGCGGTGTATTATGTGAAGAAAACGCTCCCCTCCCTTCTGAAAAGTTGGATAAGTATCTTCCAGCAAGTTTTTATAAACACACGCAAGGCAGAACACGTCTTGGGGAATATCTAAAATCAAATCCGGGGGCAGAACATGAAAAAGTAAACAAAAAAGATGAAACTCTTGTAGAGAGATTTGATAAAAACCTCGTTGAAGCAGAGGGAAAGACTGTCTCCGTTTCATCTCATAAGAAAAGGATTTCTGAATACAAATCCGCACTGACATTATGATGTTATTTTTGAAAGTTTTTGCCAATATGGATAGCAAATAAAATACCACATAATGCATTCATATTGGCAAATACACCTTTTGTTTTGGCTTGTAAGAGGCAAACAGCACAAGCCGCTTACCTATTAAGGCAAAACTGGGCTGTTATCTCAAAAACAGTGACAGCAACCCTTTTCAAAATTGCAAAACTCTTGTGTGATAATTCTTGTGTGATAAACATCATAAGGAAAAGAGTGCAAAAAGCTTTTATTCTAAAACATCAAGAGGACGTTACAAACAGATTCAAGTTTTTCATTTTTTACAGATTTTAAAGAAGCAGATAGCATCAAGATCACAATTCTAAAAAAAGCGATCGTTCTCATGAGCAAAGCTTTTTACAAAGATTTTTCCGCTTTAAAAGATGCCCTCATCACCTTCCCTTTCAAGATAAGAAAATCAATTAAAATCAATAAATAAACATAATTAAGCCGGAATTGAGCAAATAATATTGAAGACCAATGACAAGCATGGAGAGTCAATATTATGAAACCGCAAACTTCAAAAAACACCCCCCATAATTCATCAGCAACACCAGAAAGTGAGAGTGCAGATGAAGCATTAGCAAGTCTTCCGGAAGATTTAGAACAACTCAACGTCGAAAAAGCACGAAAAATCCCATTCAGTCGTGAAGAGTTAAAAGATATTATTGCAGGCTTAGAAGATGACATTGTGAATGGAAAATGGCTCAAAGGCAATTACCATTATGCCAATACAGACATTAAAATGATGCCGGCTCTCATAGAGAAGGCAAACCGTAAATATCAAGGATTAAATCTTAAACTTATTACGACATCTGAAGGGCTTGTTTCCTCCATAAAAGAAGCAATGGCTAACGGAGTTCAATCTTCGAGATATATAGTAAACACAACCGATAGGGGAATCCATTTTGCGGTACTTGATCACAGAACCATCGAGAACAAGACATCCTTGATAGCTTTCGAACCCGCAACTCTCCAGAATGAGATACCCTTATTACTAGCAATAAGAATACAACTCATCGTGCAAGAACAATTGCCTGAATGTTCTCTTTCCAAGATGGAGATGGATATTCAACGCAGCGCCTCTGAATGTGGAATAATAAGCTTAGCGCTTGCCAAAAAGCTTCACACTGAATCTGAGAAATTAACAAGAATGCACAAGGAGAACATCGACGGTGTATTAAACAAAACCCATCTTACATTACCTCCTGAAAAGGTAGATCCGTATCTTCCAGCGAGTTTTTACAAACACACGCAAGGAAGAAGACGTCTTAGGGAATATCTAAAATCAAATCCGGGGGCAGAACATGAAAAAGTAAACAAAAAAGATGAAACTCTTGTAGAAAGATTTGATAAAAACCTCGTTGAAGCAGAAGGAAAAACCGTCTCCGTTTCATTACATAAGAAAAGGATCTCTGAATACAAATCTGTCCTAACATTATGATATCATTTTTGAATATTTTCCCCCATATGCGTAGCAAATAAGGAGCAAACAAAGCGCCACATTTCGACTTAACGCATGTTGGCAAGTACGTTTATCATGCACCTTTTGTTTTGGCTTGTAAGAGGCAAACAGCACAAGCCGCTTCCCTATTAAGGCAAAACTGAGCTGTTATCTTAAAAACAGAGACATCAGCCCTCTCAAAAATTCCAAAGCTCTTAAGCGATCTTTCTGGAGAGGCAGAACATTTCATGTTTTGGCAAAAGCATAAGAAAGAGGCACATCTGCTTTTAAAAAATTACATCCATAGCGTTTCTTGAGGATAATCACCTTTCATAGCAAATTCTCACATATCCATGACACTCTACAATCCAACTTTATAAGCGCTGTGAAACTGAGCATGCACCAGCCACACCCACCAGCACAAACATCAACCATCAGCGCCAGCTACCAACACCAACGCTCGTCACAAACACCACAAACCAGCATAAACACCCACTCTTGGGTACCCCACCTTATGGTTTAAGCAAAATTTCACATCGCGTTTATTTTTAGAAAACAGAGAAAAATTCACTTTTAGCATGTTAGTCACGCCTCACCTTGTGTGGGGCTTTTTTTATGGAGGAACTTATACGAAAAATATCAAGCACCCATAATTAACACAAACACCAGCCACCAACATTAACTCCCATCTTGAACTGAGCATGCACCAGCCACACCCACCAACACAAACATCAACCATCAGCGCCAGCCACCAACACCAACGCTCGTCACAAACACCACAAACCAGCATAAACACCCACTCTTGGGTACCCCACCTTATGGTTTAAGCAAAATTTCACATCGCGTTTATTTTTAGAAAACAGAGAAAAATTCACTTTTAGCATGTTAGTCACGCCTCACCTTGTGTGGGGCTTTTTTTATGGAGGAATTTATGCGGAAAATATCACAAGAAGGACTTGCACTCATCAAACAATGGGAAGGCTTGCGCTTAAACGCTTATAAAGACGCCATCGGTGTGTGGACAATCGGTTATGGACATACCAACAGTGCTGGCAAACCTTTTGTCCACAAAGGCATGACAGTCACTGAAAAACAAGCCGAAAATCTTCTTCGCCAAGATTTAAGACAATTTGAAAATACCGTTGAACAAGCCGTTCACGTTTCCTTAACCGATGAACAATTCGCAGCATTGGTCTCCTTTTGCTATAATGTAGGAACAACAGCTTTTTGCAACTCGACCCTATTAAAAAAACTCAATAACGGTGAATATGAAGGGGTACCTGCCGAACTCCAGAAATGGACCAAAGCGGGTGGTAAGCGCTTGCAAGGTCTTGTCCACCGGCGTGTCGCAGAAGCGGGATTATGGGCAAAAGGGGCATTTGTTTCCTCCAACTATCAAACGGTGGAAACAAAGGATTCAACAACGCTCTTTAAAGCCGAAGCTCTTGCACCCATTATTGGTTCTTTCTCAGGTCTTGGCGGCTTACTAGCAGGCAATGGTCCAGTGCAATGGGCTCTTGCCACCATCATGGTTTTAGCTGCAGGTGTTGGTATTTTCCTCGTTGCCAAACGCTTTCAGGAGCACCGCCTATGATGTTCTGGATGAAAAAAAATCTCATGCTAACAGGCACGGCTTTGGCCGCTTTTTTTATGGCTTTAGCCAAAGCATTCACTCTTGGCAAAAAGGGTGAGCAGCAAAAGCAGATAGAACAAACTTTAAAGGCAGCAACAACACGGCTTGAGGTGGAAAATGAAGTTAATCAGAAAAGTGATGCTGATGTGCGCACTGCTCTCTCCGACTGGTTGCGTGACCCATAAATATGTCTCTTGTGTTGGTTGGTTGCCCATTTACTTAAACAAGAGAGATGTCAACGTCATCAGCTTGTCCTTAGCAAGAGAGATCTTAAAACATAACACACTAGGTGAACGCTTATGTGGGTGGAAACATGGCTAGAAAAAAAACAAAAGACGATACAGAGCTTACAGAAACGGAAAAAGCCATGCTTCAAGAAATGATCATTGCCTACCAAAGTGTGAAGATGATGTCGCGTCTGATGAAGTGGATAGTATTTTTTCTTTTTTTGCTTATCCTTGATTTTGCTCGCCTTATGGATGCGATAGATAATATCTTTGCACATATGAAACAGTGGTTTTCAAAGCATTGATGAACAACCACTTGCTTGAAGAGCGCGATGTTGTTAATATGATTATGATCAAAGCTGCTTTTTCTTCTCGTGTAAGAGATTTTACAAGAGAATAACAGTTCATTGGGGGGGGGGGTTAAGATGTTAAAATATTTTTTGTTGTTGCCTCTTGTCTTAACGGCTGGTTGCGCATCTGTAAGCAATTTATCAAATTATGTTGATCGGAATGTTACAAAGGGTGATGCACAATTAATTGCCAACGATTTTGTGCGCACTCTCAAAAATTCTTTACCACCAGCGACCACAACACTCATTGTAAAAAGAAAGAGCACAGAAGACAACTTTACTCCTTTATTTATCAATCTGTTGCAACGCAATGGATATGATGTGATCTCTACAAGTCAACCCCAAAAACAGCAAAACACAGCTGTCAATGTGACTTATAGAATAACGCCAATGGATAAAGGGATCATGTCTGTTTTTGCTTATGATTTGGCTGGAGCAACACATTATTATATACGTACTTATAAGAGATAACCCCTCTTGCCGGTTCATCAAAAAACAATAAACAATGGGAAAGTATTGGGGATTGAACAAACCAGTTTGCATATTTAGCCAACAATGACCATTCACCGAGGTTGTACCTTCAATCTATGGTAGCAAAAAATATCGTTTTTCCTCTTTTTATGAATCCTTTATTTTGTCCACCTCATGGAGGCGATAGAAAATGTCTTTACACATTTAAAACAGTATCTCTCCAAGCAATCCCTTTTAAATCACGGAGATTGCTTATTGTCTCACACTTTTGCCTCTCACCTTCTCGAAGGAGATCACGTCCCTCACACCAAAAAACGCCATTGTAAAAATACCATTGTAAAAATACCATGTGTTGCCAATTCGCATACTTGTTAAAAAAACATCTCTTAAGGTATCCAAGCCCATTTCATGCTCGCAAGCCCATTTGCCACAGTGCCTATAAATGGGTATAATGTAAAATCCATCGAGCACCGTAATCTTTACACTTATGACGAAGCCCGCTGATCATTATATTCTTTATACTCTTTATCAGCGCTCAATGCTACGATAGCCTTTACATTTTATCTCTCTATGTTGCTTGTTTGATGAAAAAGTTGCATGGGAACTTCAAAAAAGGATTTGTCCTATGACCTTATGAGGTGATGGCATCAATGGTAAGCAGGGATTCCTTTCATAGAGCATATTATGGTGGTATGCTTCTCATGCCCCAAAACGCCGAAAAACAACACCGTGCCCTGAATTCCTCTGAATTCCCATGCCTGTTTTCACGCAACAGCCGGCACTATCGTACTCTTTGTCAGCGCTCAATACTACAACAACTCTTAGCACTTGAGAGTTTTTAGTAAGAGGAGCTTTAATCCTTTTTATATAGTTGTGCACCGTAATCTTTACACTTATGACGAAGCCCGCTGATCATTATATTCTTTATACTCTTTATCAGCGCTCAATGCTACGATAACCTTTACATTTTATCTCTCTATGTTGCTTGTTTGATGAAAAAGTTGCATGGGAACTTCAAAAAAGGATTTGTCCTATGATCTTGTGAGGTGATGGCATCAATGGTAAGCGGGGATTCCTTTCATAGAGCATATTATGGTGGTATGCTTCTCATGCCCCAAAACGCCGAAAAACAACACCGTGCCCTGAATTCCTCTGAATTCCCATGCCTGTTTTCACGCAACATAAAGCCATTTTCAATAGTATCTGTGGATGGGGTGCCTGTGGAAAAGTATCAATCTTCCCGTGAAAATGATAAAATCTATTAAGCCTTATCAATCTTTACACTTAATTAAAATGGTAAACCAGTTCATAATATTTACCAATTCCCAATGCTTTAGCAATCCTTGGCACTTAGAGCTTTCATAAGAAGCATTTACGCCTTTGATGAATGTTTTTATCTACACACCAATCCTTCTTATGACGTGAAAACAAATGATTCTGATTCATTCAAATTGTTTTAACATGAGAGATTTGAAAGGAGAGAAGCTTTGTATATTGGAAATTCTCATTCAATATACAAAACGATGACTGATCATTATAAATCAAACTGTTATCCAAGGAATAAGAGAGGCACTCATGGTATAGTCAAGAGCGTTCTTTAAAGCGAGCAAAACGTTCAGCACAGAATTTAGCACAATGCTCGATAAAACGTAACGCATTGATTGCTATCCACTCGTTCACAAATAAGCTTAAGAAAATTTTAAACTGTTTGCATCTATAAAACTTGTATAGTATTTTATTTTCGTACATATATGGATTTTTGTATTTATTATGTGTATATCATATCTTTCATCTTGAAATAAACCAGGGGTTTTTATGAAAAAAAAACATTTAATATCGATATCTCTAGCCGCTTTAATGGCAACTTCTACAGTTCAAGCTGCTGATACCGTAACTCTTCCAGAAATAAAATCAAATATTATAAAATCGAATGTTCCAGCGGTTATTGTTGCTCCAGCTTATTCTTGGACAGGCTTATATGTTGGAGGTCAGTTTGGTGGTTTTTCCAGCAAAAGTGTCTTAAATTACTCTGAAGATGCGACGACTGGAAAATGGTCTTGGATTGATAAAAAATTATCACCTAAACCATCAGAATTTATGGGAGGGGGGTATTTAGGTTCTAATATTGATCTTGGCAACAACTTTGTGCTCGGAGTTGATACAGACTTCATGTGGTCTGGTAAAAAGGACACCAGAACGGGTGAAGAAAGAAAGATTCTAGATGATGATGAACTCGATTCCATTAACGAAGTTTTTGAAGAAGCTAATATTCGCATTGTAAAGCCTGCAGCTCAAGACGAAACAATACCCAATATTGGTGATCTTGTTGTAAGCAGTGTCACTTTGAAAGAGAAATGGGCTGGTGCTACGCGCGTGCGTATTGGTTTTGCTTCTGATCGCGTTATGCCCTATGTCTCTGGCGGTATTGCCTATGCACAGATGCAATATATCCTATCACTTTTGTCAAAATCTCAAGAAGACGCGTTTGTCTTTGCCTCTGGCAATGTGCTCGATGAAACAAAAACAATGATTGGTTATACAGTTGGTGGTGGTCTTGATTTTGCCTTAACCAATAATATTATTCTGCGTACAGAATATCGCTATTCAGATTTTGGTAAAAAGAAATTTGGAGAAGACAAGCTTGAAATTGGCTACAACACAAATGATTTCCGCATTGGTGTTGCTTATAAATTTTAATTTATTACACATTAAATTCAAAAACCCTGCCAAAAGCAGGGTTTTTATTTTTATCAACGAGACATGAGTTAACACATTGATTTATAAGACTCATAGAGCGTTATCCATATTGAATAAGAGATCCCAATATCGTAGAATCCTACCCTTTCAATCTCTCCCATGTTCAATCAATCACAATCACTTGCTCACACATTATAAGTAGAAGGAAGCTGTGAATAAAGATTATACAAAAAAGAACTAAAGCTCCTCTTCCTAAACACTCTCAAGTGCCAAGAGCTATAGAAAATTGGGCACTGACAAAGAGTATGATGACAAACTTGCTCCTTCATAAGTGTAAAAATGTTGGTATACAATGGCTTTAACTATACCATCATTCACAAACGCTGATGTGAAATAGACTTAAGAGCATTAAGAGAGTTTTTTTAACAAGCGGGTAAATATGCAACGCAAGAGCGTTCTATTTTGCGTGAGGAACGTACTCATGCCCCCTTAAGCAGTCAAATCAAGCAAATTTTTATGATTTTATGAGAACGCTGTATTTTGTAAAAAAATTTTTACCAATCTGTTCTTTATAAGAAACACAATATATTAAAAAAAGCATATTATTGTTTTTAAAAATCCATTTACATAATAACTTTTGGCATCAAATGATCCATTGAATAAGAAAGAATTTCAGCCATTATACATGGGTGAGGCGTTATTTTTGCTCTTTACTGGGATAGTTTTGAGCAAAATCATCAAAACAATAAACAAAATGACCAAATTTGCTTATTACTCTGATTTTTTAAAATCCCTGTTTCCATAGCTTTGCATCAATCAAGGCTTTCACCGAGACTCTAACAGTAACCTTACATGAGACAATAAATGAGACGGCAGATTGCTCATTTCGAGATTTTTTCTTCTTGCTTGGAAAACGAAGCTCTCACAAAACGATAATAAGATTGCTCTCACCACAAACCAACATATTGCTTTATAAGAATAATTCATCATTTTACACTCTGTATAAGAAACTCTAACACAGTAAGCTATTCTCATTTGCACTCCTGTTATATGAAAGCAATCAAAACCATTCAGTCTTATAAGCAGATTTAGCATATAGATAACAGCACAGAATAAAAATACCACTTCATAAATGTTCCCAAACACACCCTCCCCATGCCAAGATTTTTGACAGCATTGGGAGTGAGTAAATCTCATAGACTGATACCACTTCATAAATGAATAGCAAAAGTGATGCCCGATAACCTTCTAAGCACGGAAGGATTTATCTCCATCCACAAACACCATCGAAAATAGCTTCATGTTCCTGGACAATAGGCATAGGAATTCACAACACGGTGCTGTTTTGCGGCATTTTGGGCAAGAAAAGCGCCACCCCCAATGACATGCCACAAGCCCCCTTGCCCGCCATTGATGCTATCCCTTCACAAAATCACAAGCAGCATAGAAAGAGTAATTGTGCTCATCGGATATTTGAGAGGCATAGAGCATATTTTGCTAGCACAGCAGATGAGTCTTTCAACAATTATCATTTTCGGATTTAATGTGCTTCAAAAGAAAAAACCAACAAACAAAAATGAGCCAATGGGACAGAACCCAGAGCGACAGAACATTGTACTTACCTCTATGAATAGAGCGTATAGCCCTGTCCTAAAGAGGCAATATTTTAGATGCTATCCCTTCACAAAATCACTGGACAAATGCTGTTTTGAATTCCCCATGCATCTTTTCCACCAAACAAGCAGCATAGAGAGTAATTGTGCTCATCGGATATTTTAGAGGCATAGAGCATATTTTGCTAGCACAGCAGATGAGTCTTTCAACAATTATCATTTTCGGATTTAATGTGCTTCAAAAGAAAAAACGAACAAACAAAAATGAGCCAATGGGACAGAACCCAAAGCGATAGAACATTGTACTTACCTCTATGAATAGAATGTATAGCCCTGTCCTAAAGAGGCAATATTTTATAGGATGACGATAAGATTTTAAAAACCGACAAATCATACACTGGAAATAAGGGGCAATGCCTATAAAGCGGTGCGGTTTTGATAAGCCAGAGTCCAGCTCCATCAGTAATTTTCCTAAAGGCAAAATTTTTTACAATTAAAACGGATAAAATCTATCCCGTGTTTTTGTCTTCTTCAGCACTTTTAAAAGCACCTTTTGAACTGCGTTTTTAACGCATTTATCAGATATGAAAAAAACGATGTCTTATCAATAAAATAAGATAAACAACGATATCAAGTGATGCAGAATTTATAAAGTATCGAATCTATAAAGTGGTGCGGGTGGTCGGACTCGAACCGACACTCCTCTCGGAACCAGATTTTGAGTCTGGCGCGTCTACCAGTTCCACCACACCCGCACGCTGTTATAAAGAACAGATCTGTTCATTATCCTTCTGCACTATATGAAGAAGAACAGATTCGTCAACAGCAGATTTTTTGTTTTTGCAGAATCCGTATCATTTTTGTTTGATAAGTTATAAAGAATATTTTTCTGAAGAGAATTTTTTTAACGCGTGAATTTTAAAAATATTTGTTTGACCATCTTCATGGCGCATAATTTGTAAAGTCTTTACCTATTAGGCTTATGAAATCCCTGATGATATTAAACAGATTAAAGCTTTGGACTATTTCTTTAGCAAATCGGGGCACAGCGCCCCATTGGCTTGGTTTCATTGCCTTTATTGAAAGTTCTGTTTTTCCAATTCCGGTAGATGTTTTATATATACCGATGGCTCTTGTTCATCCCAAGCGGGTTTATCGCTATGCCTTTATTGCTACGATGTGTTCTGTTTTGGGAGGCATTGCTGGTTGGTTTATTGGGCATTTTGCCTATGACGCGCTTGCCAAACCGATCTTAGAATTTTATGGTAAAGTTGAAAGTTTTGAAGCCCTAAAAAACCATGCAACGCTGCAATTTCTGGTGATTTTACTGATCACATCAGGTTTTTTTCATCTTCCTCCTATCAAGATTGTCACGATTTTAGCAGGTGTTATGGGTGTGCATATTGGGCTTTTCATTCTCACCTGTATTTTTGCTAGGGGGGCCCGCTTTTATCTTCTTGCTTGGTTTATTCAACGTTTTGGCCAACAAGCCATGAATTTTCTTTCCCGTCATTTCAAATGGATTGTCTTGATTGGTTGTGTTAGTGTCCTAATTGCTTATGGAATTTTCATAGCTTTTGTGAACAAGCAGCTTTGACTTTAAGGAACCTGCTCCATGTCCAGCATTTTTTCTTCTCAATCTATCTTGCACAAGCACCTTCACCTTGAACCAAGCCGCAAAGAGCAAAGTTTATGGGCTTTTTTTCTTGCTTTTTGCCTCTCAAGCACGATAGGTCTCGCCCTTGGTTTTGAATATATTGGAGGCTATCTTCCTTGTGATTTATGCCTTATTGAGCGTTTTCCTTATTACAGTGCACTGCCATTTTTGCTTTTAGCAGGTTTTGGAGCGTGGTTTTTTCGCATTTCTTCTTGGGTACAACTTTTATTTTTGTGCGTTTTTGTCTTAATGACCATCAGCCTTGTCTTAGCAGTGTACCATGCGGGTGTTGAATATGGTTTTTGGCCAGCTCCCCCCAGCTGTGGTTTAAGTGCCATGAGAAGAACAACAGACGTCTCACAGCTTTTTAACCAATTAAACACCATCCACCCGCCTTCTTGTTCTGAAGCCCCCATGCGCTTTCTTTTTCTCTCATTTGCCAGCTGGAATGTGGTTGCCAGCCTCCTTTACATGCTTGCCAGTTTTTATATTGCTTCAAAAGGTCTGCTGAGTTCTAAAAAATAACAACCAAAGAGCATAGAGCATGCTCTCCACCCCCCCTCTAAAGCACAACAGACCTCCATAAACCTTGCCATACCACTAGTCCTGGCATCCGCACTCCTTCTCCTCTCTCAACCTAAAAAAGAGAAAAAGAGTATTTTATGATTCCACATCCTCTTTACTGGTATATTTTGACAAAAACCGCCAATAAACAAAAATGATCAGCCATAACTTCAGATCAGAACTCCTCCTATGACCCATCCTCCTCACTCAAGAGATATGCCATCAAAGCACTACATGCCAAAGCCTAGCTTATCACCCTGCTTCCTCATAACCCATCACCACAGCAAGCATCTACTTGCTGGTCTGGTAGCTTCCATCTATTCCTCTGCTAGAAAAAACTCTCCAGAGCTTAACATGTGCTTGGAATAAAGCAGAAGTCAACGCAAAACCACGTCGCCCTCCCCAAAGGATATCAATATCGTCTACTGCCTCAGCTTCAATGCATGACCCCAACCATTATAGATCATTTACAGATAAATTTTGAGCTCTCAAATCATCTCTTCGCCTCTCAAGCTATCTCTTCGCAAACGGCTTACAAGAGCAAAGGTTGCTCCCTTCTACAAGAGCAACCATGACAAGAACAACAACTCTTAAAACAGAGAAAAATGCTCCCATTAGTCTTTTTCAGAGCAGCATAAAGAGTACTCCACTCCCCAACAACCGCATGCCTGCCTCTCAACTGCCAGTTGTCGTTTCAATGCAATAAGCAGAACAACAGGTAAAACTCAGCTCTTTAACCAATTGAATAGCATCCACCCTCCTTCTTGTTCTAAAATCCCTATGCGTTTTCTCTCATTTTCCAGTTGAAATGTGGTTACCAGCCTCCCTTTACATGCTTGCCTGCTTTTATATTGCAGCAAAAAGCGTCTCTCAGTTTCTAAAAAAGATCAACAATCACATGCTTTCTCCCCAATCTAACAGCAACAAAACTTCTCCACAGCACACCCCATACCCTTAAATCTGCCCCCATGCCCTATCATCTCCAAGAGCCATACCGCAATCTCCTCCATCCCCTCTCACCTCCATCTCTCCCCATTCCTGACCACAATTCCTTGGTAAAATCGCCAGTCTTTCTCGTTTCTGCATTTTTCTGGCATCGTTTCATACAATCACGTTTTTTTTGCTGACTTATTTTCTTATCTAAGCAAATTTTATTTTCTTAACACTGCAACCTTTACATCTCTAAGCTGTTCTTTTCATCACACTGACTCTTTACAATTTTTTAATTTTAGATTGACTTTGCTCTTTTTTCTCTTATATCTTTAGAACTATTCTAAAGTGCAAAGGAACAGGAAATGTTGAGATCGTTTTTTTCATTTATACAACGTAAAGCTCTGTCCTTTCGTTCAGCACAACAAGTGATGCTTCGAGCACTTAAAGCCAAAGAACAAAATGCTGCTCTTTATTTAAAATATGCCAAAGCTTTAGAGCCTTATTCTTCAAAGCATGCAGAAATTTTTGCAGCAATGGGTATGCGAGAGCTTGAAAATTATAAGGAGCTTCTGTGCCTTTCTTGTAGCAATCGTGCAGGCACCATAGCTTCAACGGTAGACTCACCGTGTAATCGCGCCACTCTTGTAACGGCAAAGAAGCATCATAAAAGCTCTCGAAGCAAAACGGTAAGTCAAGAGACAAAAAAGTCATCAAAAACGCACAGACAGCTGCTTTTGACATGGATTCAACCTGGTCTTGCTGGTCTCATGGATGGATCAGTTTCTACTCTTGCGCCAATTTTTGCAGCCGCTTTTGCAACAGGAGATACGCATCAAACCTTTTTGATCGGGTTGTCTGCTTCGATTGGAGCAGGTCTTTCAATGGGATTTACAGAAGCAGCCCATGATGATGGGAAATTATCAGGCCGTGGTTCTCCGCTTAAAAGAGGTCTTGCCAGCGGTATTATGACAACGTTAGGAGGATTAGGTCACACACTTCCTTATTTGATTAACTCTTTTTATATGGCGACAGTGATTGCCTTTATCATTGTTTTTTTCGAACTAGGGGCTATTGTTTGGGTGCAAAATAAATTCATGTCGACTCCTTTTTGGCGTGCATCTTTACAAGTTATCATTGGTGGTGCTCTCGTTTTTGCCACGGGGATTCTTATCGGGAGTATCTGAAAGCAAAACCAAACAAACACGCAACAGACAAGTATTGAAGCATCACGCGCAGACTTGTTATTATCAAGCCCCAAAAGATTTTATATGCCCTCCCAATGACAATTTATCATTGGGAGTTTTTTTATTTTTGCACAGATATTCTTATAAGAAAATCTAAAACCAGCGTCCACAAACCTGTATTGGGGACAACCCCTCTCCATGGACCTTTATTGGTTTGTTTTATGGGAAGCTTTTGCTAGAGTAGCATTTGTTTTATAATTTTAGACCTCTCTTATAATTTGGAAATGTTTTGACCATGCCTCACACTCCAGCCTCCCCCCCCTTAAACAACCAAGACAATGCTTTTTCTCACCGCTCTAAACCCGTGACTTTGTTAATCGAACGCCTTGAGCATGGACAAGGCTTAGAACTTCCGCACTATGCCACAGCGGGTTCTTCTGGTCTTGATCTAAGGGCCGCGCTTGGTGAAAAAGAAACACTCACTCTTGCACCTGGACAGCGCGCCCTTATTCCAACGGGTCTTATTTTTCATTTGTCCCCTGGGTTTGAAGCACAAATACGTCCACGCTCAGGCTTAGCTTTCAAACACGGCATCACATGCCTCAACACGCCTGGAACCATTGATAGTGATTACCGCGGTGAAGTCAAAGTTTTACTCATCAATTGCGGACAAGAAGACTTTACCATTGAACGAGGCATGCGCATTGCCCAAACAGTCATTGCACCGGTTCTTCAAGTCAATGTTCATGAACTTGCAGCAAATGAACTTGCATCAAATGAAAAAGACAAGAGCGATGTGGGAAGCAGAGGTACGGGTGGTTTTGGTTCCACAGGTCATGACTAAACTACCGCGGTGAAGTCAAAGTTTTACTCATCAATTGCGGACAAGAAGACTTTACCATTGAACGAGGCATGCGCATTGCCCAAACAGTCATTGCACCGGTTCTTCAAGTCAATGTTCATGAACTTGCAGCAAATGAACTTGCATCAAATGAAAAAGACAAGAGCGATGTGGGAAGCAGAGGTACGGGTGGTTTTGGTTCCACAGGTCATGACTAAACAGCACATTGCGTGAGAAAAAACGCACATCCTT
>NZ_JAQITB010000021.1 GCF_028618515.1 Bartonella sp. ML69XJBT
AATATGACACATCAACATCCGTAATATCTCCAGTTGAATGGAAACCAAGAGTTGCTCCTACCAAACTACCGCCAAAACTGTTTTTGCTTAAATCATTGGCCACTGCCCCCAGATCAAGCGCCATATAAGGGGAAAAAAGAGTAATTTTTGTAATAAAGAAACCATCTCCTTCTTTCTAAAAATCATATGAATCTATTACTGTCATTAAAAAAAATATTGTATCGATATATATTAATTAAAAGTGATATTTTGGTAAAATATAAAAATTTTTGAGTGTTTTAACTGACATATTTTACACATATTGTATATAATTGAGTTGATATCATCAGGCTAATATATTAAAAAGCGCGCTATTAAAAATAGAGAGTACCATTTATCGAAGTGAGATAAGATGATTTCCTCATTACAAAGATTGTTGAATATAATATTTTTATTACTTGCTTTGATATGTGGAGTAAAAAATGTTTATGCTGCATTTCTTTTTAATGAAACTCTTGATGAAAAATATCAACGTTTTAAAGATAGAAAAATTATTGTTGACAGTGAAATTGAATTCATTGAGGAAAAACTGGATACGTTGAATCTTTTGATAAAACGTACTCCTCGTATAAAACACTACAAGATTTTGCATGAACAGAATAAGCTTTTGCAAAAACAGGATGACCTCAGTGAGGAACATTTCAGGCTTACTTTAAAACTAGGGAAGTTAGCTGAAGGAAAACTTAAATTGATATATAGAACATACATCGCGCAAGAGTACGAGGAAAAAGAATATGAAGAAAAGCGCCTTAAAGCAAGGGAATATTTAGAAAGAATTCAATTTTTTAATGAATGGAAAGTAACTGAAAATGTTTTAGGTAATGATGAGATAATGAAAAACTATCTTATTTTTGTTGTTGCTTGCAGAACCTTTGAAAGCATCTTGCATAGTGATATAGCTGCTGTTTTGCGCAAAGATTTCGGTTGGAAAAAAAAGGATTTCAGTTGGGCAAAAGATGCAATCCAGTCAATAGATCTAAAGTTAGTCAAAGGCATTAAAGAACTTCTAAAAACAGGACCTTATAATTATAAAAAAGAGTTATATGACAATATAATAAATGCTGTTGTACGTGGAGATTCATCTTTAGAAAATATACCTATGGTTTGCAAAGCATTTGAGGGAGTGCATAATATAGTTTTGCCAAATAAAAGAAAAAATATTATAAGCCGTATGCTTTTTTATATTCAAGAATGGTTCGGTAAAACTTAGTTCTATTCACTCTTGTTATATTTTCTTCATAGGATGAAAAAAGTCAATATTCTACAATAAGATGTTACACTAACAGATAGTGTATAAATTAATATTATGCCACAAAACAATTCTCTATATAGAAGACAATAAGTTTATAGTTATAGATGATAAATTAAACTGATCATTTGCATTTTTTTGTATTTAAAACAGTTCATTTTATAATAATACTTAATTTAGTATATTCTAGCTTGTTAAAAACTGTATAAGAAACTTATTTAATATATTTATATTTTTATTATTTTCTACTATTTATAAAATTATTAATTGTCAAAAACTACTTTTATTTTATTAATATGATACATAATTTATATTTTTTATAGTTATTGTAGTTTTTAAATTATTTTTAATATAAAGATAATGTAGGAAAATTTTTAAACAGAATGATGTTCTGCCATTTCTACAAGCTGTGTCATGATTGTTGCTGCTCCAGTGAGCCTTTCATCGACAGTTGACCAATCACGAATAAGAGCTATAGTTTGATCTGGTCTAATTTTTGCCATTGGACCTTGTTTTCCGATCCACTGGACAAGCGCCACACTGTTTGCGAAATAATTATTTCGGAATTGTATAACAACTCCCTTTGGTCCTGTATCTAATTTTTCCACATGTGCTTTTCGACACAAGGTTTTAATATAAAAGACTTTAAGAAGATGTTGGACCTCCAATGGCAAAGGACCAAAGCGATCTATTAATTCGGCAGCAAATTCATCTATTTGTTCTAAATTATTAAGTTCTGTTAAACGACGATAAAGCCCCATGCGTAATGGTAAATCAGGTACAAAACTTTCTGGTATCATTACTGTTGTACCAAATGAAATTTGAGGAGACCATTGTTGGTCCTCATCTTGTTTGCCATCTTTTAATTCAGCAACGGCTTCTTCAAGCATTTTTTGATAGAGTTCAAATCCAACCTCTTTGATATGTCCTGATTGCTCTTCACCCAAAAAATTTCCTGAGCCACGAATATCCATGTCATGACTTGCCAATTGAAAACCAGCTCCTAAGCTATCCAGAGATTGTAAAACTTTAAGACGACGATCAGCAGCAGGCGTTAAAACTCTACCTGAAGGATAGGTAAAAAGTGCGTAAGCACGTTGTTTTGAACGCCCTACCCTACCACGTAATTGATAAAGAGCAGCAAGACCAAACAACTCAGCACGATGTACAATTAATGTATTCGCTGTTGGAATATCAAGTCCTGATTCAATGATGGTTGTTGACAGCAAAACATCATATTGTCCATCATAAAATGCATTCATAATATCATCAAGTTGTCCAGCTGGCATTTGCCCATGAGCAACAACGAATTTGAGTTCAGGTACATGTGTTTTGAGGTACTCTTCTACAGAGACAAGATCAGAAATACGAGGACAAACATAAAAACTTTGTCCACCACGGTAATATTCTCGAAGCAATGTCTCGCGTATAACCAGTGAATCAAACGGTGAAATAAAAGTACGAACCGCCATTCTATCAATGGGAGGAGTGGTTATCAATGACAATTCCCGTACCCCTGATAATGCGAGTCCTAAAGTGCGCGGTATGGGAGTTGCCGAGAGTGTGAGAACGTGAATATCACTTTTAAGCTCTTTTAAACGCTCTTTGTGTTTTACACCAAAATGTTGCTCTTCATCAATGATAAGAAGTCCTAACCGTAAAAAATTAACGGCATCACTTAAGAGTGCATGTGTGCCAATAACAATATCAATCGTACCATCTGCAATACCCTTTTTGACTTGTGCAAGTTCTTTAGTTTTCACAAGCCTTGATGCATGACCAATTTTAATGGGCAATCCTTGAAAACGTGAAAGAAAAGTTTTGTAATGTTGTCGTGAAAGTAAAGTTGTCGGCACAACCACAGCAACCTGATATCCACTTAAAGCGGCAACAAAAGCACTTCGAATGGCAACTTCTGTTTTTCCAAAGCCAACATCGCCACATATTAAGCGATCCATTGGTTTGCCTGATGCCAAATCATCTAATACAGCATCAATAGCATTCATTTGATCTTCTGTTTCTTCATAGGGAAAGCGTGCAACAAATTCATCAAATGGTCCAATTGGCGGAACCAAAGCAGATGCAGAACGCATAGCACGCTCTGCCGCTATACGAATTAATTGTCCTGCCATTTCCAATAAATGTTTTTTAAGTCGTGTTTTGCGTGCTTGCCAAGCAACACCACCTAACTTGTCTAATGTAACATCCGTTCCTTCCGATCCATAACGTGAAAGAAGTTCGATATTTTCAACAGGTAAAAAAAGCCTATCGCCTCCAGCATATTTAATTTCAAGACAATCTCGTAAAATTCCGGTTGTTGTAATCGTTTTAAGACCAACAAATTGCCCAATACCATGGTCGACATGCACAACCATATCGCCAGAATTTAAAGCTGCAATTTCAGAAATAAAGTTTGTATTGTGCTTCCGTCGTTTGGGTGATCTTATGAATCGGTCACCGAGAATATCTTGCTCTGTTATGAGAGCAAAATCCTCCACTTCAAAACCATGCTCTATTCGTATAACAGCTGCAGTTATACGATCACGTGGTGTTGCTTGTACCGTTTGTAATGATTTTACAACATCTATTTTTTTTACTCCATGTTCATCTAGAACCTGCAGCAAACGTGTGAGAGATCCTTCACTCCAACCGGCTAATAATACCTTCTTGCCAGCAACACGCAATGAAGCAACATGATGAGCGACACTTGAAAAAACATTTTTCTCCTGTGCATTGCGCTCTTTTACAAAATCATATCCCAGTTTAACATTTGCGTGAATAACCGTTTTTCCAAAAGTTTGCGGAACATTAAAAGGCGTAAAATCAATACGTTGTCCGGATGTTCTAGTGATTTCTGCGACACGCTCTGGTGTTAAATAAAGAAGGCTAGGCTCTATCGGATGATAAGAAGTAGGATTTGCTTTATCATTTTCATGCTCTTTGCGCGCATTATAATAATCTTCAATAAGGCGATAGCGTTCGATAAGCACTTCTTCTATAAGATGTTCAAAAACAACTGCTAAATTACCACAATGATCAAAAAAACTATCAAGTTTCTCATAAAAAAAGGGCAACCAATGTTCCATACCGGAAAAACGTCGCCCTTGAGAAAGAGCTTCATACAGCATGTTCTTTTTTTGTGACACACCAAATGTACGAATATAGTTGCTTTTAAATCTGCTAATGCATTCAGCAGTAAGAACAACCTCACTCATTGAGTGTAGAAGAAATTCCGTTCGTTTGCTTGTGGTTCTTTGGGTGGCAGGATCAAATACACGGATGGTCTCTAGAGTGTCTCCAAAAAAATCAAGCCGTAATGGTTCAACATCAATCGGAGAAAAAATATCAAGAATTCCTCCTCTCACAGCAAATTCACCAACATCACGAACAACCGTAACACGCTCAAAACCATTAGATTCTAAAAATTGAATGAAATGCTCCATCCCCGTACGCTGGCCAACACGTGCGTGAATTACTTGAGTTTCAATTATTTCACGAGGAGGCAATTTTTGCATAATTGCATTTGCTGTTGTTAATATAATTGCAGCGTGTGGATTTTTACGCAAACTTGTTATATGAGCCAAAGTCGAAAGCCGACGTGCCATAACAGCACTTCCAGGTGAGACCCGATCATAGGGTAAACAGTCCCATGCAGGAAATTGAAGTACAGGTAAATTGGGCTCAATAAAATTTAAAACTTGCTGTAAATGGGAAATTTTTGTTCCATCACGAATAACATAAATAAGTGGCTTATCATGTGCAATTTTTGAACGCAATTGAGCAAGTGCAAAAGCTTCAAATCCATCGGTAATCCCATCAAAAATCATGGGAGTAGAGATGTCTTGGGGAATGATAATTTTTTTAAATATAGACATTTGAATCAATTTAAATCTACGCAAACATGATAATTTACAATGTCACGAAAAAGTGGACTATTAACTTCTACGGGAGGGGAAGTTTCTCCTGTAATCCACGTTAATAAATCACGATCATCAAAAGACATAATATACTCAAGTTCAGAAACCGTTTTATCACTCATCCCAGCAATATGTGCATCTACATAGTGTCCAAAAATGAGATCCATCTCACGAATACCGCGGTGCCATGCACGAAAAATCAATCGGCGACGACGCACATCCAATTGATTTTCGTCAACGACAAAAACTGCCATAAATGTCTCCTTGAATTAAGTGATGATGTATAAGTTAAATTTCCAATTTGTAGAATAAATTCTGCACCCTCATCTAGGGAAGTTCAATAATCTTCTTTTCTTTGAGTGTAATTCGACGATGCATTTGTTTAGCCAAAGCATAATTATGCGTTGCAATAAGAGCAGAAAGACCAGATTGACGAACAAGCGCGGATAAAGCTTGAAAAACATAAGCTGAAGTTACAGGATCAAGATTTCCGGTAGGTTCATCCGCCAAAAGAACTGAAGGACCATTTGCTACTGCACGTGCAATAGCGACACGTTGTTGTTCTCCACCTGATAATTCTGATGGGCGATGATTGGCGCGATGAGAAATACGCAGATATGTCAGCAATTTAAGTGCACGATCTTCTGCAAGAGATTTTTTAAATCCCGCTATCATTTGTGGTATCATAACATTTTCTAAAGCTGTAAATTCTGGAAGCAAATGATGAAATTGATAGACAAAACCGATATCATTTCGTCTAATGGCTGTTCGCTCACTATCAGAACGTTTTGCGCAAGAAACTCCCCGTAACATCACATCACCAGCCGTTGGTTTTTCTAATAATCCTGCAATATGAAGCAGAGTTGATTTTCCTGCACCAGATGGTGCTACAAGTGCAACAAGTTCTCCGCGATTAAGAATAAAATTTGCCTTATCTAAAATAATGAGAGGCTTATGACTCTCAAAAAAATGTTGCTCAATCTCTACAAGCTCTAAAATAGCCGTCATTATTCATACCTCAAAGCTTGGACAGGATCCAGCTTAGCAGCACGCCATGCCGGAATAAGAGCTGCTAAAAATGATAAAAATAAAGCCATTATGGCAACGAGAACTGTCTGTCCCCATTCAATTTGCGCAGGCAATTTTGTCAAAAAGTAAAGTTGAGGATTAAAAACATCGACATTAAATAACCAAGAAATAAAATCTTGGATATGATTAATATTCGCGGTCGCTATCACACCGAAAATTAAGCCTAATATTGTTCCAATGAATCCAATCATCATGCCTGTGACAATAAATATACGTAAAATCGCACTTTGTTGTGCACCCATCGTACGTAAAATCGCAATATCATGGCTTTTATCTTTTACAAGCATAATGAGTCCTGAAATAATATTCAAAGCCGCAACAAGAACAATCAGAGAAAGAATAAAAAACATAACATTGCGTTCAATTTGTAAGGCTGAAAAAAAAGCCTGATTGCGCTCACGCCAATCAATTAAATAAACTTGTTGACCTATAGCTTTTTCTATAACTGGTTTTATTCGATCAACGGCATCAGGATTATTCAAAAATAATTCTAAAGATTGAACCGTATCTCCCAAATTAAAAAACATTTGCGCTTCATGAAGAGGCATAAAAACGAATATTGAATCATAATCAGACATACCAACTTCAAAAATAGCTGTCACTTTATACGCTTTAACACGTGGCGTTACTCCAAAAGGAGTGGCATCGCCATCTGGAGTAATAATACGAAGATCACGCCCAACGGTAAGTCCTAATTTTTCCGCCAAACCACTGCCAATTGCAACACCTTCCTCTTTATCAAAGAGCGCAAGTGAACCTAACTTAATATTTTGAGAGACTGTTTTAAGCTTCTCTAAATCCTGTTTGCGCATACCGCGAACTAACGCACCTGCCCCTCCTTGAAGCTCACCTTGAACAAGCGCTTGCCCTTCAATAACAGGTAGAGAAAACTTTACACCATTCACAGCTTCTAAAGAAGAAATAAGAGTTTTATAATCGGTAAAACCGGAATCAACTGCTTGAACAACAAGGTGCCCATTCATACCAAGAATACGGTTGAGAAGCTCTGTACGGAAACCATTCATCACAGCCATAACGACGACTAAAGCAAACACTCCCAGCATAATGCCAATCAGAGAAATGATGGAAATCACAGATGCTACAACATGTTTTTTATTGGGAATCATATAACGAAAAGCGATCATCCACTCATAAGATGAAAACCATTTACTGCTCAACCTCTTCATAACATTGCCTATCAAACTACAGAAAACTGTTTGAGTACATCTTCAACCGTTAAGGATTCTTTGACACCTGTTTTTCGATCTTTCATTTCAACTTCATTTTGTGTAATGCTTTTAGGTCCGACAATGATTTGTGTTGGCAAGCCAATGAGATCCATCGTTGCAAATTTCGATCCAGGACGCTCTTTTCTATCATCTAATAATGGATCAAAACCAGCATGTCTTAATCCCTGATAGAGAGTTTCACACGCATATGTGCATTTCTCATCATCAGGCTTCATATTGATGATACCCACATCAAACGGAGCAATCGGCTTTGGCCAAATAATACCATTTTCATCATGAGAAGCTTCAATCGCGGCTGCAACAAGACGTGAAGGTCCAATACCATAAGACCCCATAGAAACGACATGCTCTTTTCCGTCTTGTCCCATAACTTTTGCTCCCATGGGTACAGAATATTTCGTACCAAAGTGAAAAATATGCCCTACTTCAATGCCACGCGCTGAAAGACGTTTTTGATCAGAAACTCTAGCCCACTCTTCTTCATTATGCATTTCCTCTGTCGCTGCATAAAAAGACGTCCACTGTTTAACAATATCAGCCAAAACAGTTTTATCACTAAAATCGATTGAACTGTCTGGAACCGTGAGTTCAAGAAATTGTCTATCACAGAATATAGCACTTTCTCCAGTTTCTGCTAAAATAATAAATTCATGGCTAAGTTCACCACCAATTGGGCCTGTATCAGCACGCATAGGAATTGCCTTTAAGCCAAGTCGAGAAAAAGTACGTAAATAAGCAATAAACATGCGATTATATGATGTTTGAGAACCTTCATAATCAAGATCAAAAGAATAAGCATCTTTCATTAAAAATTCTCGTGAACGCATCACACCAAAACGTGGACGGATTTCATCACGAAACTTCCATTGAATCTGATACAAATTAAGCGGAAGATCTTTATAAGAACGAACATAGGAACGGAAAATATCTGTTACCATCTCTTCGTTTGTTGGACCATAGAGTAAATCACGCTCTTGCCGATCTTTAATACGGAGCATTTCCAAACCGTAATCATCGTAACGACCACTTTCACGCCAAAGATCTGCAGACTGAATTGTAGGCATTAATATTTCTATGGT
The DNA here is from genome assembly GCF_028618515.1 of Bartonella sp. ML69XJBT. GTDB lineage: Bacteria > Pseudomonadota > Alphaproteobacteria > Rhizobiales > Rhizobiaceae > Bartonella. The sequence continues at coordinate 8,624 of NZ_JAQITB010000021.1, forward strand.
ACCTGCTCGTTCTTGCTCCTCACGAATAATCTTACAAACTTTATCAAGTACTTTTTTCCCCAAAGGAAGCCAAGAATAAATTCCTGAGGTTTGTTGACGAATCATACCGGCACGTAACATCAATCGATGAGAAACAATTTCTGCTTCCTTAGGATTTTCTTTTAAAAGTGGAAGGAAATATTGAGAAAGACGCATTGAAATAACTAACTCCTAATCAGACCTATCATATAAGAACAATTTAAATAGAGTATATACTTATCTATAGCGACATTCTGAATGCTTGCAAACATAACGAACAGATTATTAAAAAATTTAGGGAATCTCTTGCTTCTGACGCTTGCTTTTAGCAATAAAATGATCTGTCCCTTCTCTTTTTCTTCATTAAAAAGAAAATAACGCAATACTCAAATACTTTATTTTGATCGATGTAAAAAAACTGTACAGAGTGGCTTTTTTTGCCAAATTTCATAAACAGCTGCTCTCACTGCACGCCGCGTTGCTTCTCGAATGAGGTCATTATTTTTTCGTTTTATGCGTGGGATGCTATAAACTGTATTCTCTACAATATCTAAAAGAATATCTTTCAATTTTCCTCCTTTTCCATTGCTTTCAGGCAGACCGAATGTGGTAAAACCGACATCACCCAATAACTCATGCTTGCTATTCATATGGAGAGAGACAGCAACGTGACCAGCGTAACTTAATTTTCGACGTTCCCGAATTCCTAATTCATCTTCATCACCAATAAGACAACCATCTTTATAGAGACGACCAACAGGAACTTGATCAATAACTTCTACTGGCTCTGGTGCAAGGCGCAGCATATGACCATTTCTAATATCCCTAACAATTTTAATACCTGCTTGACGTGCTAAATCCGCCTGAGCAGTAAGATGTATTGCCTCACCATGCACAGGAACAAGGATTTGTGGTTTTATCCAATCATACATTTGTAAAAGTTCTAAGCGACGGGGGTGACCAGAAACATGAACAAGAGCATCTTCATTCGTAATAACTTTTATGCCCCTATCGATAAAACGATTTCGTATCTCAAGGATAGCTTTCTCGTTTCCTGGAATACTGCGTGATGAATAAATAACAGTATCACCAATAGAAAGTGCAATATTTCTCATTTCACCACGTGACAGTTTAGCTAAAGCCGCACTCGATTCCCCTTGACTCCCTGTTACGACTAAAACGAGATTTTTCCGTGGAATATACCCATAATCATCTTCTGTCACAAATGGTGCTAAACCATCCATATAACCAAGCTCTTGAGCAACCATAATACTTCGTTTTAGAGAGCGTCCAACAACAAGAACCTTGCGCCCAACGGATTCAGCAGCAAGAGCAATAGAACGTATTCGACCAATATTAGAGGAAAAAGTTGCAAGTACGACGCGCCCTTCAACTTTTGAAAAAACTTCACAGAGGCTTGTCTGAACTTGCTGTTCTGATGGTGTTATACCATCCCGACATGCATTTGTAGAATCACAAAGCAATGCCAAAATACCTTTATTGCCTAGAACGCGTAATCGTTTTTCATCCGTTACAGGCCCAAGTGAAGGTGTACGATCAATTTTCCAATCACCAGTGTGAATTACAGTGCCTAAAGACGTTGTAATTGCCAAAGATACAGATTCTGGTATCGAGTGGTTAACAGCTATAGCCTCTAGCGCAAAGGAACCTACCTGAAAACAATCACCAGCTTGAAAAATATTGAGGGAAATTTTATAAGATTCAAAATCTGATTGTCTTTTAGATTCCAATAATCCTGCCGTAAAAGGTGTACAGTAAAGTGGGACTTTAAGCTTTGGCCATAAATCAAGAACACCACCATAGTGATCTTCGTGAGCATGGGTTAAAACAAGACCACGTACATTGTGTTTTTCACTTTCCAGAAAACGAATATCAGGGAGGATAAGATCTGCTCCTGGTAATTCAGGACCAGCAAAACTAACTCCCATATCAACAAGCAGCCATTCACGCAGATTCTGTGGTCCAAATCCGTAAGCAGCCAGATTCATTCCTATTTCACCTACTCCTCCTAAAGGTAAAAAAACAAACTCATTCTCATTGGCTGAAACCATAGACATCTCCTCAATCATTAAGGCAATCTGACAGTAAAATAAAATTTGATAAATTAGTAACGATCTGCATGAACAGAAGCTGCCGAACCAAAATGAACATCTCCAGCTGTTATAATGCTTTTCTCACCATTTTTTTGTTTTATGATGCAGTTAAAATCACGATCAAGACCATCAAAAACACCTTCGATGATTTTTTCATCATTCACTATTTTGACATGCTGCCCAAGGTGAGCAGAATATAAAAGCCATTTTTCGCGGATTACATCACATCCTCCAAGCTGTTTCCAAAGAAAGTAATTTTTAGCAAAACACTCCGTTAAAACCGTAAATAACTGTTCTATTTCAATATCCAAACCAATATTCTTTAAGCTTGAAGTGAGATAGGGAGCGTTTTCATAATGATGTCTTACATTTATCCCAATACCAACAACCAATGCTGAATGTTGTGATGGCGATTTAAAAATCTCGAGCAAAATTCCGGCACTTTTTGCTCCTCTCAGCAAAATATCATTTGGCCATTTTAAGCTAACGATATCGCTCTTTTGCTTTTCATTTTCTGTAAATTGTTCTATGGTCTCTACCACACTTACTCCAGCAACAAAACCAAGCTGAGCAGCAGTTTGATGAACAATGCCATCAATTAATAAAAGGCTAGAATAAAGATTCCCTTTCGGACTAGACCATGTCCTCCCTCTTCTTGCTCTTCCCTGTGTTTGTTCTTGTGCAACAACCCAAAGATAACCTTTGTGACCAGCTTGCGCTTTCTGCTGTGCAATGAGATTTGTTGAATCAACGCTTTCGTATGCTTCAACAGTGTATCCTTGTTTTTGTGCAAATTCTGATAAAATATAGACCATATTAAAACAATGCAGCTGCTGCTTTTTCTGCCAATTCCATGAACCAGACTCCAAAAAGCATATAAAATAAAACAAATAATGCAGAAAGTCCGAGACAAAACTGCAACTCTTTTGATAACACAACAAAAGATGCTTTTGCATCGTCGAACCACATAATTTTGATGACTCGCAAATAATAAAAAGTTCCAACAACAGACGCTATCATCCCAATAACAGCGAGGGGAGTAAGTCCAGCATGGACTGCAGCAGAAAATGTATACCATTTCCCAAAAAAACCAGCCATAGGTGGTATGCTTGCTAGAGAGAAAAGTTGTATTGTCATCACAACAGCCATAAACGGATTCGTCTTTATGAGCCCTGAAAGATCATAAATATTTTCAACATGTCCATTACTCGAGCGCATCCCAAGAATAAAAGCAAATGAACCAAGCGTCATACCAAGATAAATAGTCATATAAAGAATAACACTTTTTATTCCAAGCATATCACCAGAAGCTAAACCAACAAGGGCATATCCCATATGACCAATTGATGAATAAGCCATTAAACGCTTAATATTGCTCTGACCAATTGCAGCAAATGCACCAAGGAGCATCGATGTAATCGCCATGAACACCAAAATTTGCTGCCATGCAGGTATAGAGCCGTCAGTATTCTCCAGTGGAATAAAGGTCATAACAATAACACGAATAATGAGTGCCATCGCAGCAATTTTAGGAGCACCAGCAAAAAATGCTGTAATAGGTGTTGGTGCTCCTTCATAAACATCAGGTGTCCACATATGAAATGGAACTGCAGAAATTTTAAAAGCCAAACCTGCTAAAATAAAAACAATTGCAAAAATAACTCCCAATTGTAAGCTTTCACCTTTTAAAGCAGTGGAAATTTCGTGAAAACCAATTTGACCAGTAAAGCCATAAAGCAGAGAAATACCATAAAGCAGTAATCCTGAAGATAACGCTCCTAAAACAAAATATTTTATACCAGCTTCAGAAGATTTTACATTATCACGATTGATTGCAGCAAGAACATATAAAGCTAGGGATTGTAATTCCAACCCCATATAAAGTGATAGCATATTACCCGCTGAAATCATCAGCATCATGCCAAGAGTTGCAAAAAGAACCAGCACAGGAAATTCAAATATATTGAACTTTTGAGAACTGGTAAAACCAACAGACATAATAACAGCAAAAAGTGCACCAACAAGCGTTAGAATTTTCATATAACGACCAAAAGAGTCAATAATGAGGGCATTGGTTTGAAATAAGCCGCTTTTCGGAAAAACAACAATAATAATAATGGTTGCAACAAGAAGGGCAATTGCTAGACCCGTTACAGTTAAAAAGGAACGCGCACTGGAATAAACACCAATTAAAAGTAATGCAACGCCTCCTAATGCTATGAGAATCTCTGGAAGAACTAATACTAATTGTGCTATTATTTCAGTTTGCATGTGTATTCTTCCCTATCTAGTGCAGTTTATTGATGAGGGCTTCTACGGAAAACGCCGTTGCTTTAAGAAGTGGCGTTGGATAGACACCAAAAAATATTGTAAGAACAACCATTGGATAAAGAATCAATTTCTCTCTTGAAGAAAGATCTATAAGGACTTTTAAATTCTCTTTATCCAAAGAACCAAAAACCACACGCCGATAAAGATAAAGTGCATAGGCAGCCGATAAAATAACGCCAGTTGTAGCAAAAACAACAACCAATTTATTCACTTGAAAAACACCTATTAAGGTTAAGAATTCACCTAAAAATCCTGAGCTACCAGGTAATCCAACATTTGCCATAGTAAAGATTAAGAAAACAACAGCATATTTGGGCATGTTATTCACTAAACCACCAAATGCTGAAATTTCACGTGTATGCAAGCGATCATAAATAACTCCAACACAAAGAAATAAAGCTGCTGAAACAATTCCATGGGATAGCATCTGATAAATAGCGCCTTGGATACCTTGTTCATTTGCAGCAAAAATTCCCATCGTCACGTACCCCATATGCGCTATTGAGGAATAGGCAATCAACTTCTTTATATCATTTTGAACGAGTGCAACCAAAGATGTGTAAATAATAGCAATAAGCGATAACGTGAAAACCAAAGGTGCAAAATCAGCTGAAGCAATAGGAAACATTGGTAAAGAAAAACGCAGAAAACCATAACCACCCAATTTGAGCAAAACACCAGCTAAAATAACCGAACCTGCCGTTGGTGCTTCCACATGGGCATCAGGGAGCCATGTGTGAACCGGCCACATGGGCATTTTAACAGCAAAAGAAGCAAAGAATGCTAACCATAACCATATTTGCATATGTGCAGGAAATTGATAATTGAGTAAAGTTGGTATATCAAGTGTTCCAACCTGCCAATACATAGCCATAAGAGCAACCAGCATAAGTACTGAACCAAGTAAAGTGTATAAGAAAAACTTTATACTTGCATAAACACGACGTGCTCCACCCCAAACACCTATAATAATAAACATTGGGATGAGACTGCCTTCAAAAAACACATAGAATAATATTGCATCAAGAGCGCAAAAAACACCAATAATTGCAACTTCAAGGAGAAGAAAAGCAATCATATAAGCTTTTAATCTATCTTTCACATTCTCCCAGCTTGCCAAAATACAAAAAGGCAAAAGAAAAGCCGAGAGAACAACAAAAAGAATAGAAATACCATCAACACCCATATGATAGCTAATGCCACCTCCTAACCAATTGACTTTCTCAACCATTTGAAAATGCGTGTTTGTATAATCAAAGCCTGCCCAAATCACTAGGGAAATAATAAAAACAAACACAGTCGTAAAAAATGCTACATTCCGTATGTTATGCCGTGCTGTCTCACTATCATCTTTGATAAATAAAATGAGCAGCACACCTACAAGCGGCAAAAATGTAACCGTAGAAAGAATAGGCCAATCAATCATCAGTTCACGCCCCCGATCATCATCCATGTGATCAGCAATGCAACACCTATCAGCATCGCAAATGCATAGTGATAAAGATAGCCTGTTTGCATCCGAACAACTCTATTTGTAATATCAACAACACGTGCTGCAATACCATTCGGACCTAGACCATCAATAATTTTACCGTCCCCCACCTTCCAAAGAAAGAAACTTATTCTGAAAGCAGAACGAACAAATAAAAAGTGATATAATTGATCAAAATACCATTTTTGGTACAGAAAGTTATACATCGCTGGCATAATTCCAGCCAACTTTTTGGGAAGAGAAGGAAAAGAAATATAGAATAAATAGGCTATTGTAAATCCAAGAACCATCGCTATAAAAGGTGACCATTTTACCCAATTAAAGACATGATGCGCATCATGAAGAATGTGGTTGTGGCTGCTTGTAAATAATGCTCCCTTCCAAAAAGTATCATATAAGTCACCAAAAAAATAAGGGTGAAAAACAACACCAGCAAATATTGCTCCAAGAGATAAAATAAACAGTGGAATCAACATCACTGGGGGAGATTCATGAACATGATGCATAATATCAACTGTAGCGCGTGGTTTACCATGAAATGTCATAAAGATAAGCCGCCATGAGTAAAAACTTGTTAAAAAGGCAGCAATAACAAGAAGATAGAAAGCATATCCTGCCGCAATATTATGCGATGCAAAAGCAGACTCTATAATCGCATCCTTGGAGAAAAAACCAGCAGTCCCGAAAACTGTTCCTGGAATCCCAACTCCTGTTAAGGCAATGGTGCCTATCATCATCATCCAATAAGTTATCTTTATATGCTTGCGTAACCCACCCATTTTTCGCATATCTTGTTCATCGGATACAGCATGAATGACAGAGCCTGCACCAAGAAACAAGAGGGCTTTAAAAAAAGCATGCGTAAAAAGATGAAAAACAGCTGCCCCATAAGCTCCAAGACCAAGAGCAACGAACATATAACCAAGTTGTGAACATGTAGAATAAGCAATAACACGTTTAATATCATTCTGCACCAATCCCACAGTTGCTGCAAAAAACGCAGTCGTCGCTCCAACAATAACAATCACAGTCAAAGCAATTGAAGAAAGTTCAAAAATTGGTGACATACGCGCAACCATAAAGACACCGGCCGTTACCATTGTCGCTGCATGAATAAGCGCTGATACAGGCGTTGGTCCCTCCATGGCATCAGGAAGCCATGTATGTAAAAGAAATTGTGCTGATTTTCCCATTGCACCAATAAACAACAAAAGACATGTAACAGTAATGGCTGTTTGTCCATCAAGCTGCCAGCCTAAAAACGTCATATTTTGTACGAAGCTATTGTCTGCGGCTTTTGCAAAAATAGAATTAAAATCAACCGATTGAAATAAAACAAAAATACTAAAGATTCCCAACAGAAAACCAAAATCTCCAACACGATTAACCACAAAGGCTTTCATCGCAGCTTTATTAGCAGAATCTCTCTGAAACCAAAAACCAATGAGCAAATAAGACGCAAGTCCCACACCTTCCCAGCCAAAAAACATCTGCAGTAAGTTATTGGATGTCACCAACATCAGCATCATAAATGTAAAGAGAGAAAGATAAGAGAAAAAACGAGACCTTGAAGGATCATGATGCATATAACCAATCGAATAAATATGCACTAATGCCGAAACACTGTTCACAACAATAAGCATAACTGCTGTTAATGTATCAATATGGAGAGCCCAATCAAAACTTAAACCACCAACGTCAAGCCAATGCAATACCAAGATTTCAACCACTGGACTATGACCAAGTGCAATATTTAAAAAAGCAACCCATGACAGTGCGGCAACAATTACCATAAAGCTGCATGTTATCAATTCACTCGAGCGATCTCCTATAGTTTTTCCTCCTAGTGAAGCAATTAAAAAGCCCAAAAGTGGAAGAAAGACAATCGTATAATACATCACTGGTTAGCCTTTCATTACATTAACATCTTCAACTGCAATAGAACCACGATTACGGAAGAAAACAACAAGAATTGCCAAACCAATTGCAGCTTCAGCAGCTGCTACTGTTAAGATAAATAAGGCAAATATCTGCCCCACAAGATCATGAAGAAATGCTGAAAATGCCACAAAATTGAGATTAACTGAAAGCAATATAAGCTCAATGGACATCAAGATAATAATGACATTCTTTCTGTTGAGAAAGATACCAGCAATACCGATTGTAAGCATCAAAGCAGAAACGATGAGATAATGTGTAATATCGATGTGCATAGCCCCCCCTTAAATGCCCTTGCCTGATTCAACTTTTTTGATTTCAATTGCACTTTCTACTGTCCGAGAAACTTGTACCGCTATAGATTGCCGCTTTACACCTGATTTATGGCGAAGTGTCAAAACAATCGCACCAATCATTGCAATCAATAAAATGATTCCAGCCGTTTGAAAATAGAAAACGTAATCTGTATAAATGATATCACCTAATGCCTGTGTATTTGTTCGCTGTGCTAGGTCTGGTGTTGGCTGTGTAATGTGTGTTTTAAGAACTGGAGAAAAATGGCTACTTACAAAAACAACAATTAATTCTCCAGCGACAATACTCCCAACAAGAGCTCCAATAGGAGCATACCGAAGTGCACCACTTTTAAACTCAGCAAAATCAACATCAAGCATCATAACGACAAATAAAAATAAAACGGCTACAGCACCAACATAAACAACTAGGAGAATAAGTCCCAAAAATTCTGCCCCTGCAAGTAAAAACAAAGCTGCAGCATTAAAAAATGCCAATATTAAAAATAAAACAGAATGCACAGGATTTCGTGCAGTTACAACAATAACTGCACTTGCAAGCATAATAAAAGCAAATAAATAGAAAAATGCCGCCGCTAGATCTGTTAGCATAGGCTTCTCCTCAATTAACTACGAAATTGGTACAAAATTTTATACCAGATTACAATTTATCGGAAAAATTATCCGACACCTCAAATGATACACTTAACGATAAGGTGCATCTATCAATATATTGCGAGCAATTTCTCGCTCCCAGCGATCTCCATTCATCAAAAGTTTTTCTTTATCATAATAAAGTTCTTCTCGCGTTTCTGTGGCAAATTCAAAATTTGGTCCTTCTACAATAGCTTCAACTGGACAAGCTTCTTGACAAAAACCACAGTAAATACACTTCACCATATCTATATCATAACGAACAGTTCTACGCGTACCATCATTACGCCTCGGCCCTGCTTCAATGGTAATCGCTTGTGCGGGACAAATTGCTTCACACAGTTTACAAGCAATACACCGTTCTTCTCCATTTGGATAACGACGAAGTGCGTGTTCCCCACGAAAACGTTCAGAAACAAAACCCTTCTCATAAGGATAATTAATCGTAGGCTTTGGCGCAAAAAATTGACGCATGGCTAAGAAAAAAGCACTCACAAATTCTAATAAAAGGAGTGACTTTGCTGCCTGAAAAAGACCTGACATCGTAAAAACTCCTCTTAAGCAAAACCAGTATACTTTAAAAAAGCAGCAGTTATGACAACCATTGCTAGTGAGAGAGGAAGAAAAATCTTCCAACCAAGCCGCATGAGTTGGTCATAGCGATAACGTGGCACAAACGCTTTGACCATAGCAAACCAAAAAAATACAAAACAAACTTTTAAAATAAACCAAATAACACCAGGAACCCAATTAAGCCACCAAACATCCAAAGGGGGCAACCAACCACCTAAAAATAAAATAGTTGTTAATGCACACATTAAAACAATAGCAACATATTCTCCAAGAAAAAAAAGCATGTAAGGCGTTGAAGAATATTCAACCATGTGGCCAGCAACAAGCTCAGATTCCGCTTCCACTAAATCAAAGGGAGGACGATTTGTCTCTGCAAGTGCGGAAATGAAAAATATAATAAACATCGGAAAAAGAACAAGCCAATTCCAATCAAGAAAACTATTAAAAGGAAGACCAAGAGTCGTTCCAAGCCCATGATTTTGTTTATAAACAATGGTTGTGAGATCCAATGAACCACTTATTAAAATGACCGTTACAAGTACAAACCCAATGGAAACTTCATAAGAAACCATCTGTGCTGCTGAACGAAGAGCTCCCAAGAAAGGATATTTGGAATTGGCCGCCCACCCTCCCATAATAACGCCATACACTTCAAGAGATGAAATAGCTAAGATATAAAGCAAACCAACATTAATATGGGCAATCTCCCACCCCTCATTAACAGGGATAACAGCCCACGTTGACAAAGCAAGTGTCGCAGAAACGAATGGTGCCAAAAGAAAAACGCCCTTATTCGCACCAGCGGGGATAATAGGCTCCTTAACAACAAATTTAATTAAATCTGCAAAAGACTGCAACACCCCCCACGGACCAACAACATTTGGACCACGCCGTAATTGCACAGCCGCCCAAATTTTTCTATCCGCGTAAAGAAGATAAGCAACTAAAATCAAGAGAACGACCAAAAGGAGAAGTGTTTTGCCAACTATAATGAGTAATGGTAATAGCCAAGTCATAAAGAAATCATACATCATTATTCTTTTCCCTCTGCCCCTACCCTACAGCTTGCGTGGCACGATTTTTCGCAAGAGATGAACATTCAGCCATAACTGCAGAAGCACGCGCTATCGGATTTGTCAAATAAAAGTCTCTAACCATAGAAGTAAATGCTTGCCGTTCCAGAGTAACCATATGTGAACCAAGCGCTTTAAGATTATCTATATCAGAAGGTATGATATCATCAATGGCACAAAGATGCGGATAATCATTAAAGAGTTTCTGTCTTAACTGAGAAAGGGTATCAAATGGAAGTTTTTGCCCTAAAATATCCGATAAGGCACGTAAAATTGCCCAATCTTCTTTCGCCTCACCTGGAGCAAAACCAGCCCGATTTGTCATTTGCACACGTCCTTCTGTATTCACATAAAGTCCTGATTTTTCAGTATAAGCTGATGCCGGCAAAATAATATCAGCAGCATGTGCACCATTATCACCGTGGCTACCAATATAAATTACAAAAGCTTTTGTATTGGCTAATTCTACTTCATCAGCACCAAGCAAAAATAAAACTTCACAGGTTTTAAGAATATTTGCAACCCCAAGCTCAGAAGTAAAACCAATGTCCAATCCCCCAACCGTTGATGCTGCATTGTGAAGAACTGCAAAGCCATTCCATTCCGCACTAAGAGCTCCAACACTATCAGCTAATTTGGCAAGATTTTTTACAATAGCTAAACCTTCTTTACCTGAAACAGCCCCCTCCCCAATCAGGATAAGCGGCCTTTTCGCTTCTTTTAAGACATTAAAATACGCATCTTCTCCACGAATAAGCGCACTCAATGCATCCGTACCAGTTCCAAGATAAGAATAAGGATACCGTAAGTCGACTTTCTCACCAATTAAGGCGATGGGAAACTGTCCCATCCGTTGACGCTTTAAAATACGCGCATTTAAAACAGCTGCTTCATGGCGCGGATTAGAGCCCACAATAAGCAATGCATCAGCCTGTTCAATACCTGCAATCGTTGGATTAAAAATATAACTCGAACGCCCTAATTGAGAAGATAAAGCCATTCCTCTTTGACGACAATCAAAGAGGTTAGATCCTAGTGAAATGAGTAATTTTTTAAGTGCATACATTTCTTCAATGGACGCAAGATCCCCTGCAATTGCCCCCATTTTTTCTGGTAAGGTTTTAGAAACCACCATTTTTATCTTTTCAAAAGCTTCTGTCCAACTTACAGACTGAAGTTTTCCATCTTTGCGTACATATGGCCTATCAAGGCGTTGCGTACGTAATCCATCCCAAATAAAACGTGTCTTATCAGAAATCCATTCTTCATTTACATCTTCATTTATCCGCGGCATAATCCGCATGACTTCACGACCACGGCTATCAATGCGGATTGCACTCCCAAGTGCATCCATGACATCAATTGATTCTGTTTTACTCAACTCCCAAGGACGTGCATGAAATGCATAAGGCTTTGAAGTTAAAGCTCCAACGGGACAAAGATCAATAACATTGCCTTGCAACTCAGATGTCATGGCTTTTTCAAGATATGTCGTAATTTCAGCATCTTCACCACGACCGATCAATCCAAGTTCAGAAATACCTGCTACTTCTGTCGTAAAACGAACACAACGTGTGCAATGAATGCAGCGTGTCATAACAGTTTTTACAAGTGGTCCAATATATTTATCTTCTACAGCACGCTTATTTTCTGTATATCGAGAACAATCGCGTCCATAGAGCATTGCTTGATCTTGAAGATCACACTCTCCCCCCTGATCACAGACAGGACAATCCAAAGGATGATTGATGAGCAGAAACTCCATCACACCTTCACGTGCTTTTTTTACCATCTCTGTATTGGTAAAAATTTCTGGCGCTTCACCATTAGGCCCTGCTCGTAAATCCCGCACCCCCATCGCACAAGACGCCTGAGGTTTTGGAGGTCCTCCCTTAACCTCAACCAAGCACATGCGACAATTTCCAGCAATTGACAAAGTTTCATGAAAACAAAAACGTGGCACTTCAGCACCAGCAGCTTCAGCAGCTTGAAGCAACGTGTAGTAATCAGGGACTTCAATCTCTTTACCATCAACTTTGATATTTATCATCACTCATCCAGCCTGCGGATAATCCACTTAAATTTGCATTTCATTGCTCTATAAAACAAAAACCTCTATCCAACCGCTTCCAAAGCAGGATTTTTTCTTTGCACGACATTTCGCGTATAATCATCAATTCTACGCTCAATTTCTGGACGAAAATTACGTATCAATCCCTGTATAGGCCATGCGGCTGCATCACCAAGAGCGCAAATAGTATGCCCTTCTACCTGTTTAGAGACTTCAAACAAAAGGTCAATTTCGCGCTTTTGCGCTCTTCCTTCAACCATACGCCCTAAAAGACGCATCATCCACCCAGTACCTTCACGACACGGCGTACATTGACCACAACTTTCATGCTTGAAGAAAGCAGCTATACGCCAAATTGCCTTAATAATATCGGTTGTTTTATCCATAACAATGACACCCCCAGTACCAAAAGAAGACCCTACATCACGCATCCCATCAAAATCCATGATCGCATCAACCATATCTTCTCCACGAACGACTGGACAAGAAGCCCCGCCTGGAATAACTGCTAAAAGATTATTCCATCCGCCACGAATACCGCCTGTATGTTTTTCAATTAACTCACGAAAAGAAACACCAAGAGCTTCTTCAAATGTACAAGGTGCATTTACATGCCCAGAAACCATAAACAATTTCGTTCCAACATTATTTGCACGTCCAATTGATGAAAACCATGAAGCACCACGGCGTAAAATCGTTGGAACAACGGCAATAGATTCTACATTGTTGACGGTCGTTGGACAACCATAAATTCCCATATTGGCAGGAAATGGTGGTTTAAGCCGAGGTTGTCCCTTTTTTCCCTCAAGGCTCTCAAGAAGAGCCGTTTCTTCACCACAAATATAAGCACCCGCACCATGATGAATAATAATATCGCATGCATGCCCATATTTCGTTTTTTTGCCAAGCAAACCTGCACTATAACATTCATCAACAGCAGCTTGAAGCGCTTCACGCTCACGAATATATTCACCCCGAATATAAATAAAAGCAATATTTGCTCCCATGGCAAAAGTAGCAATTGCACATCCTTCAATGAGAGTATGGGGGTCATGGCGTAAAATATCACGGTCTTTACATGTTCCAGGCTCTGATTCATCGGCATTTACAACCAAATAATGAGGACGACCATCACTTTGTTTGGGCATAAATGACCATTTCATTCCAGTAGGAAAACCCGCACCACCACGTCCACGCAAACCTGATGCCTTGACCTCATCAATGATCCAGTCACGGCCTTTTTCAATAATCGCCTTGGTACCGTCCCAATGCCCACGCGACATTGCAGCTTTTAGTGATTTGTCTTTTAAACCATAAAGATTGGTGAAAATGCGATCCTTATCAGCTAGCATACCCCACCTTTTTTTCTATTACCCGTAGCATTTTTAGCTTTTCCTCAAACGCAATTCTTAAACATTTTTTCAAAAATTTTTATTTTTCATCAAATGTTTCTGCAATGAATAAAACAATAAAATATCTTTTATCAGAAAAAATATTTACTATGCTTCCATTCCTTCTTTATCCTTTTTCTTTGAAGATTTCAGTGACTTCTTTTCTTCATCAATAAGAGAAGTTAAACCGCTAATCGGCTCCGATGATTTACGGCTATTTTGTGGACCAACCGCTATTTCAGAACCTTTTTCCGCTTCAAATGCATCAATAATTTCTTCAAGACGCTCAGCTGTAAGATCTTCATAAGTATCCTTGAAAATCATAACCATGGGAGCATTAACACAAGCGCCAAGACACTCTACCTCTTCCCATGATAATGTTCCATCCGGATTAGTAACGAAAGGATCATGATGAATTCTTTTCTGACAAACTTTAATCAATTCATCAGATCCACGTAACATACAGGGAGTTGTTCCACAAACTTGAATATGTGCTTTTGTTCCAACGGGTTTGAGTTGAAACTGAGTATAAAAAGTTGCAACCTCTAGAACTCGAATATAAGCCATGGAAAGAATCTGCGCAATATGTTCAATCGCAGCACGTGTCACCCAGCCATCTTGCTCTTGAGCACGCATGAGTAATGGAATAACAGCAGACTGCTCACGCCCGACAGGATATTTTTCTATGGTATCTTTCACCCACATCTGATTTTCTTTTGTAAAAGAAAACTCTGTAGGCTGATAGATATCATCTGCAAGACGGCGTACGGACATTAGCGATCAACCTCCCCAAAAACAATATCAATCGAACCCAAAATAGCGGTAGCATCCGCCAACATATGCCCTCTGGTTAAAAAGTCCATAGCCTGAAGATGAGCAAAACCAGGAGCACGCAACTTGACACGATAAGGTTTATTCGTACCATCAGAAACAAGATAAACTCCAAACTCACCCTTTGGAGCTTCCACAGCAGCATATACCTCACCAGGAGGAGTATGAAAGCCTTCCGTATAAAGTTTAAAATGGTGAATAAGCGCTTCCATCGAACTTTTCATTTCGCTTCGCTTTGGGGGTACAATTTTACGATCTAAACTCGAAACTGGTCCATTTTTTTCAGTACTAAGCAAACGTTTCACGCATTGGCGCATAATTTTTGCTGATTGCCGCATCTCTTCCATACGAATCAAATAACGGTCATAACAATCACTATTCTTACCTACAGGAATATCAAATTCCATTTCATCATAACACTCATAAGGTTGGCTCTTACGCAAATCCCATGCTACACCGGCTCCACGAATCATAACCCCAGAAAAACCACGCGCCCAAGCCTCATCAATACTCACCACCCCAATATCTACATTACGCTGCTTAAAAATCCGATTTGGCGTTATAAGTGCATCAAGCTTACCAAGAGCAATAAGAAACGGATCAATAAAATTGCCAATATCTTCAATTAAAGATTCTGGTAAATCTTGATGCACACCACCAGGACGAAAATAATTGGCATGAAGACGTGCTCCACACGCACGCTCATAAAAAATCATCAATCTTTCGCGTTGCTCAAATCCCCAAAGTGGTGGCGTCAGTGCACCAACATCCATTGCCTGCGTTGTTACATTAAGTAAATGATTAAGAATACGCCCAATTTCAGAAAACAAAACACGTATTAACTGCCCTCGTTTTGGAACCTCAACGCCCAATAATTTTTCAATAGCAAGTACAAAAGCATGCTCTTGGTTCATAGGAGCAACATAATCTAAACGATCCAGATAAGGGCCAGCTTGAAGATAGGTTTTTGTTTCCATTAATTTTTCGGTACCGCGATGCAACAATCCAATATGCGGATCTACACGCTCAACAACTTCACCGTCTAATTCCAGAACCATGCGCAAAACCCCATGCGCTGCAGGATGCTGCGGTCCAAAATTGATATTAAAGTTCCGAACATTGACCTCAGCCACAATCAACCCCTTGCTTTTCTAAAAAACTTGATATCAAATATTAATAAAAACTCTCATTACTAAGAACTCGGTTATTCTAAGAATTTAGACTCTCATCTTAAGCCTTACCTGCTTCAATGTCATTTATTGACATCCCCTTTTTCATCACATGGTAAAACATGTTGCCCTCCTTCCCAAGGAGAAAGAAAGTCGAAATTACGCATCTCTTGTCGCAAAACAACCGGCTCATAAACCACTCTCTTTACCTCATTATCATAACGACATTCAACAAATCCAGTTACAGGAAAATCTTTGCGCAAAGGATGCCCTTCAAAACCATAATCCGTTAAAATTCGCCTTAAATCAGGATGCCCTGAAAATAAGATTCCATACATATCATACGTCTCACGCTCATACCACTCTGCCCCAGGGTAAATAGAACATGCAGAGGCAACGGGAGTATTTTCATCAGTACGCACTTTAACACGCAAGCGTAAATTCTCCCGAGGAGATAAGAGTTGATAAGAAACATCAAAACGTTTATCACGAAACGGATAATCAACACCGCTAATATCTGTAATATTAATAAACTGACAGCGAGAATCATCACGAACAAACATTAAAACGTCTGTAATTGCATCAAGACGCGAAACAATAGTCAATTCACCAAATGCCAAAATGGTTTCTTCAAGCTTATCGTCTAATCTACTTTTCAAATAGGTAGCAAGTTCAACCAATGTTTCATTCATCATAACAATGCATCCCCTATCGCTCTATAGAACCAGTACGACGGATTTTTTTCTGTAACAATAATATACCGTAGAGCAATGCCTCCGCTGTAGGAGGACACCCTGGAACATAAATATCCACAGGCACAATACGATCACAGCCACGTACAACTGAATAAGAATAATGATAATATCCACCACCATTTGCACATGACCCCATAGAGATCACATAACGCGGCTCTGGCATTTGATCGTAGACTTTTCTTAAAGCCGGTGCCATCTTATTTGTTAGAGTACCCGCTACGACCATCACATCTGATTGGCGGGGTGAAGCGCGTGGTGCATATCCAAAACGCTCATTATCGTAGTGAGGCATGGAACACTGCATCATTTCGACAGCACAACAAGCCAAACCAAAGCTCATCCACATGAGAGATCCGGTACGCGCCCAAGTGATTAAGGCATCTGCTGAGGTAACTAAAAATCCCTTATCTGATAATTCAGCATTCACATCACGGAAGAACTCGTCATCAGCACCTATCAACTTGCCCGTATTGGGATCAATAATCCCTTTTGACTTTGGAGCAATCATCATTGAATTGTCAGATATTAATCCCATTCAAGAGCTCCTTTTTTCCATTCATATATAAATCCGATAGTTAAAAGTGCTAAAAACACAATCATTGACCAAAAGCCAAAAATCCCTATCGAACTAAACGAAACTGCCCAAGGAAAAAGAAAAGCAACTTCAAGATCAAAAATAATAAACAAAATTGATACTAAATAAAAACGAATATCAAACTTCATGCGCGCATCATCAAACGAATTAAACCCGCATTCATAAGCCGATAATTTTTCTGGATCAGGAGAACGATAAGCCACAATATAAGGCACAATTAAAAGAACCCCCGCAATAACTGCTGAAACAATGATAAAGATCAAAACCGGTAAATAAGAGCTCAATAAATGAGTCATAATCTGCTTCCACCTTAAATGAAATGATATGAATTAACGTAATCACTCCACATTATTAAATCAAATAGAAATTATTAATTGCTCTGTTAATCCCGCTCGTATGATTTTAATGACATGTTGGGCGGCACTTTTCCTATCGGCATAGGTAACGCAGAGCAAAAAAAGACGCAAGCCTTATTCTTATAAAGCACATAAAAAGAAGAAAAATCTCTATTTTAAAGAGTACTCTAAAGCTAACACTTTACGTCTATATATTCTGCATACAAAGGCATTTTACTCAATAAAACAGGATTTGATAAAGAAACTTAGAAATGGCGCGAGTGACGGGGCTCGAACCCGCGACCTCCGGCGTGACAGGCCAGCACTCTAACCAACTGAGCTACACTCGCACATTCCAAACCAATTTATGATTGGTATAAGCGGTCGTGTAAGGGGTTCATTCATTGATGTCAAGCAAACTTATGCATTTTTTTAAAAAAATCGTCAAACATCATCTTTATTGTTGCGTTTACAATTTTTTTTCCTTAAAGAGTGCTCATTCGATTGCTGATCATTGCATTGGGCGATTAGCTCAGCTGGTAGAGCGCCTCGTTTACACCGAGGATGTCGGGAGTTCGAGTCTCTCATCGCCCACCATTTAATTTTATATGGCAAATAAGTTATTGATTTGTCATATCTTTTTTAAGGTTCGGGATAAATAAATAAAGGTTAGGGAATAGGATTTTCAAACCTATCCCTAAAAAGCACTTTCTTTTTTGTCCACTTTCCCCAATAATTTTTTAAATTCTGTCAAATCCTGTTGTGAAAAATTTTCTAAAGTTCTAACAAACATGCCAACAACTTCACGCCCAAATGAATCAGAAGGTTTTATTGTAAAACTCTTACGGCAAGAGTC
>NZ_JAQITB010000022.1 GCF_028618515.1 Bartonella sp. ML69XJBT
ATAAATTATAATTATTCTTAAAATAATGATAATAACTTAATTATATATTATTTTAAAATTCTCATATATTCAATTAATAGATTTGCAGCATAATATAATATAAAAAACCTAATTGTTATTAATATTGTTCTTTTTATACTCCAGTTCTCACCTTTAAATCTATTGAAAAAAACATGAAAAATCCATATATAAACGTTGCCAATAAAGAGCTAGTAAAAGTATTCATAACAAAAAAATCCAAAATAAAATATCTATTATCATACACAAAAATATCCCTGAAATCAGTTAAACCATAGCTTTAAAGTATGTTTATAATATCACTGATCTCAGAAATATCTTTATCGCTATTTTCTAAATAAATTAGAAGCAGTATTCCTCCATTTTATGGATGGCATTGATTGTACTTATCTATAAAACCGGTAGCAGCTCCTTCTAATCCACCTGTTAGTGCTCCTTCCGGCCCCAATAATGCCCCAGCAATACCTCCTATTAATCCTCCTACGATGCCGCCTGCACCTGATGCTTGGGAATGAGCGTCTGTACTACAATCATCTTATTCTGGAAAAAGCCAACTTTTGGTTGTGAGTTACTACTTGAATCATCTGATGAGCATGCTATTTAGCAAAAAATCAAATATAATTTGTAAAAATATATAAATTATAATAAATAATAAAATAATGATAATAACTTAATGCTATATTATTATAAAATTCCCATATATTTAACTAATAAACTTCCAGAATAATATATTATAAAAAATATAATTGTTGATAATATTATTCTTTTTATACTCCAGTTCTCACCTTTAAATCTATTGTAAAAAAACATTAAAAATCCATATATAAACGTTGCCGATAAGGAGCTAATAAAAGTATGCATAACAAAAAAATCCAAAATAAAATAACTATTATCATAAACAAAAATATCCCTGAAATCAGTTGAACCATAGCTTTAAAGTATGTTTACAATATCACTGATTTCAGAAATATCTTTATCGTTATTTTCTAAATAAATTAGAAAAAGTGTCCCTCCACTTTGCGGATGGCATTGATTGTATTTATCTATAAAACCGGTAGCAGCTCCTGTTAGTCCGCCGCCTACTGCTCCTTCCGGACCAACTAATGCACCAATTAATGCTCCTGCGCCTGCCTTTATGGCAGCTGCTTCAACATAATCGCTTACTTCACAACTTGGATTCGGATGGCATTCATTGTACTTATCTATCAAACCGTTAGCAGCTCCTCCTAATCCGCCCACTAGTGCTCCTTCCGGCCCAACTAATGCACCACTTACTGCGCCTATGCCTCCGTGTATGGCAGCTGCATCAACATAATCGCTTACTTCACAACTTGGTGGCGTATGGCATTGATTGTATTTATCTGCCAAAGCGTCACCAGCTCCTGCTAGTCCACCTCCTATTGCACCAGCAACACCTCCTATTAATTCTCCGATGATGCCGCCTGCACCTGTTGCTTGGGAATGAGCGCCTGCGCTACAATCATCTTCTTCTGGAAAAAGCCAACTTTTTGGTTGTGAGTTATTAATTGAATCACCAGCTCCTCCTATTCCGCCGCTTACTGCTCCACCGAGTAAGCCAGCACCTGCACCTCCTGGTCTAGCAATAGAACCTCCAGCTGCGCCAGCACCACCTCCTAATATTGCTCCTACAATGCCGCCTTTACCTGCTGCTTGAGCATAAGCGTCTGTACTATAATCATCTTCTGGAAAAAGCCAACTTTTTGGTTGTGAGTTACTAATTGAATCATTTGATGAGCTTGAACTCCCCATTCCATTTTAATCCTCCTAATATCTATTAAAAAAATGCATCATAATGATACAGTGAAAACTGTTATTATTATGATGCCCAAAGAATGTCAAATATAATTTTAAAAAATATAAATAATAAATACATTATATCTATATTATAATAAAATGTATATTTTAATTAAGCAATAATAATATTTACAATACTGTTAAAATATGCGACATCCATCGCTCTTTCTCTTAACAAAATCATAAAATCAAATGAAGCATTCACAAGAAAAACCAGTAGCCTTCTCTTGGTTTACAAGAACAACAAAGAAATATATTTATTATGTCGTCGAACTCAGTTGCTGTTGTTTTGCGTTTGCTGGGTTTGGTAAACCCCTTTATCTTTCAAGCAATTATTGACCGTATTCTCCCTTTTCAGCGCCTTGAAAGTCTTTATGCTATTGTTGTCTTGATGGTTGCTATCATGCTGTTTAGCACTGCTCTTAGCGCTCTATCAGGTTACCTAGGCACTTATTTAGCCAATCGGCTTACCCTGGAATTTGGACGGCGTATTTATACCCATCTGTTAAGCCTCTCTTTGCATACCTTACGTCATTGGCAAGTGGGGGAACTGTTTTCGCGTATTGGAGAGGTTGATACAATTCGCGGTTTTTTAAGAAAAAAACTCTGTAAAAAAATAAATTTATATGGATTTAGTATAAACCAATATATCTCATTAAAAAATTAGTAATAAAAAACACAGTTATTGTTACTATTAACACTTTATTTTTAACATCATTTAACTTAACATTTTGAACCCTTAATAAAAAGACAAATAAAAATCCAAAAATAACTGTTAAAATTAATGATTTAATAACATTATCAATAACATCTATCATAAAAAAAATTCCAAATAAAAATATCATAATATACCTCTAAATTCTGCTTTATGCATAATTGTAAATATATTAGTATTTTTAATATATCCGTAATAATAGAAATTTAGAGGTATATTTTTAGATATTAATTATAATTTAAAACATTATTAAGTAGTTTTACTTTATGCATTGATCTTTCTTCTCGTAGAGACCATCACCAGCCGCTGTTACGGACGCTCCAACTACAGCTGCACCAATAATCCTTACAGCACGAATTTCTGGAAAGAAAATAGATGCTACCGTCATACCTAATGCTGTTGTTTGTGCAGTTCGACTTGCCTTCTGGGCTGAATGTGCAATATAATCACCAGGATGACATGTGTCCCAAAAACCGCTTGCACCATGTGAATCATGTGATGAGCTTGAACTACCCATTTTAACTTCTCCTTAAGTTATTAAAATAACGTATCATAGTGATACAGCTAAAATGGTTAGCATGCGGTTTAGAACACTATCAAATATAATTTTAATTTAAAATAAAATAAAAATAATGCATACATAATAAATACAGTATGTGTGTATTGTTTATACGTAAAAATATATTTTTATTAAATAATAATAATCTTTACAATACTGTAAAATATGAAAAACAGAGTTATCTTTCTCTTTTAAAAATCATAAAATCAAATGAACCCTTCACAAGAAAAACCAGTATCATTCTCTTGGTTTACAAGAACAACAAAGAAATATATTTATTATGTCATCGAACTCAGTTGCGTTGCTGTTGTTTTGCGTTTGCTGGGTTTAGTGAACCCCTTTATCTTTCAGGCAATTATTGACCGTATTCTCCCTTTTCAGCGCCTTGAAAGTCTTTATGCTATTGTTGTCTTGATGGTTGCTATCATGCTGTTTAGCACAGCTCTTAGCGCTCTATCAGGTTACCTAGGCACTTATTTAGCCAATCGGCTTACCCTAGAATTTGGACGGCGTATTTATACCCATCTGTTAAGCCTCTCTTTGCATACCTTACGTCATTGGCAAGTGGGAGAATTGTTTTCACGTATTGGAGAAGTTGACACAGTTTACGGGATTTTAACAGGAACTATTGCAACAACTGTACTGAATGTTCTGTTTGCCATTATTTACCTTGCAGCACTCTTTTCCATTAGTCCGAAACTTACCTTTATCGTCCTTATCATTTTACCCTTACAAATGGGCTCTTTAGCATCTGTTGGTCCCTTTTTACGCCGCCAATTACGCCGTGCATTCACTCTGCAAGCCGCCCATAAATCACGCCTTATTGAAAGTTTTAGTAATCTTGAAGCCATCAAAGCACACGTAAAAGAACCTGCTCATACGATACGGATGCAAGAAACTTTAGCCCGCAGTCTCGATCAAAGCCTTACAACGAGTAAATTTCATCTCTTGAATGGGGCTTTAAGCCATATTTTTGGTGATCTTTTCACCATTTTTATCATCTTTTTTGGCGCCCAAGCAGTGCTGCAAAATCAAATCACACTAGGACAACTTATTGCCTTTCATCTTCTTGCTGGCAATGTTTCTGGTCCTATCTTAAGCCTTGCCTCCTTATGGGAAGAATGGCAGCATTTAAAAATTTCTCGTCTTCGTTTGGGTGATATTCTTAACTCTCCTTCAGAATGGGAAACAGAAAAACCACCTCTTCAGCTCACTGCGTCCCCTTATCTTGAAGCGAAAAATATCTGTTTTTCTTATGGAGAAACACCTATTATTAACCATCTTGATATTTGTTTAAAACCTGGGCAACCCATTATGTTGCTTGGTCCTTCAGGCTGTGGAAAATCAACTTTAGCCAAACTCCTTTGCGCTCTTTATCCCCCAGCGAGTGGACAAATATTGATTAACAATCAATCTATACAGAATTTTGATATCCGTAGCGTTCGTAAAACAATCGCATATTTTCCTCAAAGTCCTTGTCTTTTTTCCGGAACCATTCTTGAAAATATGTATCTTGCCAAACCAAATGCTACTGAAGATGAAATCAATACTGCAATTCATGCTAGCGCTTGTTATGATCTCATTGCCCAATTGCCTCAAGGGCTCCATACCCAAGTGGGTGAGCAAGGGGGCTTTTTATCAGGTGGACAACGCCAACGCTTAGCATTGGCTTGTTTTTTTCTCATCGAACCACAGGTTCTTATCTTGGATGAACCTACTTCTGCATTAGATGACAGGGTCAGTGCACAAATTGTTGAACATTTATATAAACTTGCACAAGATCGTATTGTTCTCGTCATTACCCACAAAAGTGATCTTTTTCCCAAGCATGCAACCATATTAAATTTTACTGATCTGGAGGCAAAAAATGGCAGATAAGGCTCCCCATTTGCGCCCTTTATCGCCAACCCTTCATATGGTGGTCGCTGTTTTGGTTGCCTTATTCCTTTTTATTGTGATTGGTAGTTTTATCATAAAAACAGAGATTGTTGCACGGGGACAAGGAGCGGTTATTCCCACTTCCTATGTTCAATTGGTCCAAGCGCAAAATACAGGTCGTATTGAGAAAATTCTCGTAAAAGAGGGGCAATTTGTTCATCAAGGCGATCTCCTTATTCAATTAGATCCGCGTGAAGCCCTCAATGAACGCGCACGCGTTCAAGCCGATATCGCCCAACAGACTCTTCAAGCCCAAATTGCCGCTGCGATTTTAGCTGCCTTGAGTGAGCGAGAGCCTTTGGATAAAGATTTTGTAACCAAAGGGCTCGCTTATTTGCAGTTTCCTCCCTCAAGCAGTACGACAGCAAAAATGGAGGGAGAAAAACTCATCCACGCGACCCTTCAATCATTACAAGATAAAGTAAAAGCACTGAAAGCTCAAGCTGATCGAGTCACACGTAGCGGTGCTGTCCAATACGCACAATTGGATAAATTAAAAGATGATCAACAATTAAGCCAAGAAAAGCTCAAAGCTGCTAAAAGCCTGATGGAAACAAAAGTCATCAGCAACTCCCTTTATTTAGAGCGTTTACATGACTTTAAAAATGTAGAACATGAAATTTTAGCCAATCAAAGGCGTTTGGAAGAAAACAGCGCTGAAATAGAAGTGCTCCGCCAACAAAGACAAAGCCTTATTTCCGATGAAATCGCCCGCTATCAGCAACTTTCTCGTGAAACAGAACTCTCTCTGCAAGGATTAAAAGCCAAACTTGACAGCTGCCAATATCGTCTTGACCATTTATCACTTTATGCACCTGTTGATGGGCGCATTGATGATTTAAGTATCCACACTTTGGGTGGCTTTGTAGAAGCGGGGAAAACGCTCATGCGTATTGTCCCTGGTGCGGGCGGTCTCATTGTTGAAGCGTTTTTTGATAATAGAGATATTGGCTTTTTAGAAAAAGGACAACGTGCTTACGTGAAATTTTCTGCCTTTCCGCCTGAACGCTACGGTGTTGTCTATGGCACAGTTATGAATGTAGGTGCAACAGCTCGCCGTGAGCAAGAAATTAATGGTGCTTATGCTGTTTTAATCAAAATCGACCAGGATCACATCACTTTTAATCAGAAAGAGCTGAAATTTATTCCAGGCATGACTGTGACAGCTGATGTCATTACTTCAAAACGGCGTCTCATTTCTTATTTCTTTGAACCTATTACAAAAATTTTAGAACAATCTCTAAAGGAAAGATAATGTCTGTAAATGAAAATTTATCACCATCACTCATAGATCCTCTTACGGCTTTGGGTGCCATGATTATTTTAATGCTTCAATCCCACTTATACCGTCGCTGGCGAATTTGGGATATTGAACGAAACTTAGGTCCAGCTTTACAGACTGGGCAATATAAACTCTATAAAAATGAACGTGGAGAATTTTGCGCCTTTATCACTTGGGCTTTTTTAGATGAAAAAAATCATCACTCTATGCTTAAAACGGGAGAGTTTTTACCCGATGCCAATTGGCAGAATGGAAAATACGTATGGTTCATCGATTTTGTTGCACCTTATGGTCATACTGCTCATATTGTACGCGATATGCAACGAAACATATTTCCTGATCAGCGTTATTGTTATGCTGTACGACGTAATGAAGAGGGTGGAATACGAAAAATTGCACGCTGGTGTAGCTACAGAACACAAAATCCATCCAAATAGTTTTTATAAAATAAGTGAGTATAAATTCATTTAGAAACTCTTCTCATAATAGATTTGCTTAGATTTAACTTTTTTCCAAACCCATTTCAAAAACGATAGCGCAATCCACCAGAAAAACGAATTCCAATAAAACCAGCTTTAGTAAGCTTATGTTGATAGTTTAGATCACCGTGAAGTATAATTTTAGGAGATAACTGCGAGTGAATACCCAAACCAGCTTCTAAAGAAGAGCCAAAAGAACCTAACTGAAAAGCATCTTTAAAATGCACAAATTGCTTTCCTCCAAAACGGTTAGCAAAATGAACCCTGCCATACAAGGAAATGAGACGTTCCTTTTCAAGTTCTGCAAATGTCTTGGTTAAACGCCCACCAATACGCATTACCCATTGATCATGCTTTCCCATATCAACATCAAATCCGTCAATATCGCGTGCTTTATGAAACTGAAGATGTTGATAAACAAATTGAATTTGTGGATCAAAAACAAAACCTTTATACCCAGTCATAAATGCTTTACCAGCAGACAATGAAACATTTAAGAGTTTACCCTTTAATGTTGCCGCCCTTCCCCGTACAGAAGTGAGAACATCACCTTTTAAAAGGCCATAGGATAAAAGTCCATCCACATAAAAACCAACCTCATGTTCCACATTACCATAGGCTGTCACTGACTGTTTATGAAATATACTTTCTTGGCTTTGTTCAACATTCTGAGGTCGCAAAGAAAGTTTTCCATAGGTTCCCATAATGCCAAAGGATGTTGTACTGTATGCATTTTCAATTGTTTTAAATAAAATACCGGCCTCTATGGCATTATAATCAAGATCACCTGCATAACCATATTTAAGAGCGGAAAGATCTGGGACATAACGATGTTTTCCGCCATAACCATGAACAAATAAAGTAGGACCTCTATCAATCTGTCTACCAGAAACAGAGCGTATAGTTTTCAATTGCTCATTTTGATTATTAATATCCATCAAGCCAGCATGAAATAAAGCATTTGGTAAAAGAAGATAAGTTGGAATTTGTGGAACAACATCCCTCACTCTTAGCTCAAAATGAGAGAGTTTTGATGTCTTTTGAATGGGTTGAATATATTTACTTTCGAGGCGAAAATCCCAAAAACTCCCATCGCCTTTTACTAATCTTTGAGAATTCTTTGCTCTCCCAAGAGAAGAATCTGGGCCATACCCACGCAGATAATATTGGTAAGGAAAACCTTCCAACGCAATATAAGAGCTACTCAACTGAAAAGAATCTTCGGCTGCTTTTCCAGAGACTTGAATAAGTGAAATAGTTTTAGAATTTTCACCGCCTGCTGTCTCCCCTTGACTTGCTGTAATAAACTGCACATAAACTGTAGTTTTTCCGGAAACATCACCATGAATCAAAAGCCGGTCAGTCTTTTGATTATTAAGCGAGCCATCAGCACCTAGATGCGTATTGAGATAAATCCGTGCATTATCCTGAGCATTGTAAACTTCTCCCCCTCCCTTTCCAACATAAAGAGTCTGGTATTGTTGCAAAGTTGGATCTTCAAAGATAAGAGAACTGTCAGAAAGCTTTACAAATGAAATAGACGAATTTACACGGTTTAAATTTTGCGAATTTGCCTCTTTCCTTTTTGTCAAAATCCATTTTGACCCTCCTGTCAAATAAAGTTCCGCGACAGAATTATCTGTGACGCGTGTGCCCCCTATAAGGGAAGAAGAATCAGCTAAAATCGCTACAGAAGATCCCTCCTCCGATGTGAGTAATAAGTTACCAGTGATCTCTGTACCCTCTGTTAAGCCAATATAACCACTGCTCTTACGACTATGAATAGCTGTACCATTTGGAACATCAAAAGTTGTATTTTTCAGAAAAACAAATCCCTGTTGGTATTCATTGTTTTCTTTGTTCATATCAAAGTACATGCCATATTTGTTACCTGTAACAGTAACTTTCGAATCTTCAATATTAACGCGTGAAATTAAAATATTTTCCTCTCCGCTCCCACTTGATTGCGTATGAGCATCTAACCCCATCCATAAACCATGAATATCGGTTGCAACAACTTTGCTCTTTTTAAAAGAAATAGAGCCATGCTGATTTACATTAAAAACCGCAAGACCAATCCCATCGTCTTCATCTATATCGATTTGTTGATCTTTTGAAAAAATGCTAACCTCCTCTAAAGTCGCACGCCCCCTTATGCCTACATAAAGTGCTGCTGCATCTTCCACATCAATCGATCCCCCCGTCATCTTAATAATCGCATCGGCACCACTAAACAGAGCTACTCCTTGGTTAAAATCCTGCCCTTTCACCTTAATTTTCGCATTTGTTAAAAGGACAGATGCCCCTTGCTTTTCTGCATGAACACCTATTTCTATTGCCTCAACTGTTCCACGATTTATCTCGATTATTCCCTTATTAGCTCTCAGACCTGTTGACATATCCTTAAAAGTTGAATCATTCAAAACAACTTTTCCCCCTTGCGATGCAACAACACCATAAGTATTTTCTACATCATTAACACCGCTAATTTGTAGACGATTTGCTTGAATAACTGTACCTGCCTTCTGCGCAACTATGGCAGCAGAGAATATAAGAGAATTATCTCTTCCCTTTTCTTCTTTAGAGGATTTAACAAATTTGTATATTTTATCGCTAATTGTATGTTCTACACCATCACTACATTGATAAGGTAACTTTCCTTCCTCACATGGAAATAACATAGATGAAGAAGAACTCGCGTTAACATTTATATTCAATAAAAAAGGAAAAATAGCTGTTGTAAAAACGCACGCGCATAAGCGACTCTTAGATACCCTAATGATCATTCCTCTTCAAACTTTCTTTTTCTCAGCAAAACAAAAAATGCAGGAAAGAACAAACTATGGATCAAAACACGATGATATAAAATAAACAATAAGCTGCTTATCCGGCAAATTAAAGTATTCATAATACATTTTGTGTTTTATGTAAAGAGAGAATAAAATAAGAGAGCACAATTTACGCTTGCAACCTTTTAAAGATGTTGTTACAAAATAGTTAAGAAAGCCAGCATTATCTATCTTCAAAAAACAAATTTAGTAAAATTATACCTATAAAAATTTATAAAATAAAAACTCTGAAAAGAATTTTATATTAAACTAAATGTATTATTCTGAGAAAGAAATATTTAGCAATATGAACTGTATTGTATAAATATAAATGACAGATCGATAAAAAGTGAAACTACACGGATTCCTCCAATAGAAGCCTTGTAAGCTTATTAATATTTCTCATCCGCATTTTCCAAGATAGTTGAAGACTAAATGGAAATGGTGGATTGAAGAAACAATTTCGCACAGATAAGAAAACGCAAGAAAGTGGGATTTTTGCATTACCAGCAGAAAAATTTAAAGCTGGCATTCAGGTTGTTCTTTATGTTCTTTACAATGAGGACTATTCAAACGTCTATCGACATTCCGCTGAGGAATAATTGCATCAGTCTGACAAATCGGAAGATTTTCATGCTTCTCACATAATTTCACCATTCCAAATTTCTCATGGAAACCTGCTTGTATCATGCATAGACGCTTTGCCTCCTCTTCGTTTAATTTTTTATCGAGGCTCATTTCTATATTAAGACGACCATCAAGATGCAGTATTCCGCATTCTAGCAAAGCTTTTTTAATCTCAATTTGATCTGCTCCAGCCTTCTCCCATGCATCGACAACTGTTCGAGAAGGCTGTTCTGGGTAACATCCAGCCATAATAAATAAAATGATCCCGCTTAATAATTTAAAAATCCGCTTCATTTTTCTATCCTTGAATATTTGATATTAAAAGCAACCGATAAATTACTTTACATCCTGTCTTTTATTTCCAAAATAATGGTAGACGATATCAACCTTCATTATCATTTTGATATATCTCATTTTCACTACTTTCTGCCATTACATGTCAGAAATATAGTAGAATTACGGCTGAATTGCTCTTTCCTTAACATTATATCTATAATTATTATCGATATTCGCGTTACAACCTAGAGAGGTTTTATTCAAGTATTGTGTCACATTTGTACCAGCTATAGATAAACAGCATTGTCATAATGCTTTGAAGAAATAATCTCACACAGATACGTAAAAACATGAAGTTAGGGATTGTTGATCATTACCAGCAGACTTAAGGCGCACATGCATATTGTTCTGGATGTTTTACAATAAGGGCTATTTAAGCGCTTCTTGATACTTCTCTGTGGAATGACAGGCCAGGACAACAAATGGGAAGGTTTTCTTCTTTAAAAGTACAACATGACTTCCCTCATCGAAACTACTCCATCTCTATAGTAGAATCCTATCTGAAACATGCAGATATAAATCACTGTTTTTACATTGATGCTAACTTTTGTATTTTCTGTATTCTTATCATAAAGGATTGGCATTCCGCATTCCAACAATGTGCTTTTCTATCTCATTAAATCTGTACTAGACTTCTCTTACATAACTCACGTACTCTGGAGTCGGCTTGAACAAAATCATATCTAGTAACACTTACGGAGTAACAAGCCGGCACCATCATACTATCTATTTGCCAGACCCCAATGTTGCGACAGCCCTTGGCACCTAAGACGATTCATAAGAGCCATTTTACTCCTTTCTTGTACAGTTTTTATCCACACTCATCCCACTTTTGACGTGCAAGCAAGTGATTTTATCTGATTCAACATGGGAAAGATTTGAAATGAGATAATCTTAGGGTATTCGGGGTTCTAATTTAATATAAATAACGCAAAATTATTCATTATAAATCAATATGTTACTACAATTAACAGAATAAGCACACTCAATAATTTTAAGGTTTATTCTATTTTTTGCTCCATAAATTTTTAGAATAAATTGGTATAGAATTAGGTGAACATTAGCACCCTGTACATGTATCATCAACATGACCATAACAATTATGTGTACTAGGAAAATAACCCAATAATACTCTCCCTACCTCTTTAAGTAGACTCATGACTATAGAATTGTATCGGAAATATAAGTCGTATTATATAAATAAGAAATTTCTCTCTAAGGAGAGCTGATAAAAAGTAAGTGGATTATAACCAAACACCATATCAATAGAGTCAAGCACATGTTTTGTAAGTTGACATGATTTTTCTTATGATCATTTATGACATATAATATATTTGCTATCGATTGAGCGTGATTAGTTGTTTCCAAAGGATAGATCTCTGTTTTATTTGCTATACCGTGGATGCCATGCTTTACCAAATCACATAATCCATTGCCTATTGTTATAGTACCGCGGATGTGCAATCAATCAGCCCCCTTGTATTCCCATAACTATATATAAAATATGAAATTTCTTTATCGAATTACTCACCTCCAAAGTTTTGATAAAGTGCTACTCCTATCTCTACTTTCCATGAATCAACTTGTGGGAAAATGTAAAACAAAGCGGTTCATGATCATTATCAGTAAACTTGGACAGCAGTTCAAAGTGTTATTGTAGAAGATATAGACTTTCCTATTATAGTCTGCTTATGCTTCTTCTCTTCAGCTTTTAAATAATGATATTGAAGTATTAATTTTCCATTGTGCTCTGTTATAAGCTTCCCATTTTCATCTGTTAAATAAATTACATTTTCCTTTTTATTATGCTCAACTGTGCTTACAAGATACTCTAAATACAATTTTATAAATTTCATCTTAAGCTATCGAAATTCTTCATCTATCAATCTATTAATCATATCTAGGCTATTATAAATTATTCCCTCACCGGCTGTTTATCTATCGGTGCCACAGTCTAGTGGGCTGCTATGGTATTGCAGTTGAGGAAAGGAACCAGCCTAAAACCTTGTCCCATTTCTCTCTAACTGGCTTTACCGGTAAAAATGATGGTGCCATTGCTGATAATGGACTTGGTATAACCTTCCATTTCATCATGGGCTTTTCTGTGGCATAAAATATTATACGCCATATTGTTTTTGGCATCTCATCAACCCAAGCAATACTCAAACACTAGCTGTGCTAGCTTGCACATTCACGCGATGTTGCTCCCACGCTGGGAAAGACACAAGAACCCCTTATTCTTCATAATAAAGCAAAATCCGGATATTTATTAAAAATTCACATGTCAATTTATACTTGAATAATATCCATACAGTTTAGCATTCTGTTTTTATAAACCGTTTATTCTCTTCTTTCCTGAAGTCTTAATATGAAAGAAATACAAAGTTTTTCATCATGCAAATATTGTATAGCACAAATCAATTGCTTTTCCGATTATAAAAAACTTTTGATCATTCATTATAGCTTTTTCAGTTTTTATAAAAAATATTAAAATCAGTCGTTTTCTTATTTTAGATAAGACACCATTTTTCTTTAAAATATCGCTGCTGTATTACCCTATGTACTCTTCTCCTTTGAAATCCTTAAAAAAACGCTTTAATCTGACAGCATTTAAAAATTTCATAAATTTAAAAAAAGATAAAGCGTATTAATAAGAAAATACAACAAACCACCATAGATGCTTAAGATGACTATCATCTCACAATTTTTATTGTCATATTTGTTTTTAAAATGCACATCTTCTGCATTGTAAAATAAAAAACGCCCGAATTCTAAATTCAGGCGCTCTCCTCTTATTCTTTATGACATTTATTTAAATTATTCAGCAACGGCTTCAGTTGCCATATTTGTCAACATCGCCTTAGCTACCTCATTATTGCTAGATTTGCGACGCTCATCTACGATTAAATCATCACGAACTGCTGCAATACGGCGGATTTGTGCAATCGTTCCTCCTGTACCAGCTGGAATGAGACGACCAACAATAACATTCTCCTTAAGACCTTGCAAAGTATCAATTTTACCAGAAACTGCCGCTTCAGTAAGCACTCTTGTTGTCTCCTGAAAGGATGCTGCCGAAATAAACGATGGTGTTTGAAGAGATGCTTTGGTAATGCCAAGAAGGATAGGAGTCCCGGATGCAGGTCTCTTTCCTTCTGCAATCAAATTATCATTGATCTCATCAAGCTCAATACGATCAACATTATCGCCTGGAATATAACCAGAATCCCCAGATTCAGTAATTTCTACTTTTTGCAACATTTGGCGAACAATCACTTCAATGTGCTTGTCATTAATGAGAACACCCTGCAAACGATAAACTTCTTGAATTTCATTAACAAGATAAGACGCCAAAGCTTCAACACCCTTAATTGCCAAAATATCATGAGGTGCTGGGTTACCATCAAGGATATAATCTCCTTTTTCAATTTGGTCGCCTTCTTGGAAGTGAAACAACTTACCTTTGGGAATCAAATATTCTACTGGTTCAAGAGTTTCATCATTTGGTTCAATGATAATACGACGTTTATTTTTATAACCACGACCAAATCGAATTGTACCACTGACTTCAGCAATAATGGCGTGATCCTTCGGACGCCGTGCTTCAAAAAGCTCTGCCACACGTGGTAGACCACCTGTAATATCTTTTGTTTTAGCACTTTCCATGGGCAAACGCGCAATAACATCACCAGCCTTAACATGAGAACCAGGTTCAACAGACAAAATAGTTTCCACTGACATCATGTAACGGGCTTCACCTCCTTTATGCAATTTGGCAATGTTGTCACCTTTTTTATCCGCATGGATAATAATAGCCGGTTTTAACTCAGCTCCACGAGGATTCGCACGCCAATCAATCACCAAACGCTTCGTAATACCCGTAGATTCATCAGCTGTTTCAGTAACAGATAAACCATCAATCATATCCTCAAACCCTACATAACCTTCAACTTCAGTTAAAATCGGACGGGTATAAGGATCCCATTCTGCTATACGTTGGCCACATTTAACGACGTCACCATCATCAACAAAAACATGTGCACCATAACTCACACGGTGCACAACACGCTCTTTGCCGGTTTCATCCTTGATAAGGATAGCCATATTACGTCCCATAACCACCAAATGACCTTCAGAATTACGAACGACATTGCGATTACGAATCTCTACTGTACCTTCATAAGAAGCTTCTAAATGAGATGAATCAACAACTTGCGCCGTTCCTCCTAAGTGGAAAGTACGCATCGTAAGCTGGGTTCCCGGTTCACCAATTGATTGAGCAGCGATAACACCAACTGCCTCACCCTGATTAACTGGTGTCCCACGCGCCAAATCACGACCATAGCATTTGGCACAAACACCAAGACGCGTTTCACATGTTAAAGCAGAACGAATTTGAACAGATTGAATTCCGGCTTCTTCAATCTTAGCAACATCAGCTTCCTCAATCATTGCTCCACCTTCAAGGATAACCTCTCCAGAAGCCGGATGCAAAATATCAATAAGCGCTGTGCGCCCCAGAATTCTTTGCCCAAGAGACGCAACAATTTGCCCTGCATCAACAATCGGCTGCATAGTGAGCCCCTTTGCAGTACCACAATCAACAGCTGAAATAATAGCATCCTGTGCAACATCAACAAGACGCCGTGTAAGATAACCAGAGTTAGCTGTTTTTAATGCAGTATCAGCAAGCCCTTTACGAGCACCGTGTGTCGAATTGAAGTATTCGTTAACAGTTAGCCCTTCTTTAAAGTTTGAAATAATGGGGGTTTCAATAATTTCACCCGATGGCTTTGCCATTAATCCGCGCATACCAGCTAGCTGTTTCATCTGGTTGGCAGAACCACGTGCACCAGAATGCGACATCATATAAATAGAATTCATTGGACGCTGACGACCCGTTTTAGGATCAAATTCAACGGACTGAATGCGTTTCATCATTTCATCGGCAACGCGATCCGTACATTTACCCCACGCATCTACAACCTTGTTATATTTTTCACCTTGCGTAATCAGACCATCATTATATTGCTGCTCATATTCTTTAGCCAAAGCTTCTGTCTCTGCAACCAAACGTGACTTACTATCAGGAATAACCATATCGTCCTTGCCGAATGAAATCCCCGCACGACACGCATAAGAAAAGCCAAGTTGCATAATACGATCACAGAAAATAACTGTCTCTTTCTGCCCACAGTGCCGATAAACCTGATCAATCATTTTAGAAATATTCTTTTTAGTCATCTCTTGATTGACAGTATCAAATGAGATATTTGGATTTCTTGGTAAGAGCTCTCCAATAATTAAGCGACCAGGTGTTGTATCATAAAGTTTAGCAACCTCTTTTCCATCTTTGCCTATATTTTTAACACGACCTTTTATCTTCGTGTGAAGCGTTACAATCTTATTTTCCAAAGCATGATGGAGTTCACCCATATCGGCAAAAGCCATTCCCTCTCCTGGTTCTTTTTCAGAAACAATCGAAAGATAGTAAAGACCAAGAACCATATCCTGTGATGGAACAATAATCGGGGCACCATTGGCTGGATGAAGGATATTATTGGTTGACATCATCAAAACACGGGCTTCAAGCTGTGCTTCAAGAGAAAGCGGAACATGAACCGCCATCTGATCACCATCAAAATCCGCATTAAAAGCCGTACATACCAATGGATGAAGCTGAATAGCTTTGCCTTCAATCAAGACAGGTTCAAAAGCCTGAATCCCTAGACGGTGTAATGTCGGCGCACGATTAAGCAAAACAGGATGCTCACGAATCACTTCATCCAAGATATCCCAAACTTCAGGATGTTCTTTCTCAACAAGCTTCTTGGCTTGTTTTACAGTTGACGAATACCCCTTCGCATCAAGCCGTGCATAAATAAAAGGCTTAAATAATTCCAGAGCCATTTTTTTAGGAAGACCACATTGATGTAGTTTTAATTCAGGACCTGTCACGATAACAGAACGTCCTGAGTAATCAACACGCTTCCCAAGTAAGTTTTGACGGAAACGTCCTTGTTTACCCTTTAGCATATCTGAAAGAGACTTTAATGGACGCTTATTTGCCCCAGTAATTACACGCCCACGCCGACCATTATCAAACAATGCATCAACGGCTTCTTGTACCATACGTTTCTCATTACGTACAATAATTCCAGGAGCACGCAGTTCAATCAGACGCTTTAAACGGTTGTTACGATTTATGACACGACGATAAAGATCATTCAAATCTGAGGTCGCAAATCGCCCACCATCAAGTGGAACCAATGGACGTAAATCAGGTGGAATAACTGGTATCGTTTTCATAATCATCCACTCTGGTTTATTGCCAGATTCCAGAAAATTCTCAACGATTTTAAGCCGTTTAATCAGTTTTTTTTGTTTTAATTCCGACGTTGTTTCAGACAATTCAACGCGCAAATCATTGGCTATTTTCTCTAATTCCATACCTGCTAGAAGCTCATAAATAGCTTCAGCACCAATCATAGCCGTAAATTGATCTTCCCCAAACTCATCAATAGCAAGCATATATTCTTCTTCGGAAAGAAGTTGATGAAGCTTAAGGGATGTCAAACCGGGTTCTGTTACAATATAATTCTCAAAATAGAGAACCCGCTCAATATCCTTCAAAGTTAAATCTAAAAGCGTAGAAATACGCCCTGGTAATGATTTCAGAAACCAAATATGAGCAACAGGTGCTGCAAGCTCAATATGGCCCATGCGCTCACGACGCACACGCGAAAGTGTCACTTCTACACCGCATTTCTCACAAATAATGCCCTTATATTTCATGCGTTTATATTTACCACATAGACATTCATAGTCCTTAATCGGACCAAATATACGCGCACAAAAAAGACCATCACGCTCTGGCTTAAAAGTCCGATAATTAATCGTCTCAGGCTTCTTGATCTCACCGTATGACCAAGACAAAATCTTCTCAGGACTCGCAATGGAAATACGAATAGAGTCAAATGTCTGCGCTGGCGCTTGAGGATTGAAAAGATTCATGACCTCGTGGTTCATGCCGTTCTCCTTCAAAGATTCTTAGAACCTGTTGTAATATCTCATTTGTTTTATCACAGATGTTATTTAAAGCCTATTTCTACTTTTTAAAACTGTCTGTGCTCTCTTCATAAAAGTTTCTTGATTTAGCCTCTCAAGACAACCAGAGCGCACTCTTTCCAGCGCGCTCTTTGAATTATTATTCCGATGTATCAGATAATGCCCGCTGCGCAATAAGTTCACGTGCATCATCAAGTTCTACATTGAGAGCAAGTGAACGCATTTCTTTTACCAACACATTAAAGCTCTCAGGTATACCAGCTTCAAATGTATCATCACCACGCACAATTGCCTCATAAACTTTTGTTCGACCAGCAACATCATCCGATTTAACTGTCAACATTTCCTGTAGAGTATATGCAGCACCGTAAGCTTCAAGTGCCCAAACCTCCATTTCACCAAAACGCTGACCACCAAATTGCGCCTTACCACCCAATGGTTGCTGTGTAACAAGCGAATATGGCCCAATCGAACGCGCGTGAATTTTATCATCAACAAGATGGTGTAACTTCAACATGTAAATATAACCCACTGTCACCGGACGATCAAAAGGCTCTCCAGTACGACCATCGTAAAGCGTAACTTGACCCGAGCTATCCAAACCTGCATCCTCCAGCATCATATTGATATCAGCTTCATGCGCTCCGTCAAAAAT
The DNA here is from genome assembly GCF_028618515.1 of Bartonella sp. ML69XJBT. Lineage (GTDB taxonomy): Bacteria > Pseudomonadota > Alphaproteobacteria > Rhizobiales > Rhizobiaceae > Bartonella. The sequence goes on from NZ_JAQITB010000022.1 coordinate 18,321, forward strand.
AGGCGTTGCGATTGAAACACCTTTTTTCATCTGCTGCGCCAATTTGTAGAGGCTTTCATTATCATACTGACGGACTGGTTCATTATGATCATTATCAGGCATAAGATTTTCGATACGCTGACGCAGAGGCAGGATATCCCCAGTCTCTTGATATAACTCTAGCAAATCGCCAATCTTCTTGCCCATGCCAGCACATGCCCAACCAAGATGCGTTTCAAGAATTTGCCCAACATTCATACGACTAGGCACACCAAGCGGATTCAAAACAATATCAGCATGGGTTCCATCTTCAAGAAATGGCATATCTTCTACTGGAAGAATACGAGATACCACCCCCTTATTACCATGACGTCCCGCCATTTTATCACCTGGTTGGATTTTGCGTTTTACCGCCACAAAAACCTTCACCATTTTCATGACACCAGGAGGCATTTCATCTCCTCTTTGGACCTTTTCAACTTTATCCATAAAGCGACGTTGCAAGGCTTCCTTTGATTCATCATATTGCTTGCGCAAAGCCTCAATTTCATTCTGAAGCTTTTCATCCTCAACAGCAAATTGCCACCATTGTGAGCGCGGATACTGACCCATTATCGTATTATCAAGCTTCTTACTGCTTGCAAAACCTTTCGGTCCTTCTACCGCTACTTTACCTGCCAACATATCGGCAAGACGTGCATAAACATTGCGATCAAGAATTGACTGTTCATCATCACGGTCTTTCGCCAAACGCTCGATTTCCTCACGTTCAATTGCCATTGCACGTTCATCTTTTTCTACACCGTGACGGTTAAAAACACGAACTTCAACCACAGTTCCAAAAGTTCCTGGCGGCATTCGCATAGAAGTATCACGAACATCCGAAGCCTTTTCCCCAAAAATCGCGCGCAAAAGCTTTTCTTCTGGGGTCATGGGACTTTCACCTTTTGGTGTAATCTTACCAACCAAAATATCACCAGGTTGAACTTCAGCACCAATATAGATGATGCCAGCTTCATCAAGATTCCTTAATGCTTCTTCTGCAACATTAGGAATATCGCGGGTGATTTCTTCAGGACCAAGCTTTGTATCCCGTGCCGCAACTTCAAACTCCTCAATATGAATCGAAGTAAAGACGTCATCGGCAACAATGCGTTCAGATAACAAAATGGAATCTTCGTAGTTGTATCCGTTCCAAGGCATAAAAGCCACAAGCACATTCCGCCCAAGAGCTAAATCACCAAGATCCGTGGAGGGACCATCTGCAATAATATCCCCCTTTTCTATCCGATCCCCAACATGCACAAGAGGACGCTGATTAATACAAGTAGACTGATTAGAACGCTGAAATTTCTGTAAGCGATAAATATCAACGCCAGATTTTGAAGGATCTAAATCTTCTGTTGCACGAATAACAATACGGGTTGCATCAACTTGATCAACAATACCACTCCGCTTTGCACTCACAGCTGCACCAGAATCACGTGCAACAACAGATTCCATTCCCGTACCCACAAAAGGTGCTTCAGCACGTACAAGAGGTACTGCCTGACGTTGCATATTCGATCCCATCAGTGCACGATTGGCATCATCATTTTCCAAAAACGGAATAAGAGCTGCTGCGACCGAAACTAGCTGCTTTGGGGAAACATCCATCAAATCTACATGATCACGCGGTGCCATCAAAACCTCACCAGCATGACGACAAACAACGAATTCTTCTGTAAAGCGCCCTTCACTATCTAATGAAGAATTAGCCTGTGCTACATAGTGCTTTGATTCTTCCATAGCAGAGAGATAAATAACTTCTGTTGTTACTTTACCATCAACAATTTTACGATATGGACTTTCAATAAAACCATATTTATTGACACGTGCAAATGTCGCTAAGGAATTAATCAAACCGATATTAGGTCCCTCAGGCGTTTCAATTGGACAAATACGACCATAATGCGTAGGATGTACGTCACGAACTTCAAAACCTGCTCTCTCACGAGTCAAACCGCCCGGACCAAGAGCAGAAAGACGGCGTTTATGGGTAATTTCTGATAATGGATTGGTTTGATCCATAAACTGCGATAATTGCGAAGAACCAAAAAATTCGCGAACCGCTGCAGCAGCAGGCTTTGCATTTATTAAGTCCTGCGGCATGACTGTATCAATTTCAACCGATGACATACGCTCTTTTATCGCACGCTCCATGCGCAATAAACCAATGCGGTATTGATTCTCCATCAATTCCCCAACAGAACGAACACGACGATTGCCAAGATTATCAATATCGTCAATTTCACCACGACCATCACGCAATTCAACCAACATCTTAACAACAGCAAGAATATCTTCTTGACGCAAGATGCGAACAGTATCTGGACAATCAAGATCCATACGTAAATTCATCTTAACACGCCCAACAGCAGAAAGATCATAACGCTCAGGATCAAAAAATAATGAATGGAACATAGCTTCTGCTGTATCGATTGTTGGTGGCTCACCTGGACGCATTACGCGGTAAATATCAAACAATGCATCCTGTCGACTTTCATTTTTATCCACTTTTAAAGTATTGCGGATATATGCTCCAACATTCATGTGATCAATATCAAGGATATTGATCTGATCCGCATTAACATCAGATAAAACCTTTAATATTTTCTCATCAATTTCATCGCCAGCTTCAAGATAAATCTCGCCTGTCTGATAATTAACAATATCTTCTGCTAAATAGCACCCTAATAAATCATCCTCACTGACTTTAACTGCTTTTAGACCTTTTTCAGCTAAAGACTTTGCAATACGAACCGTTAGCTTTTTACCAGCCTCAGCAACAACTTCTCCACTGTCTGCATCAACAAGATCAGAAACGAGCTTCATTCCTTTAAAGCGATCAACAGAATAAGGAATACGCCACCCATCTCCATCTCGCTCATAAGTCACTTTCTTATAAAACGTCGACAAAATATCTGATGCATCCATGCCTAATGCCATCAAAAGACTCGTAACAGGAATCTTACGTCGCCTATCAATGCGGGCATAAATGATGTCTTTCGCATCAAACTCAATATCAAGCCAAGAACCCCGATAAGGAATAACACGCGCAGCAAAAAGAAACTTCCCCGATGAATGGGACTTCCCCTTATCATGATCAAAAAAGACACCAGGAGAACGGTGCATCTGTGAAACAATAACACGCTCTGTACCATTAATGATAAAGGTACCATTCGTCGTCATTAAAGGCATATCGCCCATATAAACGCCCTGCTCTTTAATATCTTTGATATCCTTCGAGCCAGTATCTTCATCAACATCAAAAACGATTAAACGTAATATCACTTTCAATGGTGCAGCATAAGTCAAATCACGCTGACGGCATTCCTCAACATCAAATTTTGGTAAATCAAATTCATAACCAACAAATTCAAGCATAGCTGTACCGGAAAAATCCGAAATAGGAAATACCGATTTAAAAACAGCTTGCAAACCTTCATCTGGTCGTCCACCTTTTGGTTCCTCAACCATGAGAAACTGATCGTATGACGCTTTTTGAACCTCAATAAGATTCGGCATCTCTGCTACTTCAGGAATCTTACCAAAAAATTTGCGTACGCGCTTACGACCATTGAATTGAGACATCATCGCTAGGGTCTGAGCCATCGTCGCTCCTTGATCTTTACTCTTCAAGGTAGACTACACCTTGAAAGCCTTATATCATTAACCTGCATATGCAGATCAGTTCACTTGCTACCCAATAAGGGCACTACCAACTTGTCCCACTTATAAAAAACATCTATTCAATGAGCTCTACAATGAGGGACTAAGAGCAAAAACCACTCCCAACAACTACTGGACAGCTGGGAAAAGTTCTTCATTAATCATTTCCCTTCTCGTTAGAAGAAAGGAAATCGGCGAACATAAATGCTCGCCGATAAAATCAAATTTATTTAAGCTCAACTTTAGCACCAGCAGCTTCAAGTTGAGATTTAATTTTTTCTGCTTCGTCTTTAGAAGCACCCTCTTTAATAGGTTTAGGTGCTCCTTCCACCAAATCTTTAGCTTCTTTAAGACCAAGGCCTGTAAGAGCGCGAACTTCCTTAATAACATTAATTTTTTGCGCACCACCTTCAACAAGAATAACATCAAATTCTGTTTTTTCTTCAGCAGCTGGAGCAGCAGCACCAGCAACAGCAGCTACAGCTACAGGAGCAGCAGCCGAAACACCCCATTTTTCTTCAAGCAACTTAGAAAGCTCTGCTGCTTCCAAAAGGGTTAGGTTAGAAAGGTCTTCTACGATCTTCGCTAGATCAGCCATTTTTAAATTCCTTCAATTAAAAGATTTGAACCATTGTTTAAACTTATTCAAAAAAAATAGAAAAGCACCAAAACTCTTCCATAAGTATGAATACAAAACAGTCTTAAGCCGCTTTATTCTCCTGAGCATATGCCCCAATAACACGTGCGACCTGACCACCAGGTGCATTAACAACCTGTGCGATACGGGTTGCAGGAGTAGAAATCATACCTACAAGTTTTGCACGCAATTCGTTTAGTGAAGGCAATGAAGCCAATGACTTCACAGCATCTACACTCAAAATTGTTGCACCCATTGAACCGCCAAGGATGACAAATTTGTCATTGGTTTTCGCAAAATCAACAGCAACTTTCGGTGCTGTAATTGGATCTTCCGAATAAGCAATAAGCGTTTGTCCCGTAAACAGACACGCTATTGATTCAGATTCCGTGCCCTGAAGAGCGATTTTAGCAAGACGGTTTTTGGCGACTTTAACGGCTCCGCCAGCTTCACCCATTTTTGAACGAAGATCGTTCATCTGCGAAACTGTCAGACCGGAATAATGTGCAACAACAACAGAACCAGACTTCTGGAAAGCCTCGTTAAGCCATGTAACAAATTCGCGTTTTTCCGCTCTATTCACTGTCTCTCTCCATTTAACAGATTTGCTTAAAACAAACCCGTTGGTTACCTTTGATAACATAAAATATCTTATGCCACCGATGAGGATCCTGTCCCCTTTTTCACGCACAGCGATTAAAGGCAACCCTGGCTCAAACCCTTTAAGTCTTTTAACTCTCAGTTCTTACCCCAGTCTCATGTAGGTTTTTTTGATTAAGATACTCCAATAGCATCACCCACAATCTCGGACAGGATATTCCGGAATTTCCTCCGGTATAACCTAAGCTCGATAAAGCCTAGATAACAAAATACCGATAAAAATCGATATTTTAAAATATAATTTTGATATTCATACACCCCAAACCAAATTATAAATCTGTTTAAACTCACTCTGAACGAACTGTTGTAGGATCAACTTTAACCCCAATCCCCATAGTTGAAGAAACTGCAACACGTTTAATATATTCACCTTTTGCACCTTGCGGCTTGGCTTTAATAACAGCACTGGCAAAAGCTTTAATATTTTCTACTATTTTTTCAACCCCAAAAGAAGCCTTACCAATACCAGCATGTACAATACCAGCTTTTTCAACACGAAATTCAACAGCACCACCTTTAGAAGCTTTAACAGCACCAGAAACATCAAGTGTCACAGTACCAACTTTTGGATTTGGCATTAAACTGCGTGGACCAAGAATCTTACCAAGACGACCAACCAGAGGCATCATATCCGGTGTTGCGATACAACGATCAAAATCAATCGTCCCTCCATTAATACTTTCAAATAAATCTTCAGCCCCTACAATATCCGCACCCGCAGCTTTAGCCTCATCAGCCTTATCCCCACGCGCAAAAACGGCGACACGAACATTCCGCCCCGTTCCATTGGGCAAATGAGCAACACCTCGAACCATTTGATCTGCATGACGCGGGTCAACACCCAAGTTCATTGAAATTTCAATTGTTTCGTCAAATTTAGCAACTGCACGCTCCTTAACCATCGAAACAGCATCATTTAAAGCATAAAGTTGATTAAAATCAACATCTTTGCGAATATTTTTTATTCTCTTTGCTAGTTTTGCCATAACATTAGCCCACCACTTCCAAGCCCATAGAGCGAGCCGAACCTTCAACCATACGCATCGCTGACTCAATGTCATTTGCGTTAAGATCTTTCATCTTTGCTTCTGCAATTGAACGTACCTTATCGCGCGAGATGCTCCCTACAGATACTTTACCAGGCTCTTTTGAACCAGATTTTAAATTTGCTTCCTTTTTTAAGAAAAAGGATACAGGAGGAGTCTTTAAAGAAAAGGTAAAAGACTTATCTTGGTAATAAGTGATCACAACTGGAATCGGTGCACCCTTTTCCATTTCTTGTGTAGCTGCATTAAATGCCTTACAAAATTCCATAATATTAATACCGCGCTGACCAAGAGCTGGACCAATCGGTGGAGATGGAGTAGCAGCTCCTGCAGGAACCTGCAACTTAAGCTGACCTATACTTTTTTTTGCCATAACAATCTGCCTTCAATTTTACTGGTATACGGACACTTACTTGACCGACACCTGCTGCAGTTGAGTGGTTCGGTTCATTAAGCTGACAAAAGCCATAAATCACCTCCCACCAATTACTCAAAGTGATAAAAACCACTTTAAGTCTCATCAGAGTTTTTCAACCTGATCAAACTCTAAATCAACAGGCGTAGGACGCCCAAAAATGAGCACCTCGACCTTAAGGCGAGAGCGCTCTTCTTCAACCTCTTGAACAATACCATTAAACGAAACAAAAGGACCATCAGCAACGCGAACCTGCTCTCCTACTTCAAACAATACAGAAGATTTCGGAGTATCAACGCCTTCTTGAACCTGTTTAAGAATTTGCTCAACTTCTCGATCAGAAATGGGAATGGGACGTGAATCTGACCCCAAAAAACCCGTCACTTTAGGTGTATTTTTAATGAGATGATAAACCTCATCTGTCAATTCAGCACAAACAAGAACATAACCAGGAAAAAATTTCCGCTCAGCATCAACCTTGCGTCCACGACGAACTTCTACAACACGCTCTGTGGGAACAAAAATCTTTTCAAACAGATGATCAAGCCCCTTCTGTTTTGCTTCCTTCTCAATAGCTTCCGCTACCTTCTTTTCAAAATTTGAATATGCCTGAACAATATACCAACGAGTAGCCACAGTCACACTTCCTTGCACTTTCAACTAAAAAGATATTTTAGAAGATCAATAACCCGCCAAACACCAAAATGCATAATTTGATCCACAACAAAAAAGAAAGCCGAAGCTAATGTCGTTACTAACAACACCATAACAGTCGAAATCACTGTTTCACGACGCGTAGGCCACTTCACCTTAACTGTTTCTGCATAAACCTGCTTTAAAAAGGTAATCGGATTGGTTTTAGATGCCATTAGTCACACTATACTCTTTCTAGCTTTATTGTGTTTATACAACAAAATAAATACAACAAAAATGCGAAAAGGCAATCTTAAACCTTATGCACCTTATGCAGCTTCCTCATTCTCTATTCAATAACGATTCACACACAAAAAAACAAGCCCCATAGAAAAAAAAGAGAGTAAGGCAGTAAAAAAACCACCTCCAATAATTAAAACTCATTTCTCTCTGGCAGGGGCAGCAGGGCTTGAACCCGCGACCTGCGGTTTTGGAGACCGCCGCTCTACCAACTGAGCTATACCCCTAACTTTTTATTAAATCATACCATCAAATCCCCTCAAAGAGCATTACTTACTCAATGATCTTAGAAACGATACCGGCACCAACAGTACGACCACCTTCACGAATAGCAAAGCGAAGTTTCTCTTCCATAGCAATAGGAACAATCAATGAAACATCCATCGCAACATTATCACCTGGCATAACCATCTCCGTACCTTCTGGTAGCGTCACAATCCCTGTAACATCAGTGGTGCGGAAATAAAACTGAGGACGATAATTCGTAAAAAAGGGAGTATGACGACCACCTTCATCCTTTGTTAAAATGTAGGCCTCTGCTTTAAA
>NZ_JAQITB010000023.1 GCF_028618515.1 Bartonella sp. ML69XJBT
CTGTTGGTTCCACGATTACTTATGCACGCAGATATCTTTTAGGCATGCTTCTTAATGTGACCAGTGATGAAGATGATACTGATGGCAACACGCTCATAGCAGGTGTCACACCGGAACAAATGAATGAAATCAGAGAATTAATAGAACAGACACAAGCAAAGGAAAGCGATATTCTTTCTTTTATAGGCATAAAAAATCTCACACAGATGTCTTATAAACAAGCCCAAGCTGTTTTGTTTGCTTTGAAAAAAAAGCAACGCTTGCAAATAAATAAAGCACAACAAGAGCAACAAACGGCGGTGTGAAATGGAACAAAGAACAGCAGAATGGTTTCAAGCACGGTTAGGGAAAGTCACCGCTTCAAACGTTTATAACGTACTTAGTAAGACAGCAAAAGGTTTACCTACAAGCAAATATGAGGAGTACAAAATAAAGCTTATGACGGAGCGATGAACAGAGGAAATAAGCCAATCTTATATAACGCCAGCTATGCAATGGGGCATTGAACATGAAGAAGATGTCTTGAGAGAATATGCATTCATTTATGATACAGAGGTCACAAGGTGTGGATTCATCCAACATCCGACAATCCAAATGGCTGGTGCTAGTCCTGATGGGCTTATTGGTGAGGACGGTTTAATTGAGATTAAATGCCTACAATCACCAAACCATCTACGCTTTTTTATAGATGACACTATCAAGCCTGAATATATCGCACAAATGCAATTCCAAATGGGTTGCACGGGACGTAAATGGTGTCATTTCATGAGCTATAACCCAAACTTTGTAGGGAAATCTACTAGTTTGAGAATGAAAATCAAACGTATCAATCGTGATGAGGAACACATTGAAGCGATCAATAAAGCGGTCGAGATCTTTTTAGAAGAAATAGAACAAGAGATGCAAAAGATTTTGGCAAAAGCTGCTTAAACCTATGGGGGTGCTTTCTCCTCCCAGCACCCCCACCCATTTACATAACATAAAAAATAGAAAGGTAATGAGATGATATTTGATGATGGTGATAGATATGTAACAACCCGTGAATGTGCGCAGCTTTTTAGTGTATCCACAACAACGATTCGCAATTGGGTGCTTCAAGGTGTATTTCCAAAGCCATACAAGCTAGGGAGAGCAGTGAGGTGGAGAAAGAAAGAGATCTTAGCCTTTACTCCAGAGAAAAATAAGGAACAAATAACAACAAATTAGATAAAATTGTATAAACTGTAATAGGTGGACTAAAAGGTGGTCTAAAAATCGTTATTTAAAGAAAAAAATCTATATATTTCAATGCGTTAAAAGCAAAAAATGGTGCCCAGACGCGGATTCGAACCACGGACACGCGGATTTTCAGTCCGCTGCTCTACCAACTGAGCTATCTGGGCACGTTTCACAAAACACGTGAAACGTGTGCGGTTATAACATTAAAATTTTATCTGTCCAGTCACCAAAAGAAAAATAATGAATTTTTTATGAGTTTATCTCCATATTCCAGGTAATTATAATGACCCTTTGTTATAAAATAAACTTGCTAGCTATATTATGATACGTTACTGTACCTTGAAAATGCTATCTTATCGTGGTGATAACGCGAGGGGATCTTTTAAAAGAATCATATGAGAAGCATGATTTAAGGGGGATATTTTTTACAAGGTTTCTGGGTATTTTAAGCTTGCAAAATAAAGAGAAAGCATTTTTGATTTTGTTTAAAGGGACTATTGGCTTCAGTCTTTATAATAATTCGTTTTTCTTTAAAGAGAGACAAGCCATCTAAAAGGGGAGAAATACTGATCATGTTTAAAAAACCAAATTGTCGTCCAAATAATCCTAATTTTTCTTCAGGTCCTTGTAGTAAACGACCTGGATGGACTTTTGAAGTTCTTAAAAATGCATTAGTTGGGCGTTCACATCGATCGAAAGAAGCAGAATTAAAACTTGCTGAAGTTATTAATTTAACCCGTGAGGTTCTTGAAGTTCCTTCGGATCATCGTATAGGGATTATTCCTGGTTCAGATACTGGTGCTGTTGAGGCGTCGCTATGGTCTTTATTAGGTGAGCGTGGCGTAGATATGGCGGCATGGGAAAGCTTTGGTTTTGGGTGGAACACAGATGTTGTTGAGCAATTAAAGCTTTCTGATGTGCGTTGTTTTGAGGCACCTTACGGTGAGTTACCAGATTTAACACAACTTGATTTTGATCGTGATGTTGTTTTTACATGGAATGGGACAACTTCTGGTGTGCGTATTCCTAATGCGGATTTTATTCCAGAAAAGCGGTCTGGATTAACAATTTGTGATGCTACATCTGCAGCTTTTGGGCAATATCTTGACTTTTCAAAATTAGATGTTGTTACTTTTTCATGGCAAAAAGTTTTGGGTGGTGAGGCAGCACATGGTATGGTGATTTTAAGTCCTCGTGCTGTTGAACGTCTTGAGAATCATGTTCCAACTTGGTCGATGCCTCAACTTTTCTATATGACAAAAAATGGAAAGTTGAATGAAGATATTTTTAGAGGGAAGATAGTCAATACGCCTTCTATGCTTTGTGTTGAAGATTTTCTTGATGGATTAAAATGGGCAAAGTCTCTGGGTGGTGCACCGGCGCTAAGAGCACGTGTTGAGAAAAATTTTGCTGTATTTGATGCTTTTGTTTGCAAAACACCGTGGTTAGAATATTTGGCTAAAGATCCTAAAGTACGCTCTAATATCTCTGTTTGTTTAGATATTGTCGACCCAGTGATTACTTCTTTGGATACTGAAAAACGGGTATCTTTTATCAAAGCGATAGTGAATCGTCTTGATGAGGAAGGAGCTGCTTATGATATTGGTTCGTATAGAGAGGCTCCTCCAGGACTGCGAGTGTGGACAGGCATAACAATTGAGTCTTCTGATCTTGAAATTTTAACACAGTGGCTTGAATGGGCATTTCAGGTTGAAAAAGCCCGACTTTAATGAACTTTTGAGGATTTTTGTAACACATTTTTTAAAAGAAGAATATGGAAGGTTGTCCAATCTTCCATATCCTTTTGTCAAAGAAACAAATTTTCAAATGCCGGATTGAGAATGAAGCGATATTCTATAGCGGAGTATTTTTTGCTTTTATTATCGTAAATTTGAAAATTTAATCACCTGAAGATTGGGAAAAAGTCAAAATGAAGAGTCGCACTTGTTCGAAGCTTTCGTTATAAAGAAGCGTTTGTTTTTGAATGCTGGTTTTATTTGACAAAACACGACGGAGAAAGTTATGGCCAATGTAGTAGTTGTTGGTACACAATGGGGCGATGAAGGTAAAGGTAAAATTGTAGATTGGTTGTCTGAGCGGGCAGATATCGTAGTGAGATATCAAGGTGGTCATAATGCAGGACACACATTGGTTGTTGATGGGGTTAGTTATAAATTATCGCTTTTACCATCTGGTTTAGTTCGTGGAAAGTTATCCATTATTGGTAATGGGGTGGTCGTTGATCCCCATCATTTTGTAGCAGAATTAAAAAAACTACGTGAGCAGGGTGTAAAAATTACACCGGACATTTTACGTATTGCGGAAAATGCTCCATTGATTCTTTCTTTACATCGTGATCTTGATGCAATTCGTGAAAGTGGTTTGTCGGGTTTAAAAATTGGTACAACAAGACGTGGTATTGGACCGGCTTATGAAGATAAAGTGGGACGTCGTGCTATCCGCGTGATGGATTTGGCAGAAGCTGATACACTTATGGCTAAAATCGAACGACTTTTGCGACATCATAATGCTTTGCGTCGTGGAATGGGGGTTGTGGAGATTGATTCTCAAGCGCTTTATGATGAGTTGATGCAAGTAGCCGATGAAATTCTACCCTTTATGGATTGTACGTGGCGTCTTTTAGATGACAGTGATCGGATGGGAAAGCATGTTCTTTTTGAAGGTGCACAAGGTGCTTTATTGGATAATGATTTTGGGACTTATCCTTATGTAACATCATCTAATACAGTTGCTGGACAAGCATGTACTGGTTCAGGTATGGGGCCAAGAGCAATACATTATGTCTTAGGTATTGCAAAAGCTTATACAACACGTGTTGGAGAAGGCCCATTTCCAACAGAGCAAATCAATGATATTGGTGAATTTCTTGGCATGCGTGGCAAAGAGTTTGGTGTTGTAACTGGTCGAAAACGTCGGTGTGGTTGGTTTGATGCTGTCTTAGTACGTCAGATGGTAACAATTTGTGGTGTCCAGGGTATAGCACTAACAAAACTTGATGTTTTAGATGGTTTGGATGAAATTAAAATCTGTGTTGGTTATGAGCTCGATGATAAAAGAATCGATTATTTACCTTCTTCCATGGGCGCACAAGTCCGTGTGAAGCCCATTTATGAGACATTAGAAGGCTGGAAGGAAGCAACAGCGCATGCTTTAAGCTGGGAAGATTTACCGGTGCAGGCTATCCAGTATATACGCTATATTGAAGAATTGATTGGTACGCGGGTAGCTTTATTATCTACTAGCCCTGAGCGCGAAGATACTATTCTTATTACTGATCCTTTTGCAAATTAATGATCATTTTGAAATTTCTATATAGGTTCTTGGTTTATCTCTCGTATTTTTCTACGAAGAGGTGGTTTGTGAATGAGTGAGAGAAAGATGCAAAAGAGCATTGTTTATTTTTCATATTCATTTTAAATTATTACGATAGTTGTATCAATATACAATATAAATGACTATCAATTTAGAAGGCTAAAAGAGAGACGTTTCGGGCTTTACAACTGGGTTTTTTCTCAGTTTGAGAAAGATTATAGAGGATATGGTAGATTTCGTTGGAATCTTAAAAAAAGCAATCAATGCGCAAAATAATGTTATACCACAAGTACGTAAGCAGATTTATAAACGAGCTATCGAGACATTAGAACATCAATTTGTAGTAACGACAATACCACAAGCAATGGCAGATGAACAACGACAGATTTTGCAAAATGCTATTGCAATCGTTGAAGAAGAATATTTAGCAGTTGAAAAGAAGCGACTTTCTTCAGTTATTGGTTGGATCCCTAAAGATACAGCTGGGGATGATAAGAACATACAAAACTCTAGATCGCCACAAGGGAATGCATTTTCAGAGAGAGAAACAGAAGAAAGACAAAGTTCTGTTACAAGTTCAAAGAACAACAAGGTATTTAATGAGCCTTGTGCATCAGGGATACCAGATGCAGAACCTATCAATATGAAGGATTATTTGGCTTCTCAGCATGTTGATGGGGAGATATTAAAAATTTCTCCTTTAGCTCCTTCTTCGCAAAGAGATAATCCACATATTGTTTCATATATTTTTTCTCAAGCTGTACGTCGTGCTAATCACTCGTCGATGAAAAAACGTATTATGATAAGTGTTGCTGTTGTTGCTAGTCTTATTATTTTAACTGTTGGTATTTTTTTTGTTGGTAAGCGTATATTTATATCAAATAATCATCAATTGCCGAGGGAAAATCTTCAAGTTTCTCATGCATTACCAAAGGCACTTTCGATCACGAAAAAGTTAACGAAACGTTTGTTAGAGGATGGGAGCGAAATTGATGTTGGTTTAGATCAAACAGCAGATACTGTAAATGAAGAAGGAATCTCAAAAGTTGTTACCAGCAATTTGCAGTCAGTTGAACAGTTTGGTGAAGCTATTTTTTATCAAGCGCGCACAAATTATGATATAGAAAAAGTAGCAACGGGGAGTGTCCGTTGGACACTTATAAAGGAATCTCATGGGAAGAGTACTCCGGAAGAATCGGCGATACAAGGTGATATAACAATTCCCGATGAAGGGTTATCATTACGGCTCATTTTACGTCGTAATACTGATGTCTCTTTTCCTGCTGCATATACTATAGATCTTATTTTTATTCCTTCTGATAAATTTTCAGGTCAAGCTATAAGCAATGTTCAAGCATTAACTTTTAAAGCAAGTGAACATTCTATTGGTCAAGCTTTAGCAAGAACTGTTTCAACAAAGATTGGTGATGATTTTTTTCTTGTTGCATTAAGCGGCAATCGTCCATTTCTTGACCGAAATTTACAATTGATGCGGGAATTGGATTGGGTACGTTTGATATTAACGGATAAAAACGGACGTATAAACGAATTAACTTTCGCAAAAGGACCAACAGGGGAAGCTATTTTTAATGAAGTGATTGGGCAATGGCTTTCGCAATCAGATAAGCTAACAGTTCTTGGTCAAAAAAAATAAAACACAAATAGAGATAGGATAAAAGACAGCAAAAAGACCTTCCCCATTAAAAAAACATTATAGATCAATCGAAAAATATAAAGCCAACAGAGCGCTACTTTTATTCTATTCTAAGAATGCGCAAACAATTGGCTTTATACTTAATTTTAAAGATTCTACCTTTAACTTTAAGGTAAAGCAGATTCTTGGATAGAATTCTGTACTTTTTCAAAGGCACGCATTTCAATTTGTCTTACACGTTCTCGACTGATATGAAATTCATTTGAGAGCTCTTCTAGTGTTAGTGGCTTATCGTTTAAACGACGTGCTTTGAATATCCGCTTTTCACGCTCACTTAGGGTATCCATAGCATTTGCAAGCATGGAACGACGATTTTCCAATTCACTTTGTTCAATTAAAGTTTGTTCCTGATTGTTGGTGTCATCCACCAACCAATCTTGCCATTCACCGTTCTCACCTGCTTTTGTGCGCAAAGGCGCATTGAGTGAAGAGTCACCACTAAGTCGGCGGTTCATTGAAACAACTTCATCTTCTGTAACATTCAATTTGGTTGCAATCTCTTTTACTTGTTCTGCGTTAAGATCGCCACTATCAAGGGCTTGAAGCCTACTTTTTAACTTACGAAGATTGAAAAACAATCGTTTTTGATTGGCTGTTGTTCCTATTTTTACCAAACTCCACGACCGCAATACATATTCTTGTATTGACGCTTTAATCCACCATATGGCATAGGTTGCGAGCCTAAAACCGCGTTCCGGTTCGAAACGTTTAACAGCTTGCATAAGCCCAATATTGCCTTCTGAAATAACCTCTCCAATAGGCAACCCGTAACCTCGATATCCCATCGCAATCTTAGCCACAAGACGCAAATGGCTCGTTACCAATTTATGGGCAGCTTTTAAGTCATTATGTTCACGATAACGCTGAGCCAACATATATTCTTCTTTTGGTTCAAGCATTGGAAAACGACGAACTTCCTCTAGGTAACGATTTAATCCACTGTCACCTGTCGTTACTGATAGTAAATTCATATGGGCCATATAGCACCCTCCTTTTATGCGAATTCCCTTACAAGGCAAATTCTATTTCCAGACATTATAAATATCTTTCCAACTTCATCCTAGCATAATTTTCAATTTTGTTCAAAAAGAGATATTTTATTGTGAAATCCTGAAAAGATGAAAAGTTTCAATTTATTTTTTTAAATGCTCGATAAGTTCAGCCATATCTTGGGGGAGTGGTGAAGAAAAAGACATAATTTTATCTGTCGCCGGATGTTGAAAAGTTAGGCTGGCTGCATGGAGCGCTTGCCTGTTAAATTGATCGATTGCATTCTTAATGATGGGACGAAGCGTATTCGTTTTTGTTTTAAAAGCACTGCCATAAACAGTGTCGCCTATAAGTGGATGTCCGATATGTGCCATATGAACACGGATTTGGTGAGTACGTCCAGTTTCCAGACGACATTCCAGAAGACTAGCAACAGATGTTGAGTCTGCATAGGTTCCATATTTTTCTAAGAGAGAAAAATGTGTAATAGCATGGCGAGCGTGCGGATGCTGATTATGGACGACAGCCTGTTTTGTTCGGTTATGGGGAGAACGGCCAAGAGATGCATCGATTGTCCAAACATTACGGTGAGGTGTCCCCCAAATCAAGGCGTGGTAACGTCGGTCTAATGCGCTGGTACGTCCGTGGTCAGAAAATTGGGCACTAAGGCTTTTATGAGCAAGGTCATTTTTGGCGACAACCATAACTCCACTGGTATTTTTATCGAGACGATGAACAATACCAGGGCGCTTAACACCACCGATACCAGATAAACTCTTTCCACAATGGTAGATAAGAGCATTAACTAATGTTCCTGTCCAATTACCATTGCCAGGATGAACAACAAGACCAGCTGGTTTATTGATAACAATGATATGATCATCTTCAAAGAGAATGTCCAATACAATGGCTTCACCGCTAGGTTCTGCATCACGCAGAACAGGCATTGTCAATTCGATGATTTGGTTAGGTTTTAATTTTGTTTTCGGCTCCTTTATAAGTTGTCCATCAACTTTAAGATAACCTTCGCGGATGAGGGTTTGCAGACGTGAACGTGACAGAGCCTTGTGATATTGTTTAGCAAGCCACTGATCAAGTCTTTGCCCAAGAGCACCTTCATCCGTTATTTGCTGTGTTACCATACGCTTCCTATTAAGTTTTTTTAAGATCCTTTTACCAGTATGAAATTGCTTTGGTATCAAGAAATTCTTTGATTCCCCAGTGACCACCTTCACGAGCACGTCCTGAAAATTTCACGCCTCCAAAGTAACTTCCACTGGGTAATCCATGTCCGTTAACTTCTACCATACCAGAACGTATTTGTGCAGCGATACGACGACATTTGTTACGATCTTGCGATTGTATATAATTTGTAAGACCGTATTCGGTATCATTGGCTAGGGCTATGGCTTCATCTTCTGTCTGAAAGGGAATAATTGAGAGAACTGGACCAAAGATTTCTTCTCGAAAAATACGCATATGAGGTTTTACATGAGCAAAGACTGTTGGGCGTACATAATAACCGCGCTCCATTCCCATTGGTAAACCAATTCCACCTGCGACAAGAGTTGCACCTTCATCAATTCCAGATTGGATAAGATCTTGAATTTTGTCGTATTGTTGTTTTGATACGACTGGGCCAATATGATTTCCTGCTTGATGGTTTGCCCCAACTTTTGTCGTTTCAGCAATATCTTTGGCTGTTTTTATAGCTTCGTCATAGATGCTTTGTTCCACAAGCATCCGTGTTGGTGCATTACAGCTTTGTCCACTATTATAAAAGCAGTGTTTTGCACCACGTTGAATAGCATTCGCATCGGCATCAGCAAAGATGATGTTTGCTCCTTTCCCCCCAAGTTCCAGACAGACCCGTTTTAAACTGTTGCTCGCATTTTTAGAGATATCTTTTCCTGCTCTGGTTGATCCAGTAAAGCTGATCATTTCTAGATCTGGATGGGCTGAAAGGTAAGCACCAACATTAGCACCATCGCCGTTGATTAAATTAAAAACGCCAGCAGGCAAAGCTGCTTCATCTAAAATTTCCGCAAACAGCATAGCAGAAAGAGGCGCAATTTCAGAGGGTTTTAAGACCATAGTACAACCAGCCAAGAGAGCAGGGATAACTTTAAGAGTCACTTGATTCATAGGCCAATTCCATGGGGTAATTAACCCTACGACGCCGATAGGATCATAATGAAGAATTGCTTGCTCATTTCCTTCTATTAAAGCCTTTTGAAATGAAAACTCTTTGTAAGCTTTAATAAAGTTGCGAATATGAGAACTACCTGTTGCGGTTTGCGCATTAAGTGCCATATCGATAGGTGCTCCCATTTCTATGGAAATGGTCTTTGCCATATCGCTTGAGCGTTTTTCATAGATTTCTAGAATTTTTTCAACGAAGCTAAGGCGTTCATGAGGTAGAGTTGTTTTCCAACTCTGAAAAGCTGCTTTAGCAGCATGAATTGCTTTATCTGCATCTTTTGTGCTGCCAAGGCTAATAACAGCACAAGCCTCTTCTGTTGATGGATCAATGACGTGAAAATCATTAGGAGTGCTTGGGTCATCCCATAGACCATTGATATAAAATTTCCGCTTGTTCAACATGATTCGCTCCCTATTTTTGTATTATTAAATTTTGCTCTATTTGAGCCTTTTTAAACAAAAATAACAAGGATAATCTTCTCGAAGATAAAGAAATCAGCTTATTATAACAACAAGGTCAGAGAATTGAAAGCGCACACCTATACTGACGAATGATATGATTTGTACTAATCGTTTTTATGAAATGAAATCAGAGAAGTCTGAGCAATTTCTCGGCATTTTTATCTTAGAATTCTCTTTATAAAAAATGAATATATCACTGTATGACACTGTAAATTTTATAATTTATCCAATATTTATAGAGAAAGTTTTATTAAGAGAAATTACAATATTATTTTTTATTGAAAAGTGACCGTTAGCAAAAGGTTATTAACCTTCATACGATAGTCTTTGTGCATTCTTTTTGAAGAAGCAATTATTCTCATTGCCATAAATTTGTTGGGTACCATGCACAATTCGAAAAAAAAATCTATTTCTACGCCATCTTTTTTTGATGAGATTACAAAACATACAGCAGAAGAGCAGGCATCTACTGAGATTGCTGAGATATTTTCTTATCCGGAAGTATGGAAAAAGGCATTTACCCTTGGACAAAATGTGCGTTTTACGCGAACACCAGAAGTTGAAATTTTGCGTCGTCGCATAGAAACGGATCCAATTTTTGCAAAACAGTTTAAAGTCTTTACAAAGAGAGAGCAGGAAAATCTAACAAATATTATACACTGTCATAAAAACACAACAAATTCTCCTTCAGCAAAAAAGGTAATCAATTCTCAATCGATAGAAAAAAAAGCATCAATTTGTCATGCAACGGTTTTGAAGCAATTATCACAACAAGCTGTCCATAAACCGTTTGAGAAGGCAAGCGAGGAGCATAAATTACCAGTAGAAAATAATGTAGTGCAAAAAACAAAATCTGTTTTTCATCTTTCTGATGATGCATTTTTCGAGTGTGGATCTTTTATACTGGAACAGCTTGATGCGAAAAACTCAGAAGAAGATATAACATTAATGGATGGCACAAATGAGAATATATCCGATACGACTTCTGCCTTTGATGAGTCAATTACTGCTCTTTACCGTGTTCTTGAATACCGCTTTCCACAATTTTACGATTCCATCACATCAGAATCTCTAGCAGAAACGACTCGGGAAATTGAACAAGTTTCTCATTTAAGGCATGAAAAGAATGAACCAGTTCAAGAGACACAAACGCGTCATTCTGGGTTTATAATTAAAGATTCTTCTGATAGATTAAGCGATGCAAAAGCAACGAAAGAGCCTCAAAATACCTACAATATGACTGATGCTACAACAGAAGGTATCGCTAAAAATTCAGAAAATTTTTCTGTAGAGAAACCAAAAGGTAAAGTCTTTCGATCTGCGAACACATTGTTAAGCAGTTATCATTCTGCTTTTATGTCAAATATTCAATCTTTTAACGCTGATACTTATGAATTTCCTCCAATCAATTTATTACAAGAACCTGTTTTTCATGAAGGCACGATGATCCCGCGAGAAACATTAGAGCGTGGTGCTGGGCTTTTGGAAAGTGTTTTGGAAGATTTTGGCATTAAGGGTGAAATTATCCATGTTCATCCAGGACCAGTGGTGACAATGTATGAATTTGAGCCGGCAGCTGGAGTAAAATCATCGCGTGTTATCAATCTTTCCGATGATATTGCTCGTTCGATGTCTGCTATTTCTACACGCGTTGCTGTGATTCCTGGACGCAATGTTATTGGCATTGAGTTACCCAATGCGGTTCGTGAGACCGTTTATTTGCGGGAATTAATTCAATCAAATTCTTTTCGTGAAAGCCAATTTAAGCTTGCTCTTGCTTTGGGGAAGGGCATTAACGGTGAGCCTGTCATTGCGGAATTAGCGAAAATGCCTCATTTATTGGTTGCAGGAACAACGGGGTCTGGCAAATCTGTTGCAATTAATACAATGATTTTATCGATTCTCTATCGCATGACACCACAGCAGTGCCGTTTGATCATGGTTGATCCTAAAATGCTGGAACTCTCTGTTTATGATGGCATTCCACATCTTTTAACGCCCGTTGTGACGGATCCCAAAAAAGCGGTAACAGCTTTAAAATGGGCAGTTCGTGAAATGGAAGAACGTTATCGCAAAATGGCTAAGTTAGGTGTGCGTAATATTGATGGTTTTAATGCACGCGTTGCACTTGCAGCACAAAAAGGCGAAACGATCATGTGTACCGTACAGTCAGGCTTTGATAAGGAAAGTGGAGAAATGCTTTATCATGAAGAAGCAATGGATCTCACGCAACTTCCTTATATTGTTGTGATTGTTGATGAGATGGCCGACCTCATGATGGTGGCAGGTAAAGAAATTGAAAATGCTATTCAACGTTTAGCGCAAATGGCACGTGCGGCGGGAATTCATCTTATTATGGCCACGCAGCGCCCTTCTGTTGATGTCATTACTGGTACGATTAAAGCAAATTTTCCTACCCGGATTTCTTTTCAGGTCACATCAAAAATAGACAGTCGTACAATTTTGGGGGAACAAGGTGCAGAAACACTTTTAGGGCAGGGAGATATGCTCCATATGGTAGGCGGTGGGCGCATTGTACGCGTTCATGGCCCCTTTGTTTCTGATGCAGAAGTTGAATCTATTGTTGCACATCTTAAAATGCAAGGAAAGCCTGATTATTTAGCCACCGTAACGGATAGTGAAGAGGAAAACAAAGAAAGTGAGTCTGCTGATTCAGTTGCTGGAGTTTCTACAGAAGAAAATCTTGGTGATGATGGTGAAGAACTTTATATGCAGGCTGTAAAGATTGTTATGCGTGATAAAAAATGTTCTACCTCTTATATTCAGCGTCGGCTTGCAATTGGTTATAATAAAGCAGCTTCCCTCGTTGAACGTATGGAAGAGAAAGGCATTGTTGGAGCTGCTAATCATGTTGGGAAACGTGAAATTTTAATCAGTGAGTACAATAATTAAGCAAGACAGTTTTAAAATGCATGACTTTAAAAATACTGAACGATTGTTATTTTAAGAGTTGATGTTTGGTTGACTTTATAAGAACAAGTGTTACCGCACACTTGTTTTTTATTGTGAAATATTAAAAAAATAGAATGGGGAATAATAAAATAGAAGCAATATTTTGTATTAAGACTGCTGTTGCGGAGTGTAGAATGATACAAAGAAGGGTTGGAGATGTCTTTAGCATTTTTAGATTATCTGGAATGTAAAGAAATTAAACAAGCCTTTATGCGAGGAAAGATGGTGTTCGTTCTTTCTTCTGATTGCAAAAATGTTCTTTGGTCAAACGGTACGGCGGCGTATTTTTTTGGTTTCTCTTCTGTCGCTGACATGATGAAAGAAAGCTCTTTTTTTGACCAAGCGAAATATCATAAGATATTGAAGAGTGCGCCATGTACAAGTGTTATCACATTGGACGGTTTAAAGCGCACAGCTGAATTTTCTATAGCTTCTATTGATAGTATGGATTTAGGCAAGGTGTTTTTGCTAGAATCTTTGCTGGCAGAAAAGGCTTCTCTTATTGTTGGATTGGATGACGCAACAACGTCCGTTGCAATAATTGATGAATATGGAACAGTGTTGGAGGCTTCTTCTCGTTTTTCATTTATTGATGAAACGGTCAAGATTCTCTTGCAGACAGTTGATGATGAGATGCCAGTCAAAACCATTGTCTCCATAGCAGATATTCGTACACAAGTTGGTATTCTACGCTTGAGAATGAAACCAGCGCATTTTTTAGTTTTATATGCGCAACTAGAACCGGATGCGTTAAACACTGACCAAGAGCCTTTTCATTTTACGCCAAAACTTTTGCCACAACGGTTTACTTGGAAAATGGATAAGAATGGACGGTTTTGTGATGTTTCAAAAGAGTTAGCTGAAATTGTTGGTCCCCTTTCTTCCTCTATTTTAGGATTGAGTTTTCATGAACTTGCTCATCAGTTTAATGATGAAAGATATCAAGTCCTCAGTGACTTTATTGCGGCTGCTCTCCCTTGGAGCCAACAGATTGTGCCATGGACTGTTGATGATTGTCGAGAACGGCTTGATGTTGAATTGTCTGCTGTACCAATTTTTGATGTTCAACAACAGCTTAAGGGATTTCGAGGCTTTGGGGTTTTGAAAACACCAGAAAAAGAACAAGAGAAAGAAGATAAAGATCCGTATATAAAAACATCGAATCTTTCAGAGAGTGAGCGTTCAGCTTTTCATGAGATTGCAGAACGACTGCGTGGAGAATTGCATGCATCTGTAAATAGGACGCATTTCGTTAAAGAAACAGTGGTTCAGTTGCCAAATGCGCAGACATTACCAGAAAATACTCCAAAACAAGCTCTAATAAAAGAGCCGGCGGTTGTTTTATCATTGTTGGATACAACGACGAATGGTGTCTTTTGGTTGGATGGAGAGGGTTTTATTCAATCAGTTAGTCGTGCGACTTTAGCCCTAACGGGCTATGAAATAAATGAATTATTAGCACAGCCATTTTCCTCATTATTCACCCTACAAAGCCGATCTTTGGTAGAAAAATATTTTAAGTTGATTCGTATGAAGGAGAAAAAGCAGGTTTTTAATCATGATGAGACAGCTATTTTAGTAACCAAAAGTCACAAAAATATAAGGGTTTCTATGACGATTATACCTTTGGCACGACAAGACGATTATGCTGTTATATTACGTGATATAACAAGATCAGTTTTACCAAGAGATAAACGAGCAGAAGAGAATAAAACAGTTGGTGTTGTTCATGAAATGCGGACACCTTTGAATGCTCTTATTGGTTTTGCCGAAATTATGAGAGATGGTCGTTTTGGGGTGATAGACAATGAGCGGTATCGTGGATATTTACGCGATATTATCTCATCTGGAAAACATATATTATCATTAATTAATCAATTACTAGAATGCTCGAAAGCAAATTATTCTAGTTCAAATGATCAGATTAAGACACCTCTTATATCTGAAGGATTTGATGTGATAGCTTGTTTGCGTGCGAGTATGGCATTTCTTGAAACACAGGCTAATCATAATGGCATTATTATGCGTATTGTTGCTCCAACGCATGTACCATTTATTGGTGTATCACAACAGACATTTCGACAAATTATATGGAACCTTCTTTCCAATGCTATTCGTTTTACGCCATCGGGTGGACAAATTATTGTTCATGTTTCTTATGAAAAAAAAGAGCGTGTAAAGATTTCTGTGAGTGATAACGGTATAGGGATGAGTGATGAAGAGATTATACAAGCACTACAACCTTATGGACAGATAAAGCGCAAAGATGGGCGATCTGGTGACAGCACTTTTATTGGAACTGGTTTAGGACTGCCGATGTGTAAAGCCATGGTAGAAGAAAGTGGGGGACAACTTTTGTTATTTTCAAAACCCAATCATGGAACAACTGTGGAATTGTTTTTTCCATATGTTCCATGAAGCATTCAAATCATTGATTTATATAAATAATTTATCACTATTATTCATATTGAATTAACAATCCGAAGAGCGTATGATTCTCTCATTTCAAATTTCTCTATGTTGAATCAATCAAAATCATTCGCTTGCACGTCACAAGCGGGATTAGCATGTGGATAAAAGTTATATAAGAAAGGACTAAAATGCCTCTTATGGACCGTCTTGATGCAAGAGCTGTCGCAACATTGGAGGCAGGTAAATATAACAATGGTGCCGGCTTTTTTCTCCACAAGCGTAAAGATGTGAGGACGCAGCAGACCACGGATAAATTCATTTTTTCTTAGCCAACAGATCTCTGATTTCTGACAAAAGTTGTTCTTCTAAAGACATCTCTTTAGAACTTTCCTCTTCTTCTTGTTTTCGACGGAGTTTATTCATAGCTTTAACAAAGAGAAAAAGCACCCAAGCAATAATAAGAAAGTTGATAAGTAAAGTGATAAAGTTACCATAGCTAATGGTTGCCCCAGCTGCTTTAGCAGCACTCAGTGTTGCTTGTTTTTCACCGGCAAGCTGAATAAACATATTAGAAAAGTCGATCCCACCTGTAATAAGCCCAATGATTGGCATAAAGATATCATTGACGACTGAGTTGACCAAGCCACCAAAAGCGCCTCCTATAATCACACCGATAGCAAGGTCAATCATATTACCTTTTAGGGCAAATTCTTTGAATTCTTTAAGCATTGCGTTTTCCCCTTTATGAAAAGATATACGATAATTTTAATTATCGCTTTTGATGAAAAAGGAAAGAGCGGTTTTTATTTTCGTAGTAAACATTATACTACAAAGATTAAAATTTTTTGCCAAGAATATTATAGATATTAAAAATTCACAAAAGGTTTTGTTTGATTTAACTAAGTATCTGGTTGAGTTTAGAACAACAAAAGCTTTTTTTAATGAAGTGTTTTAGGATTTTTTGACTAAAAGTAGAAAAATGTGCGTAATTTATAAAATCGTTATAAAACTTTTATGACCACACATTGGCAAAAGCTATTTTACAAAAATTTTCTTCTCGTGTTTGCAGATGATTTCATTTTTTAATCTCTGAACAATTTCCAAAAGCTAAGAAAGCTTTTTCTCAAAGCAAAAGGCTCATTTTCTCTTCAAAATGTGTAAATATAGACGTGAATGACGATGCTGTTATCAACTTTCAGTTATATTATAAACTTTCTTGTAGTAGTGGTACGTTCTTAATTGAGATGATATGCCATCTTTATTAATTATCTTTTATGTTAAAAGATTTATGTGAGGAGCAGTAGATCAGTTTTGTTTTTGGAGAAGGATTGATGAGTTTCTTTCGTTGTATTGGTCGTTCTGCTTTATTTATGCTGGACCCAGAACATGCGCACCGTTTAGCGATTATAGGTCTTAAAAGTGGGTTGAACAGTTGTCAGAAGATCGTTGATAAGCGTTTATGTGTGACTGTTGCAGGTCTTGAGTTTGAAAATTTTATCGGTCTTGCTGCTGGTTTTGATAAGAATGCAGAGGTTATAGAGGCTGTTTTACGTTTAGGATTTGCTTTTACTGAGATTGGTACAGTTACACCAAAGCCCCAACCGGGAAACCCTAAACCGCGGCTTTTTCGTTTAAAAGAAGATGAGGCGATTATTAATAGAATGGGTTTTAATAATGATGGACATCAAATTGTTTACAAAAGACTTCAAACATATAAACAACTTGGTATTGTAGGGATCAATATTGGAGCCAATAAGGATACGATCAACAAAATTGACGATTATACTGCTGGTATTGCTCACTTTTATGATGTTGCAGACTATTTTACAGTGAATATTTCCTCGCCAAATACACCAGGTTTACGTGATTTACAAGCGCGTGATAGTTTACATCTTTTGATAGATGCGATTTCACAAGCCCGTGGTATACAAAAGGAAAAGCATGGATTTTCTGTTCCTATTTTTTTAAAAATTGCTCCTGATTTATCGGAAAAGGAGTTGGATGATATTGCTGAAGAAATACAGTGTTCTGATTTTGATGGTCTTATTGTTTCCAATACCACTCTTTCACGCCAAGGACTTAAAAATAGCCTCTTAAGTACTGAGGAGGGAGGACTTTCTGGTTGTCCACTCTTTGAGCTTTCTACTATTGTACTGGCAAAAATGCGTCAAAAATTAGGGAAGGACATTGCAATTATTGGCGTTGGTGGCATAAAAGATGCACAAACAGCTTTGGAAAAAGTGAAAGCTGGTGCAGATTTGGTACAATTGTATACTGGGATGGTTTATGAGGGACCAAGTCTTGTTGTAAATATTCTCAAAGAAATTTTGCAGTTTATGCAGCAAGATGGGGTTGATAGCATAAAAGCTTATCGCGATCAGAGTGTTGAAGATTGGGCAAAACGTGCACTTCCTTTGTAAGAAAATGATTTTTTCTTGATAAAAGTTGCGGGATTTTTTTAAAGGGGCTTGCAAACTCTTTTGATCTTCCTTATGTCACATAAGCGAAGAATAAATGTTTACGAAATCGTGAACAATTATGATAGATTTTTTTAATGCGGTTGTAGCTCAGTTGGTTAGAGCGCTGGTTTGTGGCACCAGAGGTCGTAGGTTCAAATCCCACCAACCGTACCATTTATCTTGTTACAACTTTTCTAATTCTTATTGTTGGCGTTTTGTAAGGCGGTTAAAAGCCGCGCTTGGCGGGCTTTTTTGCGTGTGAGCCGTCACGGAGCAGAGACCTTGCGCGGATGATTTTTCTCAAATTTTGCCAAAAACGGAATGATACGATCAATAATCGCTTGAAATATAAATGGGTTAACTAAATCTATGATTCTGATTGCAATTGTAACAATAAATATCTCTATCATTATATTTATATACTTTTAGTATATTTTGTAAACCAAGAAAATCTTATTTGCCTTTCATTATTATTGTTCATAATATAAACTATTAAGTTTAAATACATAAAATAAGTAAGCATCAATTTACTAAAATATACCATATTTTTGACATATTATCCTTGACTTTGTAACTCTATATTATAAATATGAACTTGCATGAAAGTGCATTCATATCTCCAGAGATGTTTCGGTGGCTGATTATAGGTAAACCGTTCGGGCGCGGGGTATAAGTAACCTTGGGAGGATTTATTTATACACTAAAGTAGCCAGTATGGTGGTAAGGTTGGCTTTCTGGGTGGTTTTGCCCTAGGAGGATGGTTTACGCATAATTCTGGTTATGCCATGAGCGCAGCAAGCTTTGGGGGAGGTCTAGGCAGTTATTTCGGAGACACCATAGGCGGTTATGCTGGTTATGGTGTGGCTGCTGCCCAGTGTGGCATACAGTCTTTGGGTCAATCTATTGCTACTTCAGGTGGTGGGATGTTGATGCACTTTTGATGTAGTTCTTTGGGTTATCTTAAAGCTTAGAACGGTGGTGCTGTAAAAGGTGCCACCTTTATGTTTGGAATATTGCACAGGAGGAGCTATGGACGCGTTTTGTTTAGTGCTCGTTTATTTTTGTCTGTGGTTTGGCGTGTATCTATTCTTCAAAACTATTGCTATTAATGGAAAAAGCATGTTATACAAGGGGAGCATGGTTGCATTCATAGTGGCGGCATTGGTTGTTCCTCCCCTCATGTATTTCTTAGTCTGTGTGCCCATAATATCTCCTCCTGTTCCTATAATTATGTTCTTTCTTTCTTTTTGCATTGAATTTATACCCAATATAGTAAACAACATAAAGTGCTTTAGTTTGGCCATTATCGCAAGTTGCCCCATTTTTTTCATCGCAGCTGGTTTTATTGTTATGAGTGATGACCTTCTGTTAGATTTTTTTGATCTGCAGCTTTCGGGCTATATTTATCTGCTTTTCATTATTCCGTTGATGATAGGGGTGGCTCGCTATGTCCTAATTGCTAAAGCTTTGAAGGAAAAATCTATGTCAGTGCTAGATTTAAGCATTTGTATTGGCTGTGGGTTTGCCATAGGTGTCTTTTTTGTGTCATCACTGCTTTTATCAGACCTTCGAGAAATCTATCAACAGATAGGTTTTGCAAACAGGGAGGCAGTGAAAAAAATGTTTGATTATGCAGTGTTTGGTTTCGCTATTCTAACGGGCCAAGTTTTTTTGACATTTTTGATGGTTCTCTTTGTTACTACAAAGAAATATTATTGGTTGGTCCTTGATGTTCTTGCAGAGCTGTTTTTTAGCCTCTTTGTTTCTTATTATGTAGCGTTTGTTCATACAGATGATAACTATGGAATGGTTATAATGTGGATTTGTTTGATGTATGTTGTTTATATGTGCGCGCGTTACATTAAATCAAAGAGTGTGAAGCTTAGCGTGATTAACCCGTTTAAAAAGAAAACTGGGTGAGAAGACAGGAGGCTATAGTTCTTTGGGTTATCAAAAGCCTAGAACGGTGGTACTGTAAAAGGTGCCACCTTTATGTTTGGAATATTGCACAGGAGGAGCTATGGGCGCGTTTGGTTTAGTGCTCGCTTATTTTTGTCTATTGTTTGTCATGTATCTATTCCTCAAAACTATTGCTATTAATGGAAAAAGCATGTTAGGCAGGGAGAATATGGTTGCATTCATAGTGGCGGCATTGGTTGCTCCTCCTCTCATTTATGCCTTTGAGTATTTTGAGTATATAGTCGGTGTGTCGATAACATCTTCTCATGTTGCTATAATTATGTTCTTTCTTTCTTTTTGCATTGAATTTATACCCAATATAGTAAACAATATAAAATGCTTTAGTTTGGCCATTATCGCAAGTTGCCCCATTTTTTTCATCGCAGCTGGTTTTATTGTTATGAGTGATGACCTTCTGTTAGATTTTTTTGATCTGCAGCTTTCGGGCTATATTTATCTGCTTTTCATTATTCCGTTGATGATAGGGGTGGCTCGCTATGTCCTAATTGCTAAAGCTTTGAAGGAAAAATCTATGTCAGTGCTAGATTTAAGCATTTGCATTGGCTGTGGGTTTGCCATAGGTGTCTTTTTTGTGTCATCACTGCTTTTATCAGACCTTCGAGAAATCTATCAACAGATAGGTTTTGCAAACAGGGAGGCAGTGAAAAAAATGTTTGATTATGCAGTGTTTGGTTTCGCTATTCTAACGTGCCAAGTTTTTTTGACATTTTTGATGGTTCTCTTTGTTACTACAAAGAAATATTATTGGTTGGTCCTTGATGTTCTTGCAGAGCTGTTTTTTAGCCTCTTTGTTTCTTATTATGTAGCGTTTGTTCATACAGATGATGACTATGGAATGGTTAGAAGTTGGATTTGTTTGATGTTTGTTGTTTATGTGTACGCGCGTTACATTAAATCAAAGAATGTGAAGCTTAGCGTGATTAACCCGTTTAAAAAGAAAACTGGGTGAGAAGACAGGAGGCTATAGTTCTTTGGTTATCATAAAGCCTAGAACTGCCACTCCAATAGGGGCAGTTTCTGGCGCAATAGTAGGCGGGGTCCGTGGAGCAGCCGCGGGTATTGCTAAAGTTGGTTGGGATTGTGTTCGCTCTAAGTGGTGAAATTGTTGTTTGACCTGGCTTTTTAACAAGGTAAAGGCCTTGCTAAGGGGTACGCTATCAGCCTCTTAGCAGGGAGTTTCTCTCCTGCAATAATATCTTGGTATGCTTGGGAGGGCAAGGCGCTTTAAGGAAATTATATGTCTGACTTAATTTTTGGAATGTTGCTTAGTTTTGGGATAAGTTCCAGCCCTCGTGTCCTTAAAAACAATGGCTTGTTGGGCGAGCGCGTCATTTTTGGGGGGCTAGCTGGCCTTTCCTGCGCTATCATCTTCGCTTATCCACATAGTGAAAGTGGGCTTCCAGACTTATCTTTGCTTTTGGTATGTTATCTTGGCATGCTTTTAATTCTGCACGAGCACTACTTATATAAATATTTAGTTCTTGGGTTCTGTGGTGCAGTTGCTACCTTGTGTATTGGGGCAGATTTTATATATTTGAGTTCTTTGTTGCCATTGCCTGCTTTGTTTGTTGCTAATAATAGCCAGCAGCAGGTGGTGCATTACATGAGTTTGGTTGCTGCAAGCTATCCCTTTTTTATCCTTTTGATATCAGTTTTAACTGCGGAGCTTTTGCGTTTGTGGTTGCTTCGCGTATATAAGCCAGAATTAGCTGCGCGTGAGGTCCTTTATTTCGGGCTGGGCTGTGGGGTGTTCTAGATTTGTGCTATAAGACCCTCCCAGCTCTTTTTCTTTACTTGAATTACCGTGTTGATAGGGCACCACAAATGGTGGGCTATGTCGCATTTGAATCTTGTTCACAAGCGATCAGCGATCTTATTGCCGCGGGCATGATTGTATTGATGCATGTTGTAAATACGCGCTTTATGTATCTTGGTTTCCAAGATAAGCGCAAGGCCTATTTCTATCTGCCTTTTGTAATTCATTTTGCGGTTGGTCTTTTGTCTATGTTTGGCATTTCTTCAGGCTATGCAATATTAATAAATTCTATTTCTGAGGCTTACAATAATGCTTGACAAATTGACATTATCTGTTATCGGCGCCGTTTTTTGTCTGGTGCTGATTATTTTTCCGTTGATGAAGAAAAAAACATTGGTTGAACATTTGGTTTTCTTGCTCGTTGTTTTGTGTCTTGTTTTTCTTTATGTTTATGGCGCTGCGAGTTATTTTCCTTATTATGTTTTGGCGCTTTCGCTTATATTGGGGTACCGCTGGTTACTCTCTTTGGTTAAAGCGTTTAAAGGTACGAAGGCGATTATTGGGTCAAGCGCTGGTTGTTATGTGCTTTTGGTTTTTTTTCTATACGAGTTTATGCGTATGATAGGCAGTTTGATTTTAGATTTTTCTGCTTATAGTACGCCTAATATTGTTTTTGCTGTTAGTCTATTCCCTATAGGCATGGCGATTATGCAGTTTTTTTTGCTCTCTCATTGGGTGGCAGAAGATAATGGCAATGGTGTAGAGGCAGCACTGGGCGTGGGAATGGGGATTTGGGGAGCTGCTATAGGGCTTGCACTGCTTACATCTCTACCAGAAGCTGTGAAAATCCTAAAAGGGGCCTTTAGTCTTGATAGGGACGCCTTACTTTCTTTACTTGAGACGGTAATATATTATGCGTTTATTATAGGTCTGAGTCTTTTATCAACTTTTTTAATGCTTGTGGTTTGCCTTGACAAGAAATGGCGTTTTTTTGTTCTTATCCTGCTTTTACAATGCTTGGCGGCTTGGGCGCGCTTTTCATGGCGGGCCGCTGAGCCAGAACTTCTTGCAATTGGGCATTATACAATCGCTACTATTCTTATGTTTGCTCTTATGCGGCAAATTTATGATTTTGTGCAAGACAGATTATCCATGAAGAAAAATAGCAGTTACGCTGTAGTAAATGAGGGGGCATAATAATGTTGGTTTTATTTATTGCTTCGCTTCTCGCAGGCTTGATTTATGGCGCTGTCATTTATAAATTTTTTCGCTCTACATTTAGTTGGATAAATGTGCTGTTGAGCGGCATAGTTTTTGGGATGATTGTTCTGTTAGTATGGCGTTACTCGGAAACAGAACATAAACTTGATGCCTTACGTTTACTGCAAGTGCTTGGCGTTGTTTTTCTTCTATGTGTGTTTCATCATTTTCTGAAGTTCAAATTGGTTGTCGCTGGTGCTGTGGGATGGTTTGTTGCTACCTGCATTGCTGGCGGGCTTGTTGCTTTTTTGGAGCAATCTGTAGTAAAAACGCTTTATATGATGAGTATTGTTGAAACCAAGAGTCGTGCAGAGCAGGGGCTGGCGCTTGTTTTTTTATTTTTAACATTTACGGTTTTTTTTGTTGTAGCAGAAGAAGCCATGCGTCGTTGGTTAGTTACTAAGTTTTATCGGTGCTCGCCTAGTTTGTTGTGGCGTTTGCCGCTGAATATTGGCATAGGCTGGGGTTTATGCGAATTAGTTTATAAGGCGCTAGGGCCTTTCCTTGTTTATAATGGCTGGATTATTCGATCTAGCTTATTAGCCAGTGAATATGTAATTTTTTATTCCTGGACGCAAGCGAGTATTTTTTTGTGTGCTTTAATGAGCGTCATACTCATGCATATTTTCAATACATGCTTGGCGTATCGTAGTGTTGTTACGCGCTCTAAATTTTATGCGTGTGCGCCTTTTTTTGTCCACGCTATTGTTAACTGTTTCGGTGCAACAGTGCTGGTTACAAACAAGGTTTGGTTTAATGTTGGAGGCAGCTTGTTTATTCTACTTTGTGTGATGTTGTTCGTATATTTTGAAAGCAAAAATCCTTTAATACAAAACATAAAATTGCGCGCTTAAGGTGTTGTAGAGTGATGAATAACTTTGCGTACTCTAAGTATGGCTAGAAAGCCTGATACGCGCTTTCTGTTCTGCAAAAAAATAGAGAAGGCTAGCACCGACGTAACGCGTCCAGTACCAAGAGCGACGTCATTTCTGCACTAATTGGGGAGAGGGTGTACCACTGGCCCCGCGCATATGGGAGCCTGCAAATATGCTATCATGTGACTTTCTAGTGTCTTCCTTTCTTTTATCCTCCATGAGATTGAAGCTGGGAATCTTGAGGCGGCGATAACGCATTATTGCAAGGGGGATGCACCATGTTTAACATAATAATCTCTTTTATTCCGTGGAGTATTCACTCTTGGATTATCAATGGAAATGTTTTAACTCTGGTCGAACGCTCTCTTATCTTAACGGTGCTTTTATTGTCCATTATTGCTGTGAATATTAAAATTATCCGACAGGGAGAACCGGTGATGATTACGAACATTCTGACAGTTATTGTTCTGTTTGTTAATGATTTCACTGGATGGTCTACACTTTTACTGAACTACCCCACAGTTTTTTGCTATCTGTCACTTGCTCTGGTTTCATTGATGAGCTTGCTGGTAAAGAAACCCTTTACCATTTTTTATGCGCCTGCTGGTATTTCTGAAGAACAACGCAAACATATCCTCTTTTATCTCATCAATAAATATATTACATGGATTTGGGTCATCGTCTTTTTTGCCAATGGTCTTCTCGTGGCTTTTTTTGCATGGACCTTCCAGCTTTGGTTGGTCACTATGGGTTTCATTTGTGCTGGTATGCTTATTTCGAAATATCTTCCTCACATCATGCAATATTTTTATCGCGTGAAACACCATGGAGCATAATATGTCATTGTTTAATATTCTGACCGGAACCCCTTTATGGGCTTGGATTTTGCTTATTTTTCTCATTGCGAGGGGAATAATCGCATTGAAAGATAGGGAAATAAAGGTTTACCGCCTTTTTCTCTTGCCGTTAGTCTTTCTTTTTTTGGGCGCAAGCGATGTGATTAAAGAGTTGGCGTTCCCAAGCTGGGGAGCAATCGCAATGTTGGGGGGACTGATGATCGGCTTTGGCGTTGGCTGGTTGCTCTGGCGTGCTACGCCGCGTTTAAAACGCAAAGAGGGAACGGATTTCATTATTCTGCCTGGTACGCCGTTGACGCTGACATTTATTCTTATCGCTTTTGTCATCAAATTCACATTGATTGTTTTTCTCAAGGTTGTACCTGATTTGAAATATGCATTTGATTTTAACCTTCTTTTTGGTCTTTTAAGTGGGTTCACTGGTGGTGTGTTGTGGGGTGGTACATTAAATTTATATGTAGCATTTCGAAAGAATCCAAATGAATCCCTATACCATTAGCTGTGGGTGCTTCCCATTAGAACTCTCTCAAGAGAAGCTTATTCCTAACAACAACGCTGCATACAAATGCAGCGTTGCCTCGTAGTT
>NZ_JAQITB010000024.1 GCF_028618515.1 Bartonella sp. ML69XJBT
TTTTAAATTATGCTCTGTGTTTTAGTTTTTTGTAACCCGTGATGACAAATCTAGGGCACAGACAGAATGATGCCGAGTTTGAAAACTGTTGCTATAAAATCCCAAAATGGCATAGAAGACCATAGATGATATTGTAACCCATAAATGCGATGTAGATTGTACAAGACACCTTAAGTGGAGCACCTAAAGCCGATGAAAGGTTATTAATGGTGGTATCCATTGTATTTTCAAGGGGTTCCATTAATTTGTTGTCCAGCACGGTAAATACGTCATATATTGACACCTTTTCATCATAATAGTTCCCTATTCTATACGAATTTATTTTTTTATGATTTAATTGCTGTTCTCTTGTTTTTCAGACTGTTCTTCTGTTTTTTTCTTATCGTCATTGTTACGATATTTATTTAGATAGTTCTGAAAGGATTCTTTTCCAAGTTCGTCTAGTGCTTTTCCTAAGTTTTCACAATTTTGAGGAGATTCTGTTTTGGAAGGCTTTTTCCACATACATTTAGGTGTCCACTCTTCACGTAATTTTTCATCTTTCTTAAATTCTTCTACACTGTGAATTTTTTCGCAACCAGCAGTGATAATTCCAGTGCAAAGTAGCAATGTTGTTATGAAAACTTTATTCATAAATATTTCCCCTTCTTTCTTTCAGTTTTTTGCGGTTGAGCACAATTTTTACATTCTGCTCTGTGTTTTAGGTTTTTGTAACCCGTGATGACAAATCTAGGGCACAGACAGAATGATGCCGAGTTTGAAAGCTGTCGCTATAAAGTCCCATAAGGGCATGGAAGAACGACCATAGATGATATTGTACCCTATAAATATAATGTAAATTGTACAAGACACTTTAAGCGGAGCAGCTAAAGCCGATGAAAGATTTGAAATGGTTTCATTCATTACATTGACAACAGGTTCTGTTAAAGTGTTGTCTATCATGGTAAACAGAGTAATTTTGTCAAACGCCATTGCATACACATTCTATCAAATTTTTGAAAATTGATTATTTCTGATTTAATCGTTACTTTGTGTTTTTTCAGCTTGTTTTTTTGCTTCTTGTTCGGCTTTTCTTTTTTGATATTCAGCTTCATTTTTTTCATGTTGAGCTCGCATTTCGGCTTTAAATTTTTCCATAGCATCACGAAGCTCTTCGTTGTGTTTACTAATTCTCTCTGCAGCTTTTTCCCGACGTTCTTTGTCAAGTTCAAGTGCTGCTAATCTTAGATTTTCACAATTTTTTGAAGTTCCTGTGAATCCACATCTTGCGCCCCATTCTTCCATCAATTTTTGATCTTTTTTAAATTCTGCAACGCTATAGGTTTTTTCACAACCAGCAGCGATAATTCCAGTGCAAAGTAGTAATGTTGTTATGAGAACTTTATTCATAGATATTTCCTCTTCTTTCTTTCGGTTTTTAAAGTGTGAGCACAATTTTTAAATTATGCTCTGTGTTTTAGTTTTTTGTAACCCGTGATGACAAATCTAGGGCACAGACAGAATGATGCCGAGTTTGAAAGCTGTCGCTATAAAATCCCAAAATGGCATGGAAGTACGCCCATAGATGACATTGTAACCTATAAATATAATGTAGAGTGTACAGGATGCTTTAAGTGGTGTAGATAAAGCCGATGAAAGATTTCCAATGGTGCTATCCATTGCCGTTGTCAGTGGCTCCATTAAACCTTTATCTATACTAGTAAATATACTTTTGCTGTCTATTGCCATTTAAATGCCCCGCTATTCATGTATGTCCTGACAATTTCTTGGAGGGTGCTTAAAAGCCCCCTTTTTTCCACTATTTTTCTTTCTTTTTAGTTTTTTTACTTCTTATCTTCTTCTTGACGTTTTTTGGAAAGGTTTTGATAATATTCTTTCTCAAGTTCATCTTCGGCTAATCTCAGATTTTCACAATTTTTTGCGGTACCTGCTAATCCACATCTAGCTTCCCATTCATCACGTAAATTTTTATCTTTTTTAAATTCTGCAACGCTATAAGTTTTTTCACATCCAGCCGTGATAATTCCAGTGCAAAGCAGTAGCGCTGTGATAATGACTTTGTTCATAGGTATTTCCCCTTTTTTAGATTTTTGAGGTTTGCAACATTTGGGCATAATTTTAAAAATGCTAGAGTCAGTACATTGTGAGGAGAGGATTAAAGTGATTTATGATGCACAAAGAAGGATGCCGATACAGACATAAACGAAAAAAGCTTGCTTATTTGAAAAGGTTAATTTTTGTAAAACACGATCATCAGAAAACGGATTGTTTATTTTTTGCATAGCTTTCCCCCCAATGTTTAATGGAATAAAAATTCCATAGTATTTAATTCAAGTACAAATAATATACAAATAAAAATATCTACTGTTTAAATTACAGTAATTGCTTTTTATGGAACTAAACAAAATTCTTTATAATATTCAAAATGATATTTTAAAAAAAACTTTTCGATCAGCATTTAAATATCTGATTTTTATCTATATTATTCTTGCGGCTGTTTTTTATTTTCGTGAAAATTCTGAAGATGTTATGGAAAATCCTGTTGTGCAAAAAATAAAAAAGACCGTGGAAAAACAGTTTCAAGAACCAGATTTAACAGTACGGGATCATGATCATAAACAAGAAATGCCTTTATCTTTAGAATCATTATCAACAGAATTTTATGAAGAAAATGTCCCCGTTTATTCTGGTGCTATACAGGTGACAAGCGGTGTTACTTTTAAAATGATCACGCCTATGGATGAGGGGTGGAGAAAAAGAATCGTGCGCAATATCCGATTATATGGTGTTGAAACATGTGAAACGCGGCAATTTGCCTCACGCCATGGAATTAAGTGGCCCTGTGGGGCTTTTGTCACAGCATGGCTCGTGGCAAAAACAATCGATAAAAATGTTACTTGTCGGCAAACGCGTGTTCTTCAAAAAGTTCATTATGCACAATGTTTTGTTGATGGGGTTGATTTGGCGCGCTTGGGGCTTGCAGAAGGCATGATGGTGTTGACAAAAGATCAGCAGCATTTTCCCTCACCAGCAGATTATAAAAACTTACAATCTGCTGCGCAAAAAGCACAAGTGGGATTATGGTCTAGTGAATTTGACCAGCCAGAAGAGTGGAGAAGAGACCATGGCAGCTATAATCCCATTGATCCTTAAAGATTTTAAAACAAACTGAAAGATAAGAACAAAGACCAGCACGGTTAAGTCGTTTTTTGTTAACCGTGCTGTGTGTGAGTGCTGTTGAGAGTGTGTCGCGTAAATTTAATCAAAGAGCATCAGACGAATATCGGGTGGTGCAAAACGAAATAAAAGCATGTCATAAAACCAACTGAGAGCTACAGCACTACAAGTGAGGATTATCAATATAATTGTTGTGATTATGAAAGGTGCTCTAAATTGTACTACTTCAGCGTCAAATGATAATAACCAGTAAACGAGAATATCCGCAATGAGCATAACAAAGCTTATTCCTGCTATGATTCCTAATATGCGTTTAACCCATCCACGAATAGTATAGAGAAAAAGGAAAATGGAGTAGATCCGTATCTTATGTCTTTTCCAGTGGATGCGGCGTAAGATCTCTCGTTCTGGTTCTGAATTTATTTCTTCTACTTCTTCTTCGATTTCTTGACGCGTGATCAAATCTTCCATTATCCCCCCCTTTGATTTCTCCATTTAATAGGCACAACTTTGTTTATCTTTCACTGCATTTTTCATTACATGGCAGAAATAAAATATGCAACTGTTACTTTATCACAGATGTAAAAGCCAAAACTGGATGTGTGAGAGGTTATGTCAGGGGTGAGGGGGGATGGAGAGAGATGCTGTTGGTTATCATAAAAGTGAATGATGGATACTCCTCGTGTTTTTTGCTTTTTCTCATCAGTAGATGACTTCTCATTTGCCGTGCAAAAAGTATAGTATGCTGATTTTGCTTCCTTTAAAGAGCCCCAAAGAATGGAAGAGTTTGAGTAAAGAACAGAGGAGGGTACTGATCATTTCAATTTATTTCATTGATTTCTCATTCTAGAAATATACGGAAAAAACCAAGAAAACCGATCATTCTTTGCAGTCATAGATCGGTATCATCACTCACTTTGCTCACCCCCCATGTCGTGCTATAGCCCTTGGTGTTTAAAACAATTCATAAGAGGCATTTTTACTGCTTTGTTGTACAATTTTATCCATAGGTTTATCGCGCTTATGGCGTGCAGGGGAATGGTTTTTATTGATGTTCCATGGGAGAAATTTGCAATGAAAAAGTTTTAGAATATACGGCTCTCTTATTCAATAGGCATGTGGATTATCCCTATAAATCAATGCCTTCTTGTGTGGAGAAAGATTTTTTTCAGAAACATCAAAAACTCTTCTCACAAAGTTTTTGTGATCGCATCATATTGCTCTGTCATAAAAGAATCTTGGAAAAAATAAATCCCAAATATTAAGCTCTCTTACTCCAATCTATGGTATTCTTTTCAGCTGTATTGTCATTGTATTGTATACAATAGCCCATCATTTCTCTGCTGTCTGTTCTCTTTGTACTTGTCTATGTGCTTTAGAGTAGGGGAACTTTTTCTTTTAAAAGGTTTTCTTCTTCAAAGTTTTCGTGGTTTTTTGCAAAAGAATAACTTGAATATTTAAGATCAAAAACTGTATCAAGACAGCGATTCTTAAGAATTGAAGTTTTTATGAGAAAAGTACTCTTGCAGAATGCTCCGCTTTTGATATGGGGCATGAATTCGCACCGTGCAACGATAACTTTATGGGTTTTATTATTTCTCATGACTCCCTATAGGGAATGAGGCGTTTAATACAGGCGAAAAAACAGTGGGAAAGTAGATGACAGAACAATACTCTTTCGATAAGGAGTTTTAAAGCAAAAGACAGTTTGATAAATGACAGGGAGATAAAGAGGTCAACATGAATGAACTTACCCATATTGAGACTGTTATAGCGCATTACGATGCTGTTTTTTGTGATGTGTGGGGTGTCGTGCACAACGGTGTGCATGCATTTGAACCGGCATTGAAGGTGTTGTACAAAATTCGGCAAATGGGAAAAAATGTCATTTTTTTGACCAATTCACCTCGACCACGGAAAGATGTTATTGCTCAGTTGCATAATATGAACGTTCATAGCGATTATTATGATGCCATTATCACTTCAGGGGATGTCACCCGCGATCTTATTCGTGCTGCACCGCGTAAAGTGTTTTTCATTGGTCAACAACGTGATTTGATGTTGTTTGAAGGATTGGATTGCGAATTGGTGGAAGAATGGGAAGCTTCTGTGGTGGTGTGTAGTGGTTTTCTGGACGATTTTGATGAAGAACCAGCCGCTTATAAGGAAATGTTTTTGCGTATGCGTGCGCGGAATTTGCCCTTTATTTGCGCCAATCCCGATGTGATTGTTCATTATGGCAATCAGGAATTTTGGTGTGCTGGTGCATTGGCGCGTCTTTACCAACAATTAGGAGGTGAGGTGCGTATTGCTGGAAAACCCCATGCGCCTATTTATGAATGTGCCTTTGAAAAATTGGAAAAAATGCGCGGAACAGTAGAAAAAAGTCAGGTTTTGGCTATCGGTGATGGGCTTTTGACCGATGTTAAAGGTGCAGCGCATTTTGGTCTTGATGTTCTCTATATCATGGGTGGTATTCATCGTTATGACTATATGCAAAATGGTGTGGTGGATAAGCAAGCATTGCAATCTTTTCTTGAACGTCATGGCTATAAGCCTCAAGCAATTATGTGGGCACTTCAGTAATGTCTGATTTTTTGCGTCTTCAGGGGGTTCATAAGCTTCCTATGGCTTGGCGGGGAGCCGTGTTGGCACTTGGAAATTTTGATGGTGTTCATTGTGGACATCAGATGGTGCTGCAAAAAGCGCTTGATTTAGCGCGTCTCAAAAATAAACCCGCTGTTGTCTTAACCTTTGAACCGCATCCAAGAAGTTTTTTCCAGCCCGCAGCTCCTGTGGATCGCTTGACAGAAGCGGCTGAAAAAGCCGAAATTTTTAAAATCCTCGGGTTTAATGGTGTCATTGAACAGCCCTTTGATGCGCATTTTGCTACTCTTTCCGCAGAGCAATTTATTTATGCGATTTTAAAGGAAGCTTTTGATGTTTGTGTGGTGGTAACGGGTGAAAATTTTCAATTTGGTCACAAAAAAAGTGGAAATGCACAGCTGCTTTCTCAAAGGGGAAAAGAATGTGGTTTTGAGGTTGTGCAAATTCCTTGCCTATCGAGCAAACAGGATCAGCAACCGTTGATCATTTCCTCTAGTTCTATTCGTAAGCTTCTCTCCCAAGGTGAGGTGAAAAAAGCAGCTCATTTGTTGGGCTATCATTATCGGGTGCGCTCAAAGGTTATCCAAGGTGAGCAACTTGGTCGCCTGTTGGGATTTCCAACCGCTAATCAAGTACTTCCTTCTCAAGCCAATTTAGCGCATGGTGTTTATGCCGTGCGATTGCGTCGTGCTAACGGTGTCTTACATGATGGCGTTGCAAGTTTTGGCTGTCGTCCAACAGTTGTAGAAGATGGTGCTCCCTTGTTAGAAACCTATCTGTTTGATTTTAACGATGATCTTTATGGAGAAAGTTGTACCGTTTCTTTCTTTCAATTTTTGCGAGGACAAGAAAAATTTGATGGGCTAGAGCCTTTGATTGCGCAAATGCAACGTGATGAAAAAGCAGCAAAAGCAATTTTAGCAAAAGCACAGCCATTATCACCTTTGGATAGGCTGCTTACTTTTAAAAATATGCTTTAAGTTAAGCTGAAAAAGAAAGAAGAGCAGCAAAAATAGCCGTTAAACTGACGATAATCACGAAAATATATTCTAAAATATCATGAAATATGTGCTTTTTGCGCTGTTGGGAAGGGGTATCGAATATCTGGAGATCTGATTTTGGCATTGTTTTTGATCTTTTGCATAACTTTATGAGATTCTATGGCTTTAAAACTTTACGGCTTGTTTCTTTATGATCTGTTAAGACAAGCGATGAAAAGCAGGCTCATTGATCAAGATGTAGGAGCATATTTCGTAGTGGCAATCGCTGAAGAGAACATGCTGTTTTAAGATTGTCTGCATGATATTTGATTGCAGAATTTTATAAAAACTTATTTTTTAGAGTTTTAAATGATGGCTTCTTTTTTATCTATTAAGGCAAGGGATTAAAGACGGGCTAAGCGATAAAGATGCATGGAGCGTGTTCCGTGATGGCAATAGGCGAGAAGAGGCAGAGATGCTGTTTTTAAAATTGTTTTCATAGTTTCAATCTCTGACCGGTTTATGGTTGGTGGAACGATAGGAATATGATGTGCTGTTATGCCATACTCACATGCTGCTGCTTTAATGATGGAAAAATCAGGTTGATGGGGCTCTTCTTGGTCGGGGCGGTTACAGATAATCGTTTTAAAGCCTGCTTGTGCTAATGTTTTGATATTTTCAATGCTAATTTGGGCGCTGATAAAAATATCTGGGTCAATTTGTTGCAAGTGCATATTTGTTTATTCCTCATAACAATTTAAGATGTTCTTTGATAGCAGAGAACATCTTAAGGGTGTGTTGTTCTCTCTCTTTGAAAAACGTTCCTTCATCCAGAAAAATAGATGTAGTTTTGAAAAAATACATTGTGCTGTATGAGGCGTTTTATTTCCAACATGTTCTCTCTTATATTGATGAACTGTCTGATTGATATTGGATAGTTTATTGCCCTTCTTCTGTAAAGTGAGAACGCTAAAGAGAGCCCTCTTTTTTGCGTTTATTTCTCTCGTATCAATTTTAAAAGTTGTTTGCTTGCACGTTGTAAAAAGAGGTGCAAGTGGATAAAAGCGTTTCAATTTCATATGCTTTTTCAAGGTGTTTTCAGGCAAGATAGCTGTAACAGGGAAGGGGAGTATGATGGCTTTTGCTATTATTTGCTCTGTGAATGTGTGGGGGACTTTTCTAGAAGGATTGTTTTGGGAGGGATACTCAAAAAATGGTTCAATTCTGAATGTTTTTTCTCAATTTTTATACGATATTGTGTGGTTCGTCGTTGTTTTAGCAAAGATGCTTTGTGCGGGATGGGCAATGCGGAGTTGTATTCATAAATTCGCTAGCGAATACCTGTGTTTTTAAAAATATGCTCTTTTTTGTTGAGTGGTTTATATCAACTTACAGAAGGGGGAGTATGCTTTAAGCATTCAATGGAGGCAATGGTGCTTGTTGGGTGTGTTGTTGCTTTTATAATGGGAAAATCAGGTTGATGCGACTCTTCTTGATAGAGCGGTTAGAGATAATCGTTTTAAAGTTTGTTTGTGCTGAGATTTGATGCTTTCTATACGGATTTTGGCACTGGTTAAAAATATCAGGAAGAATTTGTTGTTCGTTTATTCTTGTTTGTCTCTCAATTACTGTTTTTATGATGTTTTCTACAACGTTATAAAGGAAAATTGGGAGCCATTGCTTTTCTTATAAAGAAGGGAACTGATGGTTTGTGTGGGTTCGATGCTTGCTTCTCTTGTGTTTTTCTGTATAATCGTAAAAACGATAAAGCGGAAAGACGTAATTCATGATTATTGGACTCTTGAATCAAAAGGGAGGGGTAGGCAAAACTACCTTGAGCGTAAACCTTGCTGCTAGTTTTGCACGGGCTGGAGCACGTGTGTTGCTTATTGATGGTGATCCGCAGGGAAGTGCATTGGATTGGGCGGCGGCTCGTGAAGGCGAACCCTTGTTTTCGGTTGTTGGTTTACCGCGGGCAACGATTCATAAAGAGATTACCCAGATTGGTCATCATTACGATCATATTATTATTGATGGTCCTCCACGCGTAACGGATCTTGCGCGTAGTGCTCTTATGGCTTCGGATTTTGTCCTCATTCCTGTGCAGCCTAGCCCCTATGATATTTGGGCAGCAGATGGAATTGTAAAGCTCCTTGATGAAGCTCGAGTCTATAAAGAAAACTTGCAATCTGCTTTTGTTATTAATCGTAAAATAGTCAATACAGCGATAGGGCGTGATGTGAGTGAAGCTCTTGGAGTGTATCCTGTAGATGTTCTTTCTGCCAGCATTGCCCAGCGCGTGATTTTTGCAGAAGCTGTGGCACAGGGGAAAGCCGTTTATGAAGTTGATAAGCAAGGTCCAGCCGCAGCAGAGATTGAAGCTGTTGCAGCGGAAATCAAGGAGTTAGCACGATGAATAAAAAAATTAAGATTGGCACGAAGCCAACCAATAAACCCATTCCTTTAACGGCGGATGCATGGGTTGGAAATAATAAAGGCAGCATGGATGGAGGGATGAAACGTCTCACAATTGATATACCGGAAAGTTTACATCGTTTGATTAAGGTGAGTTGTGCAAGTCGTGGAACGAAAATGGCTGATGAGGTGCGCGAATTGCTTGCACAAAAATACGGAAAAGTGTAAAAAATGATACACGATAATACGTTTTTACGGGCTTCTTTTATCTTTCTCACAAAGAGATATTATAAAGATACCGTTTAGGGGGAGCTATGTTGTAATTGTGCATTATAGCTGATGACTCTATTCTTCCGCGTCCTTTCAAAGAGCTGGGTTGAATAAATCTGCACTTGGCGCGTTATTTTGTATGTATGGAACATAAACGATATTTAAGAGAATAGATGTTGGGTGGTGCGAATGAAAGTGAGCACTTTTGGTGTGAGATTTATTCTCGCAGCCATAAAAGATAGGGCGATATGCAAACGGAGAAAGGAAAGCATATCATCTATTTGTGAAAATTGAGCGTGATGTTTTTTTGGGTCCTGCAAGTTCAGCTTCATGAATAAAACACTTGCGCATCGTGATTTTTGCGAATGATGGTATTTTTCTAAAAGCCTTCTTGGCTTGTTCAAACAAAACGCTCTGATGACAAAGGCACAATCTGATAACAAAAAAGATTTTTTTCCACTCTGCCACGTCATTCCACCAAGCGAGGTAAAGGGCTGTATTTCACAGATTTCAATATTATATGATCAAATATGGCGAACAACTCTTTTTGTCTTTCATCTGTGATGGTGATCATTTGTAAAGTCATATTGCTTGTTATCATCTATAACTGAGGACAACTTTCTAGAGAATTGTGTTGATAATGTTTTTAAATGCGAAGTTATTTCTTGTTTATTTTATGATAAAAAAGCTAAGATCGTAATCTAAGTGGGAGTGCTGATTATTTTTTCAGCACTTATTTTATTAGACTTTAGAGGGGAGAAAAAGAATTCATTCGTTCACTGATATTGGTGCTTGGTAAGATCTATTCTTTCTCAATACATAAAAGAACTTATTTATCGTTTTCTTGATATTGTTTTTTACATCTGTACTGTTTAAGGGAGTGATATTATGAGTTGTTATGCTTTTTGAGGGATAGAGTCCAATTTCTCTGTTCTTTTTGAACATATCAGGTTGCTTGTTGAGTATTTCTATTGGTATTGTTGTCAATGCAGGGGGGAATTGTATCAAAGCTTGCTTTACTTTTCCGGTGATTTCAGAATGATGAGAGTGCAATCAGTGAATTGGAGAAGATGTTGTTTTTGTTGGCTGATTTATCGTCATGATTATAAGCACACCAAGTGGTCAATGAAGATATTCGTATTGTTTTACGTCTCATAATGACGTGGTACGACAGAAAAGAAGTGTAAAGCTTCTTGAACAGTGCGAAGGTTTTACAATTGTATGAAAGTTCAAGAACTTCACAATAGAGTGCTGTGCAGGGCATATAACAAATACACATCTTTAAAATGCAAGTTTAAAAGACAAGCGGCTATGATGGTTCAATATATTTACCTTGCCGTTTTGCGCATTCATAAAAGAAATCTGTTTTAAGTGCGATACAGAGAGTATGTGAAACACATTATTTTGTTAAGTGAGAAGGAAAAAGGGGAATTTACTGATGAATAAAGTCGTTATTGCAGCATTGCTGCTTTGCACTGGATTTTCTGTTGCTGGTTGCGAAAAAGACTATAGCGTAGCAGATTTTAAAAAAGATAAAAAATTGATGGAAGAATGGGGAAAGAAATGTGAAAAGATGGGCTTCTCTTCTGCCATGACATCCAAAAATTGTCAAAATGTTATCCAAGCCGATATGGAGCTTTTTCAAGAACATTATAAAAATCTTGCCAAGGAGCTTCGTGAAGGTCTCAAGAAAAATGAAACTGAGAAACAACAAGATAATCATTAAATGATAAGAAATCTTGGATGGGAGCATGCTTTTTGGCACTGGACCAGCTTTTATTGGTTATAAAAATTGCGTGCATAGACGGGTTTAAATGGTAAAAACACACGATGGGATGAATTTGCAACTTTTTATAGGCCGCTGGGTTATGCCTAAATTTTGTAAATCTGAAAAAGGGGAATTTACTGATGAATAAAGTTATTATCACAGCATTGCTGCTTTGCACTGGATTTGCCATTGTTGGTTGCGAGAAAACTTATAGCGTAGCGGAATTTAAAAAAGATCCCAAATTACTCAATCAATGGTTAGAGAAATGTTTTATTGAGGGGAGTTTCGATTCAAAAAATTGTAAAAACGCAGAA
Source organism: Bartonella sp. ML69XJBT (assembly GCF_028618515.1). Classification (GTDB taxonomy): domain Bacteria; phylum Pseudomonadota; class Alphaproteobacteria; order Rhizobiales; family Rhizobiaceae; genus Bartonella. The sequence continues at coordinate 11,532 of NZ_JAQITB010000024.1, forward strand.
CAGGCTGAATTTGAAACTCGTAAAAAATGGGGGAGCTTTGGCTCTGGAAACGAAGACGAGAAAAAAATGGAAGAGAAAAAGGAGAGCAATTAAATCATGAATAAAGTTATTATAATAGCATTGCTGCTTTGTACTGGGCTTGCCGTTGCTGGTTGTGAAAAAACCTACAGCGTCGAAGAGTTTAAAACAAATGAAAAATTGTATGAGGAATGGGCAAAAAAATGTGAGAAGGACGATTCACCGCTAAAGTCATCTCAAAATTGTAAAAACCTTCGCCAAGCGTATATGGAGCTTTTTATGGGACACTAAATTGTGCCCAAATTTTGTAAATCTGAAAAAGGGGAATTTACTGATGAATAAAGTTATTATCACAGCATTGCTGCTTTGCACTGGATTTGCCATTGTTGGTTGCGAAAAAACCTATAGCGTGGAAGAGTTTAAGAAAGATAAAGAATTACGCCTCAAATGGGAAAAGAAGTGTTTTCTAGGTGGTACATCTGTACAGGCATCTCAAAATTGTCAGAATGTCGCAAAAGCGGGTAGACAGCTTCTTTTTGGAGATTAGATATTGTGCTCAGATTGACAAAGTCTGAGCACAGAAGGACAGTTGTGAAGCTCTTAAAAATAATTATGACAATGTTGTTTTGTCTGCTTTAAGTGAGAGATCATTTTAGCTTGAAGTGTAAAGAGAAAGCTTTCCCCTAAATGAAAAACCTCTCCTCTGTGTGGAGATTTTTCTTTTAGGGGAAAGCTTTAGTAGCTTTTGTGAGAAAAAAATTGTATTTCAAATCATATTGGCACAACGAGCACCCCCTTCATGTGCTTTATAGTCAATGAGGTTTGAGGGACTTCTCTTCTCATTATAGGGGGAATGAAAAAATTTCCGTAGTGTTTAAAAGTTTTTTTAGTACGGTGAGCATATTTATGCGTATTGATCATGTTATCTCTCTCTGATTTCAGTTTTCTTTTTCCTTCATAAAAAATATCAGCCTAAGGTAAGAATATTCAGGAGATGGCTGGTACGTTTATGAAGGTGTGGTCAGTAACAGCCAGATAGGTCAGTAATAGCCCCAAGCACTATCGTACTCTTTGTTCGCTGCCAATGTGTGCAGTTTTTGGTATCTGAGAGCGTTTATGACAGGCATTTTTAGCCATTTTTTGATGTTTTTATCCATAGGTTCATTCTGTGTACCATGCGCAAGCGAAAGATGTTGCTTGATATAGGGGGATGAAATGAGAGAAACCTCCGATATTTGGTGTTGTTTTTTCAGATGAACAGCCGTAAATTATCATTATAAATCAATATATTATATCCATTATAACTCTTTTTAAAAAAATCAATTTTGTGCAGATGAGTGGAAGGATAAGAGTCTTGTTTTTAGGAGGTTATCAATTTCATAGGATCATTCAGGAAGAATAAATATTGGTTGTAACTGTGCAAAATGCCTCTAAAAGCACATAGTAACGTGAAAAGACTGAAAAGTGATAGTTTGGTCTATGAATAATATTGCTGCTTTAAAACTTCTCTTTGATATTAAGGTTAAAGCGCTAAATTGCGCAAGTTATAACAAAGACTTAACAGAATATGCCTATAGTGTTTCTATTGGTTTGCAATTCATGGCTTGTTTTAAAGAAACATTTTTCAACGCTCCTCATCCCATTTCACGATAGCGTCTGTGAATGGTATAACAATAAAGCCATTGAGTACCACCATCTTTACGCTTATGAAGCAGCAAGCTGGCATCATTATTCACTTTGGCAGCTTCCAATGTTGCGACAGCCCTTGCATTTGAGAGCATTCATAAGAGACGTTTTTACTTCTTTCTTGTACAGTTTTTACTCACACACCAACCCCGCTTTTGATGTGCAAGCAAGTGATCTTCATTGATTCAATATGAGAGGGGCTATGATGAGAAAATTTTACGATATTCGGAATTGTGTTCAAGTTTAAAAATGACAATGCATTGATTATAAATCAATGCATTGTCATTATAAGGACGAACACAACAAAAGCATTGCTGGTGACAATCAATGTTGAATAAAGCATAGCAGTTTTTATGATATCAGCCATAAGAACCTCTTTCTGTTCTTGGGAGTACAGGGCTTTGGAGTACAGGGCTTTATGAATAACAGTCTGTTACAGTCTGTAATATATGGAGATACAATATTTGCGGCAAGTTTAAAATTGTTCTTTTTTCATGTGAAGATGTGAGGAACTGAGCACTGTGGAACATAGAAACAGTTAAAACTTATGGTATTGCTTTATTTTTTATGGGTAAGCCTTGTCTGATAAAAAGTCTTTTTAAACACGTTTTCTGTTTTATTTTACGGAAAACAAGATCCGTTCAAGCTGTTTTATGAAGAAAGAGCAAAGATGATCAGTGAAGGAAAAGAGCAACAGTATAGCTTTATCTTGAGTGTTGGGAATAACACTTCGCAGTAGGGGCTTTGTTTGTTAGGAAATTTATGATTTTTTTCTTTATGTATGCGTGAGTGTAACGAGATGGCAGCATGAATAACCAACTCTCTGTTTAGAGTAGAGTGGTTTGCGAGGAGCTTGGTTGTCAATAAAAATACTGAAAATGTTCGTGAAGAATCATTTTAAGAGCTTATAGTATGGAAAGATTATCAGACTGTGTTTTTCATGAACTCTTGAAAGAAGTTTAAAAATCTTATATAGTCGATCATTGCAAAGAAAAGCGAATGATCATTGAAAAAGGGGGATTTATAGCTGTTTAGCTATTTTAAAATGCCTCTTTTGATATTGGTATGTGATTGATTTGTTCAAAAAGGAATGCTGTTTTTGTATCTCATACAAAATGGTATGTGTACAAAAAACAGCGTGGGAGAGTGAATCTTTCTGAATGTGTGCTTACTGGTTTTCTGAATGCTAAAAGGCAGAGGACAGTGGTGCATAGAATACCAAAGGCTATGGAGGGTAAAATGCTGCAATCTTTAAAATATTAAAACCTTAGAAGGTTTAAGCCTTTATATGCAACAAATTTTTGTTGGCAGAGGGAGTAACGCATTATTGTTTCTTGTCTCAGATAGGCGGAATAAAAGAGGCAAAATAAATTTTGAACTTTCCGATATCTCTCACCTATTGGTGTAATGATTTATGGCGTTTTGTTGAATTGATATTGCGTCAGGGATGATTTGAAAGCAAAGAAATTTATATCATGTCGTAAAAGTAATGTGTTGAAAGTCGAGTAGGTATACGCTTTTAGGATTATCGTGCTGTTGTCGGGGCAATATTCGCACAATGAACGCAATTGAGTGTATCAGCATTGAAAAGAAAGCTGTTTAATCTCCCTTATTGGATATTTGAGAGTAAGATTGAACAATACTGTTGAAGGGGAAATAAAAATGTCTGTTGTGCAATATGGTGATGAGAGTTTTGCAGCAAAAGCAAAAGTCCTTGATAACAATCTTATTGATCGTGATTGGGCTATGACAAAATTTGTTGCTGCTGTTAAAGGGTTAGCACAAGTGGTTGATTATGAAAGCAATATGCTAGAGAGCAGTGGTATTCCAGATTATGAAGAAATCAATCTCTGTAAAATACGTGGCTTACGTGACCTTAATAAATCTATAAGCGATGTGAAACGCTATATGAATGAAGATATTGAGAATGAGGTCGAAAGTTTATTATCAGATTTACAGGAAAAATTACATCGTAATAGCAAATTGTTGCAAACACACTTAGATGCGATCAACGATCTTTCACAAGATATGCAAATTGCTGCTCGTACAAAAGAAATAGAGGGTGTTGGGGAACCTTCCGTTAATACAGGACGCTCTCAAGGATAAAGAGAATGATATAACTTGTGGCACCCTCTCGCGGTTGTGTATCATTTAATCTCTTGCAGAGATTTTATATGCGCATCATAATTTATGCGGTTTTGATGCTTACAGGAGAAGAGCTGTTTCTTAAAGCTATAATGCTCTTTAGCTCGTAAGAGGATGAAGTTGTAATAAGCCGTTGTACATTGTATGAGCCAAGAGATTTGCGAGCCTCCAAGAGTTGCTGCAACCCTTGAATTAAAAACGGTTCATGAGAAGTATTTTTAGTTCTTTCTTTCATGTTTTTATCTCCATGCTTATTCCGCTTGTAATGTATAAACGAATGGTTCCACTTGATTTAACATGGGAGAGATTTTCCGTAAGAGAATTCTAGGATACTCGTGACTTTTCTTGAATATGAACAACGCTAGATGATTATGATAAATCGATATGTTTTAGGTAAGAAATTCTTTTGCGTAAAAAAGTTTTTCCCTGGGTATTGGAGAGTTTTTTAGCACTTTCTTATATTTTTTTGCAAAACAGAGATTTATACATAAAAGGCAGCATTTTATGCTGCCTTTTATGAAAATTGATACTCATGTTATTTTAGAATTTATACCGTATTCCGCCCGAGAAATTGGTTCCAGATACACCGGCTTTTTGCAGTTTCTGCCGGTAACTAACATCACCATGAAGAGCAATATTTTGAGAGAGGAAAGCATTAAAACCAATACCTCCTTCAATTGAGGAACCCATGGGATCCAGATAAAATGTATCAGCAATTTTTATTGTTCCACCATCACCAAAGGTTTTGATGACATTCAATTTACTATAGAAGGAAACAGTGTTGTCTTCTTCTAGGGTGGTGAGAGTTTGCGTTAAACGTCCACCAATTCGTACCAACCATTGATGTGGATTATTCATATCAACTTCAAAATTATTGGCATCGGAGAGTACATCAAACATGAGACTTTGATAAATAAATTGTGCTTGTGGTTCAAACATCAGCCCTTGCATACCGGTTGCTAATTTTTGACCAACTGTCGTAGATACATTTAATATTTCAGTACCATCTAATTTTGCAGCATTTCCAATGAGAGGTGTGGTAATATTTCCCCTCAAGGCTCCGTAGGAAAGAAGTGCGTTTACGTATAAACCATTGCTATGTTTGACGCCGCTATAGGCTGTGAGAGACCATTTATCAAGAGTCGTCTTTTCAGAATCTTCCATACTCTTTGGTGTAAAGGAAAGCTTTCCGTATGTTCCTAAAAGACCAAAATGTGTACTGATATCTTTGCCTTCCAACGCAGCTAATATGACACCCCCTTGTAGGGCATTATAGTTTATATCAGCGCCATAGCCATAATGGAGTGGGGCACGGTTAGAAGATAAGGTAACTTTTTCACCATAGGAGGATAAAAAGATGGCATTCTTCTTCTTATGCTTTTCTGCAAATATTGTTGTATATATATTGTCTAACAATGTGTTTTGGTTATTTACATCAACATATCCAGCGGAAAATAAAGTACTAGGCATTACCACATAATTTGCTACCTGTGGTAAAACAGCCCTGATTTTCTTGTCCCTATCAAGGTAATCATTTTGCAAGCGGAAATCCCAGAAATCACGATTATTTTGACCAAAGAGATTTTGGCTCTCATGGGATGCCCCTGGTGCATAGCCGGTTAGGACATATTTATAAGGCAGTCCAGCGATTGTCAGATAACCTCCTGCTAATTTGAAGGAATTTTCATTGGCTTTACCAGAAACCTGAATGAGTGAAATTCCATGGGACTCGACGGGATGTGACAGCATCTGCTCTCCCCAAACCAATCGGCTATCGGTCATTTTTTGATTGCTTTCCAAGAGATTGACGTGAACTGTAGTAACTCCCGATACATCACCATGAATTACAAGGCGGTCAGTTGCTTGTTCGGTCACTGGAGAATGGCTTCTCCACCGAGAGTTCAGATGAACTTCTGCTCTCCCTTTTGCACTATAAACCACTGCTGCATTAGATCCGTTGCCATCTTCGGATTCTTTTTCCTCTTGTCGTGGGGTAGGGTCTACAAACAAAGTTTGGTACTGTCCGTTCATTGGCGTTTCAAACATAATCGTGCTGTCTGTAAGCTTGAGTGCAGAAAGGTTAGAATAGGTCTTTTCATGAGCACCAAACGGTTCATAGTCAGATGGATCTTTATCATTATGTTCTCTATTTTTATTTGCTTTTAAAAGCCATTTCGTACCATTTTTAAGATCAAAAATGGTTTGGTTTTCACCCAATGTTCTTACGCGCCCTTCTAAATCAGAATGATCTGCCGTTAATATGAGGCTATATATATCGCCTCCCAGCTGTTTTGTATTTTTTACTAAAAGATCGGCATGGATTTCTGAATTTTTGAGGAAAACTTGAGCATCCGTATCTAATCCATAGATGTTTATAGCAACGCCTTTTTCAACGAAAAGCTTTGTGTTTTCCAAGGTTACTTGATTGGTAAGATTTTGTTCTTTGTTGATATCTGATTTTGTTTCAGCACTGTGTGCATGGCGTTGTCTGGAAGAAAAATATGGATCATTTCGGAAAACAATACCATTTGCCCCATAATCACTTGTAACAGTTATGGTTGAATCTTTAAGATTAATTGTACCATTGATGTTGAACAAACCAGTTAATCCTGCTGTTACAGTAATTCCTGTGGCTTCAATTGCTCCCCCATTTGATGCACTGAGTGCAACAAAATTTGCATCAACTGTTCCCCTGTGTATTTTGACAAGTGAATTTTCACCCTCTGCGGATACAGCAAAATATTTGTCTTGAATCTCAATATCATGCAGTTCTAAAGTTTTCCCCTCCTTTGCTTCAACTTTAGCTTGTTTATTCTCACCTTGTTTAGGCTGTACAGGCTGTTCGGGCACTGGCTGTTTAGGCATTGGTTTCACAGGTGCTGGTGGTGCTCCCACTGCTAGTCTTACAGCTTCAGGGTTTGCATGGGCTGATAATTCTTTTATTTCTGGTTTGGTGCCCTTAGGGTCTGTAGGTGCTCCCACTGTTGGTCTTACAGCTTTAAGGTTTGCAGGAGCTGGTGATGCTGCTGTTTCTGAATCCTCAGATTTTGTAAGCATTGGTGGTGCCTCTGATGTTGGTTTTAGAGGCATTGATTGTGTAGGAGCAGAGGAACTCGATAACGCCTCTTCTGTAGTTGGACTTGTAGAAGAATGGGAGGGGGATGGACGTCTTCTAGATTTAGCACCTTCTGTTGTTGTAGATTCTGTAATCGTTTTCCCTGTGGAATGAGGATTTTGCGGTGGAGTATTTTCTGCAGGCTTTTCAAATGCTTTAGAGCTGGAGTGTGCAGTTGTAGGAATTGTATTTCCAGATGAAGAGACGCCCGCTGGTATGCTTTGTCTTGTTGTAGACACTGTTTTTGGAGTTGTGGCGCTTGTAGATAGACTCCTTTTCCGCTTCTTAGCTGTTGTACTGTCGTCTGTAGTTTGTACAGAGAAAGAATTTACAGCGGGTTGTCGAGTAAGTATTTCATTGTAGGCATAAGATAGACTGGAAGAGGAGCAAAAGAGAACTCCAGAAACTGTGTATAATAATAAGCTTTTCTTCATATAAATATATCCCTAAATATTTTCTCTCCCCCTCTCTCAGAAAAAATGGGATTCCTCCCATTATGTTTTTTTATAAAATACAAAATAAAACATATGGGACGGTCTTTATATTTCAAGATATGAAGAAAAGTATTTTTAAAAGCGATAGCGCATTCCAGCAGACACATTTATAGCAGATTCACCAGCTTTTTTGAGTTTATGTTGATAACTGACATCACCATGAAGCGCTACATTTTGTGATAAATGGGCATTAATACCTAAACCGCCTTCAAGGCTCGTTCCTATAGGAGAAGTCTGAAAACTCTTTTTATCAATCTGTATAGTATTATTGTTACCGAAAGTGTTGATAATATTCACTTTACCATAAAAGGAAACGGCATCGCCTTTGTTTTGTGTTAAACGTCCACCAATACGCAGTAACCACTGATCAGGATTGCCCATGTTTATTTTAAAGTTCTCTGCATTTGAAAGAATGCCAAGCATAAGACGCTGGTAAACAAATTGTGCTTGTGGTTCAAGTATTATTTCCTCCACAATGGTTGGCAATTTTTGACCAATGGTAGCAGAAGCCGCCAATGTTTTTGTGTTTTTCATGAGAGCAGTTGGGCTCTCTCCCTTGAAGAGTCCATAGGAAAGAAATACACTTGCATAGACGCCACTATCATGTTGAATATTGCCATATGCGGTAAGGGACCATTTATTCAGCATATTCTTTTGCGAGCTTTCTTTCTTCTTTGGGGTGAAAGCGAGTTTTCCATATGTCCCCAAAAAACCAAAATCTGTGCTGGTATTTTGTTCTCCTAAGACTATTAATGTCAGACCTGCTTGTAATGCCGCATAGCGGATATCGGTATCAGCACTATTTTGTGGTGTATGAGAGCTGGAAGAGAAGATGCTCCTCTTCCCATAAGTAGAAAAGAAAAATCCCTTTTCTTCATGATCTTTTGCTTCAAACATTGTTATTCGTATATTGTCTAATAATGTATTTTGATTTTTTACATCAGCAGATCCAACGGAAAACAGCGCCTGAGGCATGACTAAATAGCGAGCTATTTGTGGGGTGAGAGTTTCGCTTTGTTCTTCAGGATGAGATAAGTCATGAGATAAAGTTGCTGTTTCTTTCCCTTCTTTAGATGCTCTCTCAGTATCAGCGGGATTTTGAGTGGCAGCTTCAGTTTTTGTGGGCAAACTCACATGATCTGGTGATGGGGGAAGAGTTGTTTTTGATGATGAGCTGTTTGTTTTGGAATTCACATCCTTTTGCAAATCTTTATTGGTTTTAGGCTGTGGGATAATTTGAGGATCTGTTATTGCTGATGTATTGTCTTTACCTTTTAGAGTAGCATGAACAGGAGAGAGCTTACTGATAGAATTTCCTTTATTTGCATTTTGCTCGATAAGAGAGGATTTATTTTCTCTGGATGGAAGAGGGGATACTGGAGGTTCTCCTTTTCTCTTTACATTTTTTATCGCATCGGCATTCCAAGCATTTTGGTAGTTTCCATCAAGATTCCATACGTTTGGTAAAATATTTGTAGCGGTATTACTTTGTTTTTTTAAGGCATTATGTGTTATTCTTAGTTTATTAAGTTTTGCATTGGCTTGTATCATATGTTGTATATCTTGATTATACTGCTTTGCCATGGCACTAGCATGTACGCTATTCCGTGCTCTTTTCAACGTATCAAAATTATAGCCATCCTCCTTTGCGGAAGAGTTTCCAATGATATCTGTTTGCACACGGTTTAAGCCTTCTCTAAGTTCCTGAGAAAAATATGAGTTTTCTCCCATCATGCCACCAGAAGCTATTATTTCAAGTATTTCTAGGTCTTTCATTGTTGCTGTTTGTATGCTAATTAAAACATCGCGATTGTATTGGTTAGCTAAAGCGTTTGCATACATATGACCAAGTTTATTCATTAGTTCACTTTGATTTGTACCAGATCCATAGCCACCGGCACCAACGAAAATACTATTAATTCTATCTCTTTCACGCTCTAAATCATTTTGAATCATTTGATTGAAATATGGATTCTTTCCAACTATACCAAAGGAATTCATCGTTTTATGATTATGTGCTACCGCTTTTAGATCGTTGAAAGAATTCCTTTCAGAATAGTGATTAATTCCCTCAGGAATGTGGCGTGTTTGTGGGCTTAAACCAGAGGCATTACTTATATAAGTTGCATTAAAATAAGAAAAAAATAAAGCACAAGCGGCTGTACATAATAATAAATGCTTTTTATGCATAAAAATGCTCCTGATATATTTTTTGATAAAGACTTAAAAAATTCAAGGTTTGATTATTTTTTGTAATGCACAAAACTAAGCAGCACTGTTGACATTGCAGCGCTGCTTATATTTTAAAAATAAAGATGAGAGATCTTTAAAAGCGGTACCGCATTCCAGCAGAAAGATTTATTCCTGATATACCAGTCTTTTGTAGTTTTTGTTGATAGCTGACATCACCATGAAGCGAAACGTTTGAAGACAATTGAGCACTGACACCAAGTCCGCCTTCAAGCAAAGTTCCCATGGGATCAAGATGGAACGTATCACCAATCTGTATTGTACTATTGTCAGCAAAAGTTTTAATAACATTTACTTTACCATAGAAAGAAACGGCATAATCGTTTTCAGCAGGAATTGTGGTTTGTGTTAAACGTCCACCAACACGCACTAACCATTGATGAGGGTTGCCCATGTTCACTTCAAAGTTATCAATATCTTTGAGGGTGCCAAGCATGAGATGTTGATAAACAAATTGTGCTTGTGGTTCAAAAACCAATCCTGGTACACTGGTTATAAGTCTTTGTCCGATGGTCGCAGATGCACTGAGTGTATTCTTACCACTCAATTCTGCAGTATTTCCTCTGAGAGTTGTTTTGATATATCCTTTAAGCGTTCCATAGGAGAAGAGGGCATTGATGTAGATGCCATTGTCATGGTTGAGGTTACCATAGGCAGCAAGTGACCACTTATCGAGTGTCGTTTTGTCAGCACCTTCAATATCTTTTGGAGTAAAGGCTAGTTTTCCATATGTTCCTAAAAGACCAAAATTTGTGGTTATGTTTTGATCTTCTAGCGCGGCTAATGTAACACCTGCTTGCAAGGCAGCATAGCGCAGATCAGCACCATAACCATATTGTAAGGGAGTACGGTGAGAGGATAATGTCATCTTATTACCATAACTGGATAAGAAGATTCCTCTGTTTTTATGATCCTTTGCTTCAACTGCTGTTGTCCGCATATTGTTGATCAGTGTATTTTGATTATTCACATCAGCAAAGTCGGCGGAGAATAGAGCATTTGGCATGACCAAATAGCTTGCTACTTGTGGGACAAGAGCTGGAATTTTTCCTTCATCATCAAGAGTTGCTCTTTGCAGGCGGAAATCCCAGAAATCTTTATTCTTTCTCAAGGGGCTTTGTGCGCTTGCTGCTTT
>NZ_JAQITB010000025.1 GCF_028618515.1 Bartonella sp. ML69XJBT
AATTTTATAAATATTTAATAATTATATTTAGTTCTAAATATAGATTATGAACTATAAAACAATTTTTCAATTTGTTGTATTTTTCTGAAATATTAGAATGTAAATATATATAATTATTTTTTTAACAGTGATCTTTATCGTTTAAATTATTTCTCAATAAGATAAGTTATGGAATGTTTAAGTTCTTTTATTTTAATTCAATAGTTTGTTTTTTCAAAAAAATACAACAAATATTTATGATAAATTTTTACGATATCAAGTATTGATTGTTACTGACATTTTAAAAGTAATTAAAATTTATTTGCTAATCTTAAAATTTGATGTAATGATGAGCTCCAGTGTAACTATAAAGGAGTACATATAATTTTGCGGCATAAGATTTTATAACACTTTGTTCTTCTAATGTGATTTTTGATTATGTTTGAATTTAGCAATGGGGTATAATTTTATGAATACAAAATTTGTCACAGCATCTGTTTTTTCTTTGGTTTCATCTTCTATAGTACAGGCAGCGGATGTGGTGGTTCCTGAAGAGCCGATACATGCTGCTTCATCAGTTGTTGTTCTCCCACCTTTTTCTTGGTCAGGTTTTTATTTTGGAGCCCAGATTGGTGGTTTTTCGAGTAAAATTTCTGCAATGACACCTGATGTTAATATTCCTCTCTTTCCTGATAACGAAGCTAGAAGTAAGCCGTGGATACCAGTTGAAAAAAAGTATCTGCCTGAACTTTCAGGATTTATAGGTGGTCTTTATGCTGGTTTTAATTTTGATCTTGGTAATAATTTTATTTGGGGAGTTGATACGGATATCATTTTGACTGACAAAAAAGATACAATTACCAAGACTGAAGAATCTGGTAATGATGAACAGGGTATTGAAGAATCTGGTACTGAAGAAAACGGTAATGGAGAAAACGGTAATGGAGAAAACGGTACTGGAGAAAACGGTACTGAATCGAATGACAGTGGCGGCAAAAAGGCAGGAGTTGTAAAAGTCCGAGCTGTTGGAGTTTATCGGACAGCAGCAGAAAAAAATAGTGCAACTTTTAATCATACTTTGAAGCAAAAATGGACAGGCGCCACACGGGTGCGTGTTGGATTTTCTACAGGGCGTATAATGCCTTATATAGCTGGTGGTGTTGCTTATGGGCAGTTTCAAGATATCTTGTCTATGTCAATTACAGGAGATGATCCTTTTAATAGGACATCAGATGTTAAAAAGACGATGATTGGTTATACGCTCGGTGGTGGTATTGATTTTGCAATAACAGATAATTTTATTGTGCGTGCGGAATATCGTTACTCAGATTTTGGTAAAGCGAAATTTAATGACGAGATTGAAATTAAGTATAAGACGAATGACTTTCGTGCTGGAATAGCTTACAAATTTTAATTTTTGTGAGACTAAAATGGCTTAAGAGGTCCTATCCAAGATAGGACCTTTATTCTTTTTGTACTGTGAGTATTCTCTTTATGGCAAAGGGTGCGTTAAAAATTTGGAATGGTTATTTGAATGATGGAGATCAGCTAAAGCAGAGTTATTTGAGTTTCTATTGTGTAGAATAAAGCTCTTTTAGATTATAAGGCAGGGCAAAAATACTTTTTTAAGAGAAGGGATGATTCGCTTTTTCCATATACAATTTCTTTTGCATATTACCATAGCACTACTTTAAGTAATCTTAAAGATTGTTTCTCAATAACTTTAACGAATTGGAAAATAAGGGAAAATCCACATATCGTGGTGCGGACGGCGGGACTTGAACCCGCAAGGTCTTAGACCGGCAGATTTTAAGTCTGCTATGTTTACCGTTTTCATCACGTCCGCGATAAGAGCTCTCTCATAAGCTATATTTTTTATTGAATCAAGAATTAATGATAAAAGAAAAACTTTTCGTTTGGGATAGATTTTAACTGACAATAGTTGCCTTTATCGCTAGAAGGATCCTTAATAATATGAACGAAACATGAAATGATTGGTGTTATGAGTAACTTTATTGGAGACGTAACGAAAGCTATGAGAGCTTTGCATCATGTGTTTGCTGAAACACCACTTCAAAGAAATGACTTTCTTAGTCAAAAATATGATGCTGAAATTTATTTAAAGCGTGAAGATTTAACGCCAGTACGGTCTTATAAGATTCGTGGTGCTTTTAATTTTGTTTCAGAAATGTTAGGTAAGATATCGTCAGATGCTGCATTCGTTTGTGCTTCAGCAGGGAATCATGCGCAAGGGGTTTCTTTTGTTTGCCGCTATTTTAAACGTAAAGGCGTGATTTTTATGCCTGTGACGACTCCGCAACAAAAAATAGAGAAGACGCGTATTTTTGGCAAAGAGTTTATTGATATTCGTCTCGTTGGTGAAACATTCGATCAATGTTATGCGGCTGCACAATCTTTTGCTACAGAAAGTGGGGGGGTGATGGCACCACCTTTTGACGATATTCGCATTATTACTGGGCAGGCAACAGTTCTTTGTGAGGCTGTTTTGCAATGGAAAAAACTCAATGGGGACAGCGAGCCAGATCTCATCATTGTACCGGTCGGAGGTGGTGGTTTGGCTAGTGGTGTGAGTAAGTTTTTGCATGAATATGGTTGGAAAACGCAGCTGCGTTTTGTTGAGCCACAAAGAGCTGCAAGTTTGCTTGCCTGTTTGGAAAGTGGAGAAAGAGTTAAGCTTGAAAACATTGATACATTTGTAGATGGTGCTGCTGTCGCTGAAATTGGTGCTTTGAATTACACAATACTCAAGCAATTTGCAGCTGATTCTGTTATTACAGTTCCTGAAAATCGTGTTTGTTCTACAATGGTTGAAATGCTTAATGTCGAAGGGGTGGTTCTTGAACCGGCGGGTGCTTTATCCATTGATGCTCTTAACAGTCTTTCTTCTCAAGAGTTGAAAGGCAAAAGAATCCTTCTGATTATTTCAGGAGGTAATTTTGATTTTGAGCGTTTGCCAGAGATTAAAGAGCGTTCTCTGCGTTTTCAAGGATTGAGAAAATATTTTATTTTTAGTTTTCCACAACATCCTGGTGCATTGCGTAGTTTTCTTGCCACATTATCACCGGATGATGATATTGTGCGCTTTGAGTACCTTAAAAAATCGGCGAGAAGCTTTGGTTCTGTATTGATTGCCATTGAAACAAAAAAATATAATAATTTTCGTCTCTTAGAAGAAAAGTTTCAAGATTTAGGTTGGCGCTATCGTGATATTACTGATGATCAAACATTGTTTGATTTTGTCATTTGAGACATTGAAATTTTTACTGAAAAAAGAGACATAAAAATGAAGTCTATTTTTTATTTTGTACTGAGTCTGTTTTTGTTTTTAAATGTTGGTCAACAGAGTTTAGCATCTGAGCCAACCGAAACACAAAAAGCTGAGCTTTCAAGATTAATTGTTGATGCCAATCATGCCGTAAAAAATGGGGACTTTGTATCTCTTTCTCATTATATGCCTGATCGGCTTTATCAAGAAATGGCGCGTCGATTGAATACAACAGAGAGTAACTTACAAAATAAGTTTCTTGAACAATTGCGTGTTCAATTTGAAAGTTTGCCTGCTGATGCTTATCATTTAGATGAAACAAATATCGATTATTTGCAAGCTGCCCATGGTACTTTTTATGCTTTGATTCCAACAAGGGTTGAAACGAAAGATCGCATCATTGAATATAAAACTTTGGCAATTTTTGATAAAATGCAGTGGTATTTAATCTATGGTGGTCAGAAGACTGTACAAAATCCAGTTTTTCTAGAAATTTATCCCGATTTTAATAACCTACATTTACCAAAGGAAATCGTAATAAAGAAATAGATTGTTTAAACATTGTTTTTTGTTCGTATTAAATAACTTTTGTCAAGTCCTTGCTTTTTTGTCATAATCCAACAATAATAACAACGAAGGTATTTGGGCTGGTTAGCGGCCTGTTTGTAAAGTAAAGATTTATATGCCTTTACTTTGTTTTAGGGTACCCATGGGGTGCGCAAAGCGCTTATTTGAGCGTTGCTTCACGAATTCAATATATCAAGACTTCTCTTGCGCGGGTTCTTGAGGAAGAGAGTTTAGCTTATTGCTTGTTTAGAGCTCTTAAGCTTAAGGAAAGATTTTATTTTGCATATCAAACAAGAAAATATTTTCACTAAGTTAGGTTTGCCTGCTTTTTTGCTTAAAAATTTACTCATTGCTGGGATAAATGAACCTAAACCTATACAAGAACAAGCTATTCCAATGATTTTGAAAGGAAAAGATATTTTAGGTATAGCTCAGACAGGTTCTGGAAAGACTTTGGCATTTGCCTTACCTATTTTAAGTCAGATTTTGTCCTTGGGAGATAAACGTTGTCCTAAAACTGCGCGCGCTTTAATTTTGGCTCCTACGCGTGAACTTGCTGTTCAGATTGATGAAACAATTCGTGCTGTTTCGAAAGGAACACATCTTTCAACATGTCTGGTTTTGGGGGGGGTATCACGTTTAAAACAAATTAAGCGCATGGCAGCAGGTGTGGATGTTTTGATAGCAACACCTGGGCGTTTACGAGACCTTGTTGGTGAAAAATGTGTTGATCTTTCTCAATCTCGTTTTTTGGTGTTAGATGAAGCAGATCGTATGTTAGATATGGGCTTTATTTATGATGTACAGCATATCGCAAAGCTGTTGCATCAAGAGCATCAGACAGCACTTTTTTCTGCGACAATGCCGAAAGAGATCATTGCTCTTGCAAAGAATTTGCTCAATGATCCAGTAAAAATAGAGGTTGCTCCTCAAGGAACGGCTGCTGCTGAAATCACTCAAAAGTTATACTGTGTTTCTACGCGTGAAAAAAAGAATGTTTTAAATAAACTTTTGACGAATCCAGTTTTTGCTTCGGTTATTGTTTTTACTCGAACAAAACACGGCGCTGATGCTGTCACACGGAGTCTGGGAAAAATAGGTTATTTAGTTGCGACAATTCATGGAAATAAATCACAAAGTGCTCGTCAATCTGCACTAAAAGCTTTTCGTGAAAGAGCTGTACGAATTCTTGTTGCAACAGATATTGCTGCACGCGGTATTGATGTACCAGGAATAAGCCACGTTATTAATTATGATTTACCAGATGAAGCAGAAAGTTATGTGCATCGCATTGGTCGTACTGGGCGCAATGGTGCATCGGGAGAAGCAGTCACACTTTTTGATGAAGAAGTAGAAGGAGCGCGGTTGCGTGCTGTAGAACGCTTGATTCGTATGCGATTAGTGCGTGAATCTGTTCCAGAACAGTTTGCTGAATTTCCTGCAAAGCCGGTTATATTAGAAGGTGGGGAAAAAGAAAACGATAAGGAACTTCGTTTTGGAAAATCTAAACGCCAAAAGAAATTTTCAAATCATAAAAATAAAGCTAAACAGTTACAGGGTAAAAATTCTTCATCTCCCAATGAAAGACACAAAAAAGCAAAAGCAGTAACAAAGCGTGCAAAGCCTTTTCATTGCCGTAAATCAGTAAAAAAGGCAGCTTGAGTAAAATATTGAGAAGAAATTCTATGCTAATTTTTTCTATTTCTTCTCAATGTAAATGAAAGCAAGAGAAATACCAAACAACGCTCTTGCCAAAGTCAGAGAGGCTCTTATTGTTTTCTAGAAATAGCAATCGTTTGGATATCTCGTGGAATGAATATTTTGAAAAGGCATTTTCTTTCATCATATGCTGTAGAGACATCTTTAAAAACTCCCTTTTTAGACTCTTTGGTGAAGCTCCTATTTAAAAAATTTGCATAAAGGTAAGTTCCCTTTAATAAGAAAAAGGTGCATTTTATTTTCTATGCGAGTTTATAGTGGAGAGAATTTGGTGACTGATAAAAATTTCACTTAACTACAGTTCTATTTTAATGCTTGATAATATCGATGGGTTTTGATCTTTGTTTAATAGGTATGGAAATTTAAAGAATAGAATGTTGTGCGGTGCAATTTACATTTTAAGGATGGTCTTTGAATCAGGATAAGATTGATTATTCGATAGTTTTTAAAACTACAGATATCTTTTATTAGGTTGCATAGGAATAACATCTGAAAGTATAGCTTTGCTCTTGTTTAAATTGATTCGTTTAGTGATAAGATTTTGAATATATTCCTTATAACTTTGAAGAGATTTTCCAAACAGATCGGAAAAGTTTAAAGAATTACAGGAGAAAGCCGATAAAAAAACACCTTATTCAAAGTATCCAGTAGAAAAATTTCTTCTCTTAAGTTATATTCTAGAATCTCTCATATTTTAAAAACATTAATAAAAACAATGTATTATACGCAATAATAAACAGAATGGCTCCCCGGGCCGGATTCGAACCAGCGACCAACCGGTTAACAGCCGGTTGCTCTACCGCTGAGCTACCGGGGAACACGGTGCCCAATTACTCAATTGCAAGGGCTATAGCAAAGCATTGTTGATTTGCAAAGTACAAAATTGCTTTTTTTAAAAAAAATATCTAAATTGCAGAAGGAGAGGAAAAAAGAACAGAGAAGATTTCTCTCTCTTGACGGATGCTTTGCCTTCCCTTATTGACACTTGATATGTTTAATGAGGCCTCGTGGCGGAATGGTTACGCAGAGGACTGCAAATCCTTGTATCCCGGTTCGATTCCGGGCGAGGCCTCCAGCCAATTTTAAACAAAATGGCTTTTAGGGGTAAAATACGAAAATAAATAGCTGCTCTTGATGGTAAAGTGCTTTATCAGGAAAATGGTGCGGTTAGAATCTCATTGTTGACTATAGTGTGCTTTTTTGTAACACCCACAGTAAGGTATTTAAAGTTCTCACTATCGCCGTTTTGTTGTAGTCTTATTGTATGTGGGAGAAGAGAGTCGTGATGGTTGCAGATTTTGCAGAGCTTCGCCGCAAAATGGTTGACAATCAAATTCGTACAGTTGATGTAACGGATTTATCAGTTCTTGAAGCGTTTTTAATGGTACCGCGTGAAGATTTCGTACCAGAAGATATGAGAGCTTTAAGTTATGTTGATACGGACATTATTGTGTGTCCAGCGCAGAATGGACTATCTGCAGGCTATTCAATGCGTCCTGCTTCTTTGGCAAAATTGCTACAGCTTGCTGCTGTAAGATCATCCGATATTGTTTTAGATGTTGGTACTAATAGTGGTTATTGTGCTGCATTGCTTTCAAAACTCGCGGCAACTGTGGTTGCGTTAGAAAGTCATAAAGATCTTTCGGAACAAGCTGCTGAGACTTTAAAGCGTAATCAGTGTGATAATGTGGTTGTAGTTCATGAAGATTTAGAAAAGGGATACGCTATTGGGGGACCTTATGATCTGATTTTTATCGAGGGTGCGGTTGATTTTATTCCAGAGAGTTTTTTTGAGCAAATGAAAGAGCAAGGACGTCTTGTTGTGGTTGAAGGATGCGGTAATTCGGGTGTTGCACGAATCTATGTAAAAGAAGATGGGATTATTGCATCGCGTCGTGCTTTTAATCTTGCGGTAAAACCTCTTGCTCGTTTTTTTAAAAGGCCTGATTTTATATTTTAGTGTTTGTTTTGTATGTAAATAAAAGATAATTTTAATGAATGTGGGATTCGTGTTGTGTGTATGGTGTTTAAAGTAAACAAGAAATTTCAGGCATGTGTGTTGCTGGTTTTAAATATTCTATTATCAGGATCGGTTTGTGCTGAAACATTGATGGATGCTTTTGCTAAAGCTTATATGCACAATGCCAAGTTGAATAGTGAACGTGCTGCTGTGCGTATATCAAGTGATGATGTGGTTATTGCACGTTCTGGGCTCTTGCCACAAATTGAAGGAATTGGAAGCTATGGGCGAAGCAAGCCCATGATGGGAGCTTATACTACTTCTGGATCTCTAGGTATAAGGGTGAATCAAAGATTATTTGATGGTTTTGTCACACAAAATACATTTTCTTCAGCTCAGGTTAAGTTGCAAGCACAGCGTGAATATCTTCGTAATGTTGAACAGAATACTTTTCTCGACACTGTAACTGCCTATGCGAATGTCTATCAAGCACGTCGTATTGCTGATCTTCGTAGAGAAAATTTGGCAGCTCTTGAAGAGCAAGTTCGTTCGGATAAAGCAAAGTTTGATGTGGGAGAAGGGGGGCGTGTTGATCTTTCTCAAGCACAAGCGGCACGTTCGGTTGCTGTTTCAGAGCTTAGCCTTGCACGTGCTGATGTAAAATCAGCTGAGGCCGTTTATCGACAAGTTATTGGTTCTGATCCTGAAAAATTAACACATCCATCTATGGCAAAAGATTTGCCGGTCAATCTTGATGTTGCTTATCAAATGAGCGTTGTACAGCATCCAGCAATTCTTTATGCAAAATATTTGGTTGATGCGAGCCTTTACAATGTAAAAGCAAAAGAAGGGGCATTGCTTCCTAAAGTCGATCTTTCTGCAACAGCATCTTATAATCGGATTTACAGTGGTGCTGGGGAGGATGGTGTTTCTAAATCAATAGGGGTGTCGTTAAGTGTTCCAATTTTTGAGGGTGGGCGTACATCTGCGCAAATTCGTCAATCTAAGGAACAACTTGGGCAGGCACATCTTCAGCTTGATTTAGCTCATAGTAATATAAGACAAGCCCTCACGTCTGCTTGGTTTCAGTTAGAAGGGGCACGCGCCTCTGTTATCGCTTATCGTGAGAGTGTACGTGCTGCTGAAATTGCTCTTAAAGGGCGTGTTCAAGAAAATCGTGTGGGACAGGCAACGACATTGGATGTATTAAATTCTCGGACACAACTCATTAACGCTCAAATTGCGCTTGCAAAAGCAGAACGTAATGCTCTTATTGCTAGCTATAGTGTTCAATCTTCCATTGGTAAACTGACTGCGGATTATTTAGGTTTTAAAATGGTAAAATATGTTCGTTAATGCCTAAAAGTAATTTTAAATCTGCAAATAATTTTTCAGCTTTAAAAGCTTAATAAATTGAGAATTAAGCATGTTGAGAAAGAGAGCGCTTTATGAATAAAGTTGTGTGTAGTGCCTTCTTTGTGACAATCACGTTTGAAAATATAGTACGAGGCATGTTGATCTTATGATTCTTTTGCTTACACTATAGAGTGTGATTCTGTTTATGGTTGCGTCTTTGAGAGGTTTTAAAGTATGGTACAGAGTTCAAGTGTATTACGTGAGCCGAGTATGGATGAGATTTTGACATCTATTCGTGAAATAATCGAAGAAAATACGGTTCAACCTGAGCATTTTTTAAATGGCGATGTTGTAGCAAATGCTTCTACAGATCGTGCGTCCGTGGCTTCAGAAAGTATTTATGATACGACCTTATCAGTTGATGATGCAATGAAAGCTTTGGCTGATCGCATCGGGCTTTCTTCTGAGAATCAAGATTTTTCTTTAACGCAAGAGAAAGAGAATATAGAGGCAGAAAATAATACGGTTGGCGTGGATATGCAAAAGGTAAAGCTTTCTTCTGAAGAGCAGCGCTCTGTTCATAAAGCAAAAGAATATAGTAATGAGGCATATGCTACACAGTCAGAAAATACGGCAGTTGGTCATGGCGAATTATCTGAATATTGTCTTTCTTCTGCTGAGAAGATTGCAAAAGATGTTTTGCGTCCGGCTATAGCAGAATGGTTACAAAGTAAATTGCCAGTTTTGCTTGAGAATATTTTACGTGAAGAGATTGTTAAAGCTATTAAGAAGTCGTCTTAATTGTTTGTTCTTTATCGTTTTTGTGATTTCCATTTTATTTTATGAGAGTTTTGCGGCTTTGGACGTGAGATAGTTAGTTGAGCTTTTTAGATAAGTCTGATCACATTTTAGAACGGATATTTGTATTTTTCAGCGGCGTTATGGGTGAGTGGAATGCTAGAAAAAAACTATGATGCTGCTTCTATAGAGCAACGGGTTGCAAAAAGGTGGGAGGCTCGTGGTGCTTTTGAAGCGGGTGTGGGTTCAAAAAGTGATGCTGAACCTTTTTGCGTTATGCTTCCGCCTCCCAATGTTACCGGTTCCCTTCATATGGGGCACGCACTGAATACGACAATTCAAGATATCGTGGTTAGATTCCAGCGAATGCGTGGCAAGAATGTGTTGTGGCAACCTGGCATGGATCATGCTGGGATTGCTACGCAAATGGTTGTTGAGCGTCAACTTGCAGAATGTCAAGAGCCAACGCGTCAAGAAATGGGTAGAGAAAAATTTGTTGAACGTATTTGGCAATGGCGTCACAAAACTGGGGGCGTTATTGCAAATCAGTTGCGTCGTCTTGGTATTTCCTGTGATTGGTCACGCGAGCGGTTTACAATGGATGAGGGGTTGTCTGAGGCTGTTCGTGAAGTTTTTGTTACGCTTTATAAGCAGGGATTGATATATAAGGATAAGCGCCTTGTTAATTGGGATCCTAAATTGTTAACGGCTATTTCAGATCTTGAAGTTGAGCAAAAAGAAGTCAAAGGCCATTTGTGGCATTTTCGATATCCGCTTGAAGGTAAGATTTTTGATCCCAATGATGCTACAACTTTTATAACAGTGGCGACAACACGGCCAGAAACAATGCTTGGTGATACGGGAATTGCAGTTAATCCTGAAGATGATCGTTATAAAAATCTTATAGGGAAAAATGCTCTTTTGCCCCTTGTTGGTCGTAGGTTATTGATTGTTGGTGATGATTATGCAAATCCTGAAGAGGGAAGTGGGGCTGTAAAAATTACACCAGCCCATGACTTTAACGATTTTGAAGTAGGGCAGCGCAATGATCTACGGTTGATCAATATTTTTACAAAAAAAGCGGAGATTTTCCTGCGTGAGAATGAGGCGTTTTTTGATGGTTTAACTTTATCTGATGAATTAAATCTATTAGTGGAAAACTTAGATCAAGCTGATCGTTTTGTTGCACGCAGTCGGATTGTTTCCTTGATGGAAGAAAAAGGATATTTAGCAGCTATTGATGATCATCCGCACACTGTTCCTCATGGAGATCGCAGTGGGGTGCCGATTGAACCGTTCTTGACAGATCAATGGTATGTTCATGCTGAAGAATTAGCAAAACCCGCAATAGAGGCTGTTCAGCAAGGAAAAACGCGATTTGTTCCCGATAGTTGGAAGAAAACTTATTTCAATTGGATGCAAAATATTCAACCCTGGTGCATTTCGCGTCAATTATGGTGGGGACACCAGATCCCAGCTTGGTACGGTCCTGATGGCGCAGTTTTTGTTGAAAAAAGTGAAGAAGAAGCTTTGGCTTCTGCTGTTTCTCATTATGGTGAAGGGGTGGAATTAACCCGTGATCAAGATGTTTTAGATACGTGGTTTTCATCCGCTCTTTGGCCTTTTTCAACACTCGGCTGGCCAAATAAAACCACGGAACTTGCTACCTTTTATCCAACATCTCTATCGGTTACAGGATTTGATATTATCTTTTTCTGGGTTGCTCGTATGATGATGATGGGGCTTCACTTTATGGGGGATGTTCCTTTTCCAACGGTTTATGTGCATGCTCTCGTTCGGGATCAGAAGGGGGCAAAGATGTCAAAGTCAAAGGGGAATATTATCGATCCCTTGGAGCTCATTGATCAATATAGTGCCGATGCTCTCCGTTTCACGTTGGCCATTATGGCAGCACAGGGGCGGGATGTTAAACTTGATCCTTCCCGTGTTGCAGGCTATCGTAATTTTGCTACCAAATTATGGAATGCTACCAGATTTGCACAGATGAATGGTGTTAAGCATGATCCAGCTTTTAAGCCAGAAAAAGCAAAACTTGCACTTAATCGTTGGATTTTAACAGAGCTCTCTCAAACTGTTTCGGCAGTGACTACTGGCATTGAAAATTATAAGTTTAATGAGTCCGCTAGCGCACTTTATCGTTTTATTTGGCATACCTTATGTGATTGGTATCTGGAACTTCTCAAACCAGTATTTCAAGGTTCCAATGAGGATGCTAAAGGTGAGGCTCAGGCATGTACTGCTTGGGTTTTGGATCAGGTTTATAAGCTTCTTCATCCCTTTATGCCTCATATGACGGAGGAATTGTGGTCTCTTACAGAAACACCAAGTATGAAGCGTGAGGATATGCTGGCTTTAGTATCATGGCCAGAGGAAATATTCGTAGATGAAGAAGCTGCTGCTGATATTAATTGGCTTATTGATGTTGTCAGTGAAATTCGATCTGTACGTTTTGAAATGAATATTCCGGCTGGTACGCTAGCACCTCTTGTTATTGTAGAGGGCGGCGCACTAACGCAGAAGCGTGTGCAACGTTATGATGCTCTTCTTAGAAAGTTAGCACGTATTGAGACAATTGATTTCTCTGATAAAACTCCAGCTGTTTCTGCGCAAATGATTTTGGGAGAGGCGATTTTTTGTTTACCATTGGGGCAATTAATTGATTTGGAAGCTGAACGTGCTCGCTTAAGGAAGGACGTTAGTAAAATTGAACAAGATATTGAAAAAATATCGATTAAATTAGATAATCCTAAGTTTATAGAAAATGCAAGACCGGAAATTATTGAGGCTGAGCGTAACAGAATTGTAGAATTGCGTACCGCGCAGAAGAAAATATCTGTTGCTTTAGAGCGATTGACATAGTTGCGCTTTTTTATTCTACTGCTTTTGTATTTACTTCGTATTATTATGTTGTCTGTTTATGTTTTCTTGTAAAGAGCGTTTTTCTGTATTTCCATTGAAACTTTCAGTGTTCTCTTACTGATGTTATAAATAAAAACTCTATGCAGTTTTATAGTGTTTTTACGTTTATGAGGTTGTGCGTTTCTATTATCCTATTGTATTATAAAAACACTGTGATTTAGAGCAGTGATACATGTAAAATTTTATACTATTTAAGGCGTTTTTTAATGGGGGAATAAATAGATCAAGGCACTTTTAGCGTTACGTTATGCAGCCAATATGGTAAATATTGGTGTAAATTGGAAATTTGGTTGTATCTATGTGAAGGGTTATGGTGCTCCTGAAGATGATTATAAGGCATACAATTTTTTGCCTATGTTGTTGAAAAAAGTGCTGATCTTAGTTCAGAGGATGAGAGTTATATTTCTGATACATTGGTTAAACTTGCGCGCTATATAAAAAAGGTATTCCTCAATCACCTGAAAAATCTAATCCGTCTTATGCTGCTCTCCTCTATATGTAGACTGCAGTGAACTATTGAAGTCCTAAAGCACAATATTATGTAGGAAAAAGGTTTTTCAAGAGAAAAGGGAGAAGAGAAAAATCTTCTGCAAGCAGCATGGTGGTTTCAGCAAGAAAAGGGATTCTCCTGCTCAAGCCGATGCTTGGAAATATTCTGCTTCATCAGGAAGGAAAAACAGCTTTTGGCACCGTATGTTAACAGCAGCCTATGAAAAAACTAAAGAAAAAGATCGAAATTAGATTGCTTCTCTGCAAGAGTGTGCTTTTGCTCATTTGTAATGAATTTGAGAAACGTACGGCATTTGCTGTTCCCTAATATTATAAAAAGTAATCATTTTTTAATATTCGACAGCAATACTTCTTTAGTTTTTAATCTAAAAATTATCATTTTTATGCTTGATTCTGTAATAGAGAGAATTTTTGAAATAACACCTAATTAATGACTAAGGATCTTAGATAAAAAGTCCTGTGCTCTTGGTGTTCTAGATTGTGGGTTAGAAAAAAACTCTTTAGATGAGCAGTCTTCGAGAATTTTTCCTTGATCCATGAAAATAACACGTTCAGAGACTTTTTGTGCAAAACCCATTTCATGCGTTACACAAATCATCGTCATACCTTCTTCTGCTAAGCTGATCATGACATCTAACACTTCACCTACCATTTCAGGATCTAGAGCAGATGTTGGTTCATCAAAAAGCATAACGAGTGGATCCATAGTTAAGGCCCGAGCAATAGCAACACGTTGTTGCTGCCCTCCAGAAAGTTGACCAGGGTACTTATTTTTATGTTCGATGAGTCCAACACGTTCAAGATACAATAAACCACGCTCACGCGCTTCTTTTTTGTTGCGCTTTAAAACTTTGATTTGTGCAATGGTCAAATTTTCTGTAACGGATAAATGTGGAAAAAGTTCGAAGTGCTGAAATACCATTCCTACGTGGCTGCGCAATTTAGGTAGATTCGTTTTCTTTGAATGAACGGGTGTTCCATTAATCCAAATCTCACCTTTTTGAAAAGGAACAAGAGCATTAATTGTTTTAATGAGTGTTGATTTTCCTGAACCAGACGGACCACAAACTACAACAACTTCCCCTTTGTTAATATTGGTGGTGCAGTCTTTAAGAACATTAACTTCGCCATACCAGTTGGAAACATTCTTTATTTCAATCATATGCGTAGACATTTTTTTTCCTGTTAGCGGATAATAGATATTCTTTTCTGTAAATACAAGACTATCTGCGATAGTGTAAAACAGATAACAAAATAGAAAATAGCTGCTAAGACATAAGCTTCTTGCTTTACGCCAAAGTTGTTAGCAACAATATCAAAACCGTTCAAGAGGCTATTGCCACTAATTGCATAAACAAGCGTTGTATCCTGAAAGAGGATAATGACTTGTGTTAAAAAAACGGGCAGCATGTCTCTAAAGGCTTGGGGGAGAATGACAATGTACATATTCTGCCAATACGTCATTCCAAGAGCTTGCCCCGCCTGTTTTTGTCCTTGTGAAACAGAATTTATGCCGGCGCGCATAATCTCGGCAAAATAAGCAGTTTCAAATGCAGTAAAGGTAATGAGTGCTGATTTATTTGCACCGATTGATATTCCAGTTAGGAAAGGTAAAAGCACAAAAAACCATAAGATAACCATCACGAGCGGTATTGAGCGCATGGCAGTTATGTAAATTATTGCAAGCCAAGAGAGCAGTTTTACAGAAGAAAGCCGCATCATTGCTAAGAGTGTACCAAAAATAAGTCCTAATATTGTGGCAAAAAGGGTTAGAAAAACACTAAAGAGTAAACCTGATAGAATATAAGAACAGAATATATCAAAAGTAAAAAATGAAAAATCAAAGTCTGAAAAATTGAAAGAAGAAGAAAATCCAAACTGGGAGCTTATGAAATCTGTCATATTCAGTGTTCCTCTGTTTGAAAATTAGGGATTTTGAGCATGTGTTCAATTATTGTCATAATAATGAACACAAAGAGAGCTATAAGGATATAGAGAATCGTGACGATAAGATAATTCTCGTAAACATGACTTACTTCTTCGATTGTTTGGTATTGAAATTGCATCAGTTCATTGATTGAAACTGCAAATGCTATAGATGAATTTTTCACAATGCCCATTGCTTCTGAAGTAAGCGGAGGCATAATTGTACGTATAGCACGCGGTAATATGATATAGCGATAAACTTGATAGGTTGTGAATCCCATTGCCATAGCTGCATAACGTTGTCCAGAAGGAAGTGCTTCAATACCTGAGCGGACTTGTTCTGCAATACGGGCGGATGTAAAAAATCCTAAGGCACATGTTATTAAGAGAATAGGTGAAAAATTCATCGCTGGCGGATACACCTTAGGCACAACGAAATACCATAAAAACACTTGTACCAGCAAAGGAATATTACGCATGATTTCTACCCATATGCTACCGATAGCGCGTAATATACGATTGATTATGGAGGTATTGGGTAAAGTGCGCATCGTTCCTATAATAACACCACAGAATACAGCTAAAATTAATGAAAAGGCGGACAATAAAATTGTATTTTTCAAGCCATCGAGCAGTGTATCTAAATAAGTATGACTTACGCCAGGAGTCCCAAAGCATCCTGCTACCAGTGTTTGAGTAAGATCATCTCTACAAAGGAAAGAAAAGTCCATTGATTGATATTTCCTAAATTGATTCGTTTACAAACAGAGCAATAAATCAGCCATTTTATATCAAGCAAACTTTATTGAAAAATGAACTAAAACATAACCACACTGAATTTTCAAAGAGTGTGGTTATTGTTTTTAAAAATTCTATAAACTGTTTTCTGTATAATTTTCCCGAGGCTTATTGTTTGGATGTTCCCAAGCATATTTTGTTGCTTTAGATAAGGGAAGGTTGACAATAGTATTGGCAGGCGGAGTTGGTTTCATAAACCATTTATCATAAAGTTTTTCAAGTGATTTGTCTTTGATTTGGTGCACGATACTATCGTTGATTGCTTGTTCAAAGTTTTTGTCATTTAATCGCAGCATACAAGCGATGGGTTCGACTGAAAGTATTGGATCAAGGATCACATAATCAGATGGATTTTTTGATTTGGCAATATGGCCTGCAAGAATTGAAGCATCCATAACAAATGCGTCTGCACGACCAGATTCTAATAATAAGAAGCTGTCTCCATGGTCTTTACCTTTTACAACATTAAAGTGAATATTTTTTGCACGTTTATTTTTACGGATAAGTTGAACAGATGTTGTACCGGTGGTTGTTGCAACTGTTTTTCCATTTAAATCGGCAAGAGATTTAATGTGGGAGTTTTTCTTTACGGCGATTCGAACTTCTTCAATGTAAGTGGTATAAGTAAATGCGGCTTCTTTACTACGGGAGACATCATTTGTTGTAGAGCCACATTCAAAATCATAGGTACTATTTTTTAAAAGAGGGATTCTATTTTGTGATGTGATAGGGAGATAATGAATTTTGATCGGTTTACCAATTTTTTTTGAAATATCGTCGATAATATGCTCTGCCATTTCTGTGTGGAAACCTACATATTTATTATTACCTAGGGCATAGGCCAAACCTGATGATTCTCGGACACCTAGGGTGACTTCTCCTGTCCTTTTTATTTTCTCAAGTGTATCATTTTCAGCATGTACAACACTTGTTAGTCCAAAGGCAGTTGCTGCAATAAGTATTAACAATGATTTTTTCATTATGTCCTCCATTCATGTATGATTTCTTGTTCTCGTTTTATTATTTAAATGTCTTTTCACACACCGTGTAGCACATTTATATTCTAGGTGGGATATTTTTTTACTTTAAATAAAATCAGGTGTTTTACTCTTTTAGTTGAAATTAAAATGAGCCCAAATGGGAATATGATCCGATGTTTTTTGATATCCTCTTACTTCTGTTTGGCTATAGGCGCAAATAAGTTGATCGACAGCTTCTGGTGATAAGAGAAAGTGATCAATACGAATCCCGTTATTTTTACGCCATGCACCAGCTTGAAAATCCCAGAAGCTGAATGAAGGGGTATCTGTGACATTACGAATAGCGTCGTAAAAACCTAAATGAGTAATGCGCTGAAATGCCTGTCTTGTTTGGGGAAGAAATAAGGCATCACGATTCCACTCTTGAGGTTTTTTTGCATCCAAAGGGGTGGGAATAACATTATAATCACCAGCTAAGATAAGAGGTTCCTCATATGCAAGCAATGATCTTGCATGGGTATATAATCTTTCCATCCATTCCATTTTATAAGGATATTTGTCACTGCTGATAGGGTTTCCATTTGGTAGATAGAGGGATGCAACACGAATAACGCCTTTATTGGTTGAATAAACGGCTTCAATGTAGCGTGTTTGTTCATCATTATCATTACCTGGTAAGCGCCGGATAACTTCATCAGGTGTTTTTTTAGAAAGAATCGCAACGCCATTAAAACTTTTTTGTCCGTGTGTTTCTATATGATAACCTAATCCTTCAATTGCATTACGTGGAAAGTTCTCATTGGTACTTTTTGTTTCTTGTAGACAGACTACATCGGGCTGATTTTGCTGTAACCATTGATATAATGTTTCATGTCGTGCTTTGATTCCAGCAATGTTCCAGGTTACTATTTTCATGGTGCTCATCTTCAATATCTATGCAAGTTAAACTGCTACTTTCCAATGTTAATAGATATACCCAACAATGTGTTACGTTAAGTTATAATGTATCGCGTTTTTTTGTATGAGAGAAATATTACTATGAGGATTTCATTTATCAAGAACTCCTGAAAAAAGCTAAATTAAAGTGTTAAAATTTTATTTATTTTCATTTTTAAAAACTTTCTGGTGTTTAGTTCTTGACGAATGTATGTGTTCTCGCTATTAGAAGATACAGAGCTGATGTGAGAGTGGTTTTAGAGATTTCATTTTTATCCTAAGAGTCACTCAAACAGGTTTTAAAAGATTAAAAGCAAATGCTAGTGCAAAAGGCTAGTGCCTTCTCTGCTTGTGATCGGGTAAACTGTTTTTAGCAGTGCTGCCCGATTTTGTGTGTGAGTTTAGATATTTGCTCCGATTTTATCGGAATGGATGAAAACTAGGAGAGCCCAAAAGGGCGAGACAAACGTAAATCGAAAAGAGGAAGGTTGCATGCCTACCGTAAACCAGTTGATTCGCAAGCCACGTGTTGTGCCGGTTAAGCGCAATAAGGTTCCTGCTCTTCAATCAAATCCGCAGAAGCGTGGTGTTTGTACACGTGTTTATACAACAACGCCGAAGAAGCCGAATTCTGCGCTTCGAAAAGTTGCTAAGGTCCGTTTGACAAATGGATTTGAGGTGATTGGTTATATTCCTGGAGAAGGGCATAATCTTCAAGAGCACTCTGTTGTTATGATTCGGGGTGGTCGTGTGAAGGATTTGCCAGGGGTTCGTTATCACATTATTCGTGGTTTGCTTGATACGCAGGGTGTCAAGAATCGTAAACAGCGTCGTTCAAAATATGGCGCGAAGCGTCCAAAATAATATTGAGAGACAAAGCCGATGTCCCGTCGTCATAGAGCAGAAAAGCGTGAAATTAATCCAGATCCCAAGTTTGGTGATTTGGTTATTACGAAGTTTATGAATGCCATTATGTTTGATGGTAAAAAGTCAGTTGCTGAGCGTATTGTTTATGGTGCGCTTGACGCTGTGGAGAAGAAAGTAAAAACAGATCCTGTGGCTCTGTTTCATCAGGCGTTAGAGAATGTTGCTCCTCATATTGAGGTTCGTTCGCGTCGTGTTGGTGGTGCTACTTATCAGGTTCCGATTGATGTTCGTCCAGATCGTCGTCAGGCTCTTGCTATTCGTTGGTTAATTTCAGCGGCACGTGGGCGTAATGAGACGACAATGATTAATCGTCTTTCTGGTGAGTTAATGGATGCGGCCAATAATCGTGGTTCTGCAGTAAAGAAGCGTGAGGATGTGCATCGTATGGCTGAAGCTAATCGTGCATTCTCTCATTACCGCTGGTAGGTATGTTTAAAACTTAAGGCAAATAGAATGGCTCGCGAATATAAAATTGAAGATTATCGTAATTTTGGTATTATGGCGCATATTGACGCTGGTAAGACCACTATGACTGAGCGTATTTTGTTCTATACAGGTAAGAACCATAAAATCGGAGAAACTCATGATGGTGCTTCTACGATGGATTGGATGGCGCAAGAGCAAGAACGTGGTATTACGATTACATCTGCTGCGACGACGACCTTTTGGGAGGGGCGTGATGGTCGTAAGCGGCGTTTTAATATCATAGATACACCAGGCCACGTTGATTTTACGATTGAGGTTGAGCGTTCTTTGCGTGTTCTTGATGGGGCGATAGCGTTGTTGGATGCAAATGCTGGTGTGGAGCCTCAGACAGAAACTGTTTGGAGGCAGGCTGAGAAATATCGCGTGCCGCGTATGGTTTTTGTTAATAAAATGGATAAAATAGGCGCTGATTTTTATCGTAGTGTAGAAATGGTTGGTTCGCGATTGGGGGCTAAGGCTCTTGTTTTGCAGTTGCCAATTGGTGCTGAAAATGATTTTGAAGGTGTTGTTGATCTTATTGAGATGAAGGCATTAAAATGGGATGGTTCCATTGGTGCTTCGGCGGTGGTAAGTGAAATTCCTTCTGATTTGAAAGAGAAAGCAGAAGAATATCGCGAAAAACTCATTGAAATGGCGGTGGAGGTTGATGAAGCAGCGACGGAGGCTTATCTTGAGGGCGTTATGCCAACTGATGAACAGCTTATTGCTCTTATTCGTAAGGGTACAATAGGGGTCCAGTTTCATCCTGTTCTTTGTGGTACAGCTTTTAAAAATAAAGGTGTGCAGCCGCTTTTGGATGCGGTTGTTTCTTATCTTCCTTCTCCAGTTGATATTCCGGCGATTAGGGGTGTAGATGTGAAAACGGAGTCTGAGGCAACACGTGAATCTTCAGATGATGCTCCGCTTTCTATGCTTGCTTTTAAGATTATGAATGATCCTTTTGTTGGGTCATTAACTTTTTGTCGTGTTTACTCTGGTAAAGTTCAAAAGGGCGTTTCCCTTGAAAATACAGTGAAGAGAAAGAGAGAACGTTTGGGGCGGATGCTGCAAATGCATTCAAACTCTCGTGAGGATATTGAGGAGGCATTTGCTGGCGATATTGTCGCTCTTGCAGGACTTAAGGAAACGACAACAGGTGATACACTTTGTGATCCTCTAAAGCCTATTATTCTGGAGCGGATGGATTTTCCAGAACCTGTTATTGAAATTGCGATTGAGCCCAAAACAAAAGCGGATCAGGAAAAGATGGGTATTGCACTCAATCGCTTGGCTGCTGAAGATCCATCGTTCCGTGTGAAATCTGATGAGGAATCAGGGCAAACTATTATAGCTGGAATGGGGGAGCTTCATCTTGATATCATTGTTGATCGTATGCGGCGTGAGTTTAAGGTTGAGGCTAATATTGGGCAGCCTCAAGTTGCTTATCGTGAGTCGATTACCAAAATGGCAGAGATTGATTATACGCACAAGAAACAATCCGGTGGTGCAGGGCAGTTTGCTCGTGTGAAAATTATTTTTGAACCTCATGATGGTGATGATTTCGTTTTTGAATCGAAAGTTGTTGGTGGTGCGGTTCCAAAGGAATATATTCCTGGTGTTCAGAAGGGGATTGAGAGTGTTATGGGTTCAGGTCCTCTTGCAGGGTTCCCTATGCTTGGTGTAAAAGCAACTCTGATCGATGGTGGTTATCACGATGTTGATTCTTCCGTGTTGGCTTTTGAAATTGCCGCTCGTGCAGCTTTTCGTGATGGAGCGAAGAAGGCTGGTGCGCAGCTTCTTGAGCCAATCATGAAGGTGGAGGTTGTAACTCCAGAAGATTATGTCGGTGATGTCATTGGTGATCTTAATTCTCGTCGCGGTCAAATTTCAGGCACCGAGGCTCGTGGTATTGCTACAGTGGTGAATGCAATGGTTCCTTTGGCAAATATGTTTGGTTATGTGAATAGTCTTCGTTCTATGAGTCAGGGGCGTGCACAATATACAATGCAATTTGATCATTATGAGCCAGTCCCTTCGGCTGTTGCTTTGGAGATTCAGAAGAAGTACGCGTAATTTTTTAGGTCATTAATTTTAACTTAGTCCTTGGTTTGGATGGAAAATGGAGAGCTCAAATGGCAAAGAGCAAGTTTGAACGCACGAAACCGCATGTTAATATAGGAACGATTGGTCACGTTGATCATGGGAAGACCTCTTTGACAGCAGCGATTACGAAATATTTTGGTGAATTTAAAGCCTATGACCAAATTGATGCAGCGCCAGAGGAACGCGCTCGTGGAATTACCATTTCTACAGCGCATG
>NZ_JAQITB010000026.1:0-14224 GCF_028618515.1 Bartonella sp. ML69XJBT
TGACCCCACCATGTTTGTGGCTTGCTCCAACCGATTTTTGATTGTGCTGTAAATCTTCTGCTTGAATCTGCACGCAGTCCGTTAATTCAACACGGGTTGATTGATGACAAAGCATGAGCCCTTGTGCGCTCAAACGGATTTGGTTTTCCCCATGGGAGAGAATAAGTTCATCCTTCGTGATACGAAGAGCACCCCCTGCATAACAAAGCGCAAGCTCTTGGAAAGAGCGTGCTGGATTTTGTGCATCATCACTATAGCTATCGCGTACAACCAGAGACGCAGAGCCAATTTCGCCATGGGGATTTAACAAGCGCACTGGATCACCAATGTTTAAAGGCATATTGCTTGAAACAGCACCAGCAGCTTCTTGCGCCTGTAGCCAAGGCGATAAAACCGCTTGTCCATTGGCACCTTTAGAGAAAAGTTTCACCCGCACCCTATGTCCATCTATTTGCGCCACCCGCCCCATCATGTGCTGGTTGGCAAGACAGCGTTCAAGCGCATCAAGGCGCTTCATGATTTGCCGAAAAGTCTCGCCCAACAAATGCGCATCATTCATGAAAACACCTCATCATCACATGAGATCAAACCACCTTTGAGTTGTCCTTCATCACAAAAAATATCCTGTCCCAACTGATGCAAATCTTGGTGCCATTCCACCACGCTTATCGATACACCGCGCTGCTTAATCGCCGCAGAAATAATGGGGTCAATTGACACATCCCGCGGGGCGCTCAAATGCGTTAACCCCCACAATTGTCCGCTATGGCATAAAACCCCTATCGCTTCTGCCAAAAGCCAACTGGAAACATCCCGCTCTTTGCCCGTGGTGATAATAAATGCCCCTAAATGAAGATCAGCACTCATCTGTCCAGAAGGCATAGGATTTAAACGACTTTCTAACACTGCAACACGCACAGCAGGCGCCACAAGCATCTGTGTTTCAAGCTCTTCTAAATTAAAACGCCCAAATTGACAGCCGCAATCACGCACATCTGGCAAAGCGCCTTTAAGGCTCTTTATCACCGCCTCACGAAACGCATTAATACGCCCTGCTTGTGTGATCGTTTGTCTCATGAAAAGACCCTTTCCAGCCAATCTTCTGTTGCTTTGACAATTTCCACTTTATTGTGCTCTGAAAGCCCTAAATAGGCACGTGCCGGCATGGTCACTTGATGCACACACACAAAGCGGTGTGCCTTGCCGCTTTTAAGAAAGAAGCGCAGGGCTTTGCCTTTTTTCGGGAAAATAGCCCCACCCAATTGATGAATCCGCGCATAAACCAACCCAGAGCCCACAATCACCTGTTCTGGTGAGGCTTTCATATCAATGGAGCGTGAGAGCGCCCCACTGGCATAAAGAATGGAGGTACGGGCATAATTGTTTTTCCACTTTTCTCCTTGGGGGGAGGTTTTTTCGCTTTGAATGCGCCGCCTTGTGCTCTCTTGGATGAGGCGCCCAACCCCTTGTGATAAAGTTCCCATCGAGCTATCAGCGCCCTTTTGTAAAAAGGATAAAGCCGCTTCAAGCCCGCTCTCTTTAATCTCAATATGGCTTGAAACAGACATGTTATCTTCCCATCAAACGCGGTTTGGCATGGAAAAAAGCCCCATCACGAAGCGGTCCATCTTCACTCATAATTTTAGGTTCATCGACCCCCAAACCCGCTTTGCCTTCTGCAATGCGTTTCAAGAGTTCAACCGCCTGTTTGTAGCGATCTTCAATGGTTGTGGTCAGTGCCGTATGGCGTATGGCTAAATTATAAACAGCAATATTGACACAGATCATGCCAAGAGCCGCCGGCTGTCCAGCAATCGGGACGCAGTAGCGATGAGAGAGATGCACATCAATCTCACCACTTGCTTGGTTTAGAGCAAGGGCAATAGCTTGATCGAAAAGCACTGGATCAGAATTCTCATCATCAAAAGCACATAAGTCTTTCAAGAAATCATCACCCCAGAGCTCTTCAATCAATGTTTTGCTTGCATACGCCATTAAGTCTTTTCCTTAAACAACATCTTGCAGCAACACACCGGCATCTTTTGCTGCCACCAATTCGCACACCCGTTCACCCACACGCACCCGTTTACCACCCGATAAACCAATATCTGGATCAGAGATCACCCCAGAGATACGCTCACCCAACTGAGCACTAAAGCCCCAACTGATGAGAGAACCATCCGCCTGTTGCTTGGTGGGATCAATATAAAGCAGTGCAATCTTATTGCCCCAAACGCGCGCCAATTGTGCCGAACGCCCTTTGCGAGCTAAATTCACTTGCGATTCACCAATGAGTAAACGATCAGGGTGTATTTCCATCAGATCAGCAAATTGCGCTTTGGTGACAAAACCATCAGCAGTGTCACCCCCCTTAACGGCTTTAATGATTTTGGGATGACGTTTGAGTTTTGACCAAACAACTTTACCCATCACAATGGTGTTGGGCGTATAGACGAGGGCTTTGTCCTTCGCCTCATCTAAAGTGGCATAAGGATCAGATTTCTCATAATCACTGAATTTATTTTCACCCTTAAGGGTCATCACCCGCTCTGGTGCGTAATTTTCACTTCTTTGCACAAGAGCTGCTACACGCACTTCACGCCCCAATTCCAGCAAATTGGCAAGTCCCTCTACAGCGGTTTTTTCGGGATTATAACGAGAGCGCTTTTCTGCCCGTGCGCGGGCTGCTGCTTCAATATCTGAATTGGGAATAAGGTCATCAAGCCCGTAATCTCTCACACTGGCTTCCCGTTCAAAGGCAGAAAATTCCACCACATTCGGGCGCCCTTTTCGCCCAACCTCAAGTTCAGGTACGGTAAAATTTTCCGCTAGGGGAAATTCACTATATTTAAACACTTCACTTAAAACACCAACACGGGGCAAAACTTTATCGCCAATAAGAGAACCTGCTGGATTGCGATACCCAATAGCAATCGCGGTGAGTGTTGGATCAATGGGAAAAGGTCTGTTCATCATAAGCCTCGCTTAATTAATTTTAAAAGAAATAACATCACCAGCAGAACCATCACTCATGGCAATGCCAATGGTGCGATCTGCTGCTTCAGCCTTTATGGCGTGCCCCTTTGGGTCAGAGGTTAAAAAGTCACCAAAGGAAACATTGCCTCCACAAACCACTTCGCCCCAACCACATTGGCCAACATCAATCATCTCACCAGCCTTGGCTTCACAAGAGCCGGCAGTGCCTAATAATTTATCACCCTTACCAGTAGCCGTTGCCACCATTCCGTCACCGCGCGCTGCAACAATGCAATAAGGTGAGATCTCTGCAAAAGCGCGAAAAGATTTCATCAAAATCATCGTACTCATGATTGGCGCTCCTTTTGCTCGCTAATATAATCAACTGCTTGGCTAATGGTGATGTCGAAGCCTTGTGCTTTCTGCTCTTGTTGATAATGGCGTGCCGCAAGCGCAATATCTTCTGGCGCAAGCTGATGTTCTTGCACCAAGGCACACACTTCTAAAGGGCTTGTTGAGGCAAGCGCCGGCAACTTCTCAACCAAAGTTTTAAAATGTTCCATACCCCCTTCAAGGCTACAAAGGGCACAATATTCTTCACGCGCAGCAGGCAAAATCTTGCCCTCTTCAATCGCTTTGTCTAAAAGACTCTCAATCGTCGCCTTTTTTTGCTCTTCCCGCAAAAGTGCTAAATCTTCTCGCGCTTTTGTTAATTGGGTATTTAATTCCACCCGTTCTTTTTCGCGTGCTGCAATGCTTGCTAAAATTTCTGCAGGTTTTGCATCTTCTGCCAGCTCCAAAGCACTGGCAATGGCTGTTAAATCCATCATTTTCTCCGTCAAGGTTGTTGGGGACACCACAAGGGGTATCAAAGGGGGTGTTAAAGGGGTTTCACGGCTTAAAGCCGTCATCACAAGGGCAGGACGGTTCACCAACCCTGCCCCTGCCAAACTTAAAATCTCACCATTTTTAGAATGACGAAACTCAGGGGAAAGATAGCGATACTCTCGGGCAATAATCTTTTTAGCTGCCATATCGGTCCAGTTAACCCGCCCCCAAATCGCACCATCCCGTTCTGCGAGTTCTTCAATCCAACCACTAGCCGGCGCTTCCAAGCCGTTCCTCGCTCGGTGATGTTGCCCATGCTCATAATCAATCACAAGCGGTCCTTTATTGGCTGCAAAAGCCTTTAAAATCCTTTGTGGGTTATAATGCCATTCCCGCCCATCACGTGCCTTCACATGGGGCGCTTTGGGCAACAACTCTACCCATTCCGGCGCTTGGCTAACGGTGGCGTCTTGGCATAAAATATCTTGGCATAAAACGTCTGGGCAAAGGTCAATGAACGCGGCATAAAATGTTTCAGCATGCCCATCTTTTTGATCTTCGTGAAATTCCTGTTCCATACATTGCCTATTGCTTTACAATCGTCATTGGCAATACAATGCATGAAACTTACTCCCACCATAAGTCTGACACTGTCAGTCAAAAGAGCATTTCTTTAAAAAAGTACTCTTTTCCCTATATATTCTCCTTGTGAGAAAAACCCCCGTGCCAAACCATCCCATAAAATCGTTTTCAAAGGCACTTCAAAGGCGATAGAGCGCCATTATAAGTTTGGAGGTACAATTTATCACTCCACACAAAAAAAACTCTCTCAAGCCGTTTTTTTAAAAGATTGCTTTTTGGCTTAAAAACATTATATCATTGGAGATAAGGCGTGAGCCAGTTTTGCCAGGACGGCTTTGCCGGACCTGCGAGGAGTTGACCGCCCTCCACGCCTTCTCTTTTTTCCTCACACACCGGTTTCTTCTTTGCAAAGCCAACCAAGCCGTTTTTTTAAAAGATTGCTTTTAAACGTTTAAACTGTTAGATTACCCGCGAGGCGTGAGCCAGTTATGCCAGGACGGCTTTGCCGGATCTGCGAGGAGTTGACCGCCCTCCACGCCTTCTCATTTTTCCTCACACACCAGTTCCTTCTTTGCAAAGCCAAAAAAGCTTTACGGTGTTCTCTACAACAACCGTTCATCCTTCTTTTCAGCCGCATGTAACAAACGTTGAATTTCGCGAAAGCTCTTTTTATGCATCGAGATAAGCCACCATTCTTGTTTGCTTGCCACCCATTTGACTGCAAAGCGCCACCATGCCCCACCACTTTGACCCAAAAACACAACACTCTGTGCATCTTTGCGTCTAATAATACCATAAGGTTTTATGAAGGTTTGAATGGCGCCTCGAAAATCCTCCAAATGAAGAGCACGCGCTTGATGCTCTAACAAAATATGTTTCACACTGTCTGAAGATAAACGAATAAGAGAACTTTCTGTTGTAAAAACATCACGTACCTTTTTTATCATTGGTGCTATGGGAATAAATCCACGCGGCATACGTCCTTCAAACATCGCTTCCAAAAGCGGTGAGCCCACAATATCTTCAATAGCAATACGCTTGCCATTATCCCCCATTAGGGAAATTTTATCACTTAAAAATCGGCTTAAATTTTGCGCACGATGTTTTCCAGGATTCAAATGCCAACCAGGATCAATGCCTACGGGTATCTTCTCAACTTTTCCCGTTCGCTTATTGCGCCAACCCCGCTCCTCCACATGGGGTGGTGCTGTCCCCTCTTCATAGCCTAAATTGTCCGCCTCATAACGGCTTACCTGCCGCACACTGCATTTACACCGCCAGCCATTGGGCGGATAAAGCCAATCCCAAATGGGATCATCAACAAGTGCCGTAAACCCCACCCAACTTTCATGTTCCAAACGCTTATGTTCTGAACTCGACAAAGCATAGGTGAGATAAGGCAAAAACTCTTTATTATTTTGTGTACGTTCCCATTCACCTGCCGCATGGGCACTCATGGTATTCGCCCAATAGACCGTTTCTAAACGCCGCGGACTGCCCAATTGCACCACACTCTTTTCACCCGTTTTCGGGTCAATGCTGGTCTTTTTCCCCCACCAACCCTTTTCCTGTAAAATCGGCATTAAATTTTTTTGAAAATCTTGAAAAGGAACTTGATGCTTTATGGCATCTCCAACGGCTCGCTTAAAATCATCCAAAATGTCATAACCTACCGATTTTGCTACCGTAAAGGAAAAGGCATGCTCTTCTGGTGCTATATCCCGCCAATCAAAGCTTGGAACAATATTTTTGGCGGCAAAATAACGGGTGACCTCTTTGGGTGCTGTTTTAAAAAGTTCCTCATCCATGATACCCCAGTCCCCGCGCAATCATTTGCACCTTTGCCAAGCGTGCTGCCAAGGCATGATGGTCCATCTCGCCCAACAATTCATCCAAGCCTTTAAGGATATCCTCATAACTTTTAGCCTCTCTCACAAGCTTTTTAAAAGGCTCTAAAAGGGGCTCTAAATCCTCTTCCCAGTCACTTAAAGCCTCTTCAGAAAGTCGGTCCAATTCGTCGTGATGTTTCCCACCCTGCTCTTTTCCAACCCCTTCTTTTCTTGTCACAGAAACATCAAAAGCACCCCCACAATCAGCACAAACATGAGCTTTTTGTTGCCCCGCATTATCCTCTTGTTCTCTCTCATCATCAGGACTAAGAGAAGCAGCCCTTAAAACATCCTCTCCCTTTTTTGGTTGCGAAAAGCCAATCTTATTGCGCACTTCTTGCGCCCCAACACGCAATCCTAGAGGCACAAGTTTTTCTAAAGCATCGCTAATGGCTTTAATATCTTCATTTTCCGAAATCGGCCAATAGACAAGGGGAGTGCGCTCTTGGCGCCCAAAATTAATCTCAACAAAAGGCACAATCAAATCACGATTAGCTGTCAAAGCCAATTGCCGTGCATCAGCTCTGGCAATATCATGGCGGACATTTTCATGAATGCGTGCTTGCGAAAAGGACGCGCCATCATCCGTCGTCATCGTTTGCCCCAATACTCCTTTAGAGATCTGTCGATCTAAATATTCCGCCTTTGCGGCAAAAACCGCATTGCCACTGCCCCCTGCCGCTTCAATAAATTCAATCTCCATCTCTTTGGGAATAATCGCTGCCGCATCACTGGATAAATCACGCACCGCTTGAATGAGAACTCTGCGTTCCTCATGAGAAGAGCTTGCCCCATATTTTCCCACACGCAACGGCATGCCGTAAACTTCTAAGAAAGCCATCCAATCTTTTAAGGTATAAGACTTAAACAAAAATGCCCAAGCCGCAAGCCGTGCAAGCCCCGTACGGATTGGTAAGCCACTTTTCAACTTGGGTCTGTGAATGGAAAATTTATAAGCAGGCAATTCAATACCATAGTGAGACCCCTCTTCTTTTAAACGCAAATGAAAGCCATCTCGCCGGTCCAATTGAAAAAACCGCTGATCACGCCATTTCCAAGCAACCGGCCACCATTCCTTGGCACTCTTGTCCCACAAGGTTTCAACAATCGCATAGCCTTTTCCCAAAGCATCTAACAAATCCGTCACATAATCATCAACAAAGGTAGGTGCACTAATCATTTCTCGAACAGCATCGGCAATTTTTTTGTCCTGTGCACTGTTGCTTGCAGCAATCACCCCAGGCTCCACCCCTGTGAGAGCATTTTTACGCATGCCAAGCACAGCACGATAATGTAAATCACGCTCTTCCATATCATCGGCAAGTTGGAAAAACTGCTCTGGCTGCCCCCGTGCTGCCTGCTGCAAAATATCAGCAAGTTGCGCAGGTGTTAAACCACTGACAATGGTTTGTGACCACACATCACGAATACCACCAATGCTTGGGCTTGCCACCTCCCGCTCCAACCCTTTGATATGAAGCGCCCTACCCCACTGATCAACCAGTTTTACCATCTCATCATCCCATCAATATATCTTTGATCTCGTCGTTGAAAAAAAAGGCGTTGAAAAGAGTGGGCTTTCATTAAAACCATAAACCTCTCTCACAGGCGTATATTCGTAAATTTCAGGCGCCTGCCGACTGGCAAAATAAGCCAAAGCGCAAGCAATCGCGCTATCACCATGGCGCATAAAACCGTCACTGCCTTTAAAACGATGATTGTCTGGAATTTTCACAATGCCATTGACATAAGCAAGCGCTTGATGATCCGCAACAATGTCACTATCGCGCGGCAAAACAATGGACCCATCACCAAAAGCTTCCAAATAAGCCGGCATTTCTTTGCCATACCAACTTTGCGACAATTGTACTTCCCTCACACAAGCTCCATAACGCTGCGCTGCTTTTTCCGCTAAATAAGCCCCATTGCCACGTGCATCCAAAGCGCCCCCCAACAAACGTGGCAAGCCATTCACCCCATAAAATAAAATCTCTCTTTGTTGATCAAACGGCATATTGCGCAATTCCACCATAAACCGGACACGGCGCACCAAATCTTGCCCCACTTCCATCACCACAATGGATGTCGCATCGCCACTGCGCGCAAAATCAACACCAAAAACATGTTGACGCCGCCGGTCAAGCCCAATATGAAGAGGTTTTACATGCTTCTCACACCAAGCAAACGCCGCTTGACTTCGTTGATCATCCGATTGATTTTTAAAACCATCCACACAAGCAAAACGCAACACCGCAATATCTGGTGCACAACAATTTTCAATCTGTAAGCGTGTTAAAGCCGCCCCTTCTTGATCTGCCGGTATGGCATCTAATTCTTGGCGCATAGCACTCAAACGCACCCCATAAGAAGCACGGATTTGTTTCTCCCATTTTTGCTCAGCTGCTAAACTCCACCCCTCTCCCTTCATGGCACAAACCCGTTTAAACAAGCCATTTTTAACCGCTACACCAAAGGGATAACAATGCAGAGAAAAAGGAACCTTGCCCGCGCGTGCCTCACGGATCAGTTCATTGAAAGGATTAAGCACACCATTGTGTGTTGAGATCACACGGATCTTGCCTCCCCAAATCAACAAGGCATTCACCGCATCCAAAACAGAGCGCACATCTTTATGAAACGCCGCCTCGTCAATCACCACAATGCCTTGTAGTCCGCGAATATTTTCAGGACGGCTAGAAAGCGCCTCAATCCGAAAACCTGAAGCAAAGCGCACGCGGTAAGCAGAGATATATTTTGTTGACCCATCCTCTTTTTGATCAGAGAATAAAAATTCCTCCACATCACCACTATTGCTGGTAAGTGCTGAAGCAAAATTGCTCACATAACCAATAAACTCACGCCCCTTTTCTTTGGTGTCGCCAATGTAAAAAACATTATCGCCACCAGCTTCACGCGTCGCTGCCGCAATAAGGGTATCATCCAAAGCTTCCGCAAAAGTAATGCCGGTCCGCCGCCCCTTTTCAACCAATTTTAATGGTGACTTATCTTCAATCCATGCCCGTTGATGCGCCATCAAAATGCCTTCCGCTAAGGGATCTTTCTCGTTTAGAAAAGTACTTGTCTGCCAAAGTTCAAAACCCAACCGATCATCAATCGCCTCACTTTTTAAAGGAGTCTGTTCAAAAGCCTCACGCCCTTCAACCATGTTTTATCCCCAACACCTGCGCACGAATAGCCCGCGCCGTCTCTTCTGAGAGCCCCGCTGCTGCCGCTGCCACCTCAACCGCTTTGCTTGCCTTACTTGTAAAATCCTTTTCCAACTTTTGCCGCCTCGTGGTCGACAAATGTTCAGCAGCCAAAACCCCTTTAAGCGCATTCGCCAACTCTTGTGCCGCTTTTGGCGAAAGGTTTTTCCCACTGCTTAACGTGGAAAAAATCAGTTCTTTAATCGCTGCGGCTGTTAACAGAGTAATATTGTCAG
This sequence comes from Bartonella sp. ML69XJBT, assembly GCF_028618515.1. Lineage (GTDB taxonomy): Bacteria > Pseudomonadota > Alphaproteobacteria > Rhizobiales > Rhizobiaceae > Bartonella. The sequence continues at coordinate 9,718 of NZ_JAQITB010000026.1, forward strand.
AAGCTTTGGCATCAAAGCGCTGTGAAAGACTTGCTGCTATTTCGCGCGTTTGTTCTAAGCGCCGTGACATCACCGCTAAACGCAAAGAATAACGATTAAAACTGGAAAAAGAGGGAATAGAAAAGCTTAAACCCATTTCTTTTTTTAAAGCCTTCAAAGCCGCTTTAAACTCACCATAAATAGCCATTTGTGTCTTCTCACGCCCATTTAAAGCTTCAGCAGCCGCAGCAATAATTTGATCACAAGCTTGCGGCAATAAATCAATCGCCGTTAAGCGTCCACGCCCGACCTTGCGCATCTTTTACCTCGTCTTTTATTGATGAACGTTTAGGCCGCTTAATCCCCTCAATGGAAAAGCTCCGGTCTAAATGACGCGCTCCCCGTTCTGTTAACGCCGCAAGAAAAACCGAACCTGCCTGTTTTAACGTGACAGCACCTTGATCTTCCATAAAAGCCAGTTCATTGTGCACAAAATCGCGATCACGCCGGATACCATAACTGTATAACAACCGCTCAATCATCGCACTCGATAAAGTTTCGCTGCGCTCACAAGCTAGCCCTTTTAAAATAATCAGCCGCGCTTCTTCACGGATGATTTTATCCATATCTGCTTTCATTTCTTGGCATTCTCCAGTAAAAACTCTTGCAAGCGCTCACCAATGGCTGCCACCGGTTGTAATTGCGCAGAAAGCGTGTTGAGACGACCATTCAATTTCTCCATATTCACTTCCAATCTTTGCAACGCATCGCGATCAGGCAAAAAGTCCATCTCCGTTTCTAACTTTTGTACACGCTCTTTAAGCACAACGAGATCTTTCAGCATTTCCCGCGCACCTGAAGAAAAATAGGCTCTCAAAACCCCACAAATCGCAACAATGGATAACAACAACGATAACCAACCATTGGCCACACTAATATCTAAATTCACGAACCCCTCCTTGACTTCATTAAAATGGCTTTGACAGCTGCTCGTCTGTGCTGTTCACAGATCAATAAAGCAGTGCGATCACGGCTCCAATAATGCACCACTTCGCGCCCATTCAAAGCACGCTCTGGCAGTAAAACAGGGCGGCTACACGCCATGCGAACAACAGGCGGCAATTCGACCGATAAAAACTGATAAGCAAAACTATCCCTTGGCTTGGGTGTTGAGCAAGCGCACACGCTCAAGCCCAATACCACAGCCAGTAGTTGGCAATACTGCATTGACCTCCTCCATTTTTGTAAGCCTTTGTCTTAAAGCAGAAATCACCCCTTGTGCTTGCAGCTCTGCTCTTTGTGCGGCCTCTCTTTGTTGTTGCTGCTCAAGCTCTGCTTGTAGGGAAACCTTGGCAATTTCTAAGCGCCAATACACATCACGCGCTCTTTCCGCCTTTAAAACTTGCGCTTTCATAAAGCCAAAAGCCGCTAACATCACACTTGCCAAAAAAAGCAAACCAAAAGACAGTTTTGAAAGTAGATTAAACATTGCGCTTATCCCCCCACCCCGTTATCTCCACCCCATCATAGGAGCTGCTATGCCGCTTATTAAAACGCTTGCTATTGGAAAAATCCAAGGAACCAAAACCGCGATGCACCCCCAGATTGCCAACAATAATCGCCACCATCGAAGGAATAGAAATGCCTGCCATATCAACAATATGCGGTGCCCCAAGCAAACCACCAGAAACGAGCAAAAAAATAACCCCCCAAGCAAACCAAAAGGACCACCATAAATAACGCCGAGACCCCCGATAAGATGGCTTCATGACTGCACCTCGCATGAAAGTCCTAAAAGCTTTTTGGCGCGGTTTAAATAAGTCAAACGCTGCACAAGTCCATTCTTGCCCCCATTAATCGCCTTGGTAATCCTCACAACATCATCTTGGTCAGCAAGCTTGTTCAAGCCTTTCATCTGCCAAAACCAAACAGCCGACCAAAGCGCTGCTGGAAACTGTTCCAGCACTTCTGGAAATGCCTCACAATCAACCGCTTGTTCATCAACTAAGCGCCAAAACTTCGTAAAACGACGATAATTATTCCGCCCCGTTAATTGGATCAAACCACGCCCCTTAAAGCGCACACCATCCCCAGGGTTGACATTGCCTAAATCACGCCGCCCCTCATAAGCGCGCCCTGAGGCATATTCACGCAGGGTAAAAAAGCCATCACTCTCATGGGCACATTGGCTTAAAAAATGTGCAATACGCAAATGCGTCGTGAGTGCGCCATAAGACAAAACTTCAGGCAATGCGCGTGCCATCTCAACAATAATATAATCTTGCCGCGCATGATGCGCCAATTTAGGCGCAAGGCGATGAAGAAAAGAAGCATCTATTGAAATCATAAAAAAACCGCTCAATGAATAAAATTCATTCGCAGTTTATCGAGTCTCACTCCCCCAATATAAGCCTGACACTGTCAGTCAAAACTCTCAATACTCATAAAACTCTGGAAATAATAAACCTTGTGGCTCTTGCAAAGAAATTCTCTTCTTTAAGCGATAGGCTGTGCGCACATGCATACCAGAAACCGCAGCCGCTGCATCTACCGACCAGCCTTTTTGCAGCGCTTGCATCATTTTTTGCCGCCGTTCAGCATCTCTACCAAGGGGGATAAGAAGGCGCACACCAGAACCATTAAAACAAAAATGGTTGATGAGTTGCTGCGCCTCTTCAAACCCAACAATTTCAATCAACCAATCCGCATTCTCAAGACGCCCGGGTATATAAACTTCTCGTCCCCCAAAAGCCCGCATCATATTCCATGCTGCTTCACTGCCCGCAACATCAGCTATTTCACGCAATAAGGCAGGAAAATCGCTATAGATTTCCTCGTGCATGCATGCTTACCCCTCGCTTGTAACTCCTTTACGGATGACCCGCCCCCAAACATTCATAACGTGCATAAAATCGCCCCCACTCATCTCGCCCAAAGCTTTACCACTTAACGCCATAACACTTTGATGAAAAGCTTCCACATCAAACACAACATCGGGATTCAAACGCTTCCATTGGGCACACAAAATCAAATATCCTGGCATTTTCTGCCAAGAATCTTGAATCTTTTTCCCTTTCCAGTCAACCCCACCCTCACGCTGCAACCAACCTTTCAACGCCTCAATAGCTCTACACGCATCATCGCTATCACGCAAAAAACGAATATGATCAATCCCTGTCTGTCTTTTCACAAAGGCAAGCAACGCTTTATCTGAACGATCACGAATAATGCCAAGATTCCACCCAGCAATCCAGAGCGCCTGGAGCTTCTTAGCATATTTACCCTCTAAACGCTTCACATTCGGCTCAAAACCACACGCTTTCATTTCAGCGACGACTAAACATTTCTCTAAAAAGTTCAAATCTTTCGCCGATTGCTTGCCCGTCAAGCGATAGAGCAGTGCGCGATAGGTCTCATCATCAAGACCTAACGCCCGTCTTCCCATATGAATAGCCGCTAAAGACATGGTTTCCCTCACGTCTTCGCCAGATCAATGGTTACAGCACGCCAAGCGCTTTCCAAACTATCGCGCTCATAAAAACGCACATATTCCTTAGATGTCGTCACTCGGATCGCTTCACGGATCGCCCGCATCGCCTCTTTCCAGCGTGGATCATCAATATCCAAACGCAACAGCATAAAGATCTCCCCCCGATTCACCTTGCCTTCTTTATCCGTATTAAAAGCACGCGTAATAATCGCACGGATTTCAGGACGCGCATCCGCAGACCATTCATTTAAACACTCATCAAGAAGGCTTTTGGCAATTTGCAATTGCGGTCCAAAATCAACACTTTCCTGTACTTGCACTTTAATGCGTTGCAAACCATCAAAACTTGTGTAAGTACAATTACCCTTTTTGCCACGCCGCTCCACACCATATTCTTGCGCAAGCAAGCTATCAAAATCACTCAAATCCGCAATCGTATGGTTGTTAAAACGTGCAATCCTTGCCGATAACTCTTTCGCAAAACCCATAATTTTGCGCACCGTTTCATCCTCTAACAAATCCGCAGGGCGGATCAGGCTTACCGGCACCAAAGCCCCTTTTGCATCCTTCATATAACGCGTGCCTTCAAGTTCAATTTGTGGATTCATCACCAATGTCCTCCTTATGTTTTTTGAAACCGACGAAATGGCACAACATCCCCTGAAGAAGGCGCACATCCCGCTTTCAATTGCCAACGACACCGCATAAGCTCATGACCTAAAATGTGGTTATAGCCTGCCAAGCGGCGCAAATACTCATTTAATTCTCGAACATCTTGTCCATGCAAAAAAATCCCATCCATTTCATGTTTTAACAAGGCAGAGCGCAAAGCAATCAAGCAATCTCTCACCATATAAGGGTTCCGTTCCATTATTTATCTCCTCCAAAATCCATATAAATCACGCTATTGCTCTCATCCGCATCAGTGCTGTCACACTCAGACAAAACTTCTGAAACTTGGGCTTCCAAAACCGCATCGGCCTCCCCCAAACGGTGAACACTCAACTCCAATTCAAGCAATAATGCCAAATCCACACA
>NZ_JAQITB010000026.1:14234-20637 GCF_028618515.1 Bartonella sp. ML69XJBT
GCGCGCATCCGCAGACCACTCATTCAAGCACTCATCAAGAAGGCTTTTGGCAAATCGCAATCCTAACCCTAAATCAACATGTTTTTCCAATCGCATCTCAATGCGCTGCAAACCATCAAAACTTGTGTAAGTACAATTGCCCCTTTTGCCACGCCACCAAGCACCATATTTTTGCGCAAGCAAGATATCAAAATCAATCAAATCCCCAATCGTATGGCGGTTAAAATACGCAATCCTTGCCGATAACTCCTTCGCGAAACCCATAATTTTGCTCACCGTTTCATCATCCAGATGATCAACGTCATCCAAATCTGTAAACAGATCATTTTTAAAATGCGCAATCTCAACGGATAAATCCTTCGCAACGCACATAATTTTGCGCACCATTTCATCTTCTAACAAATCCGCAGAGCGGATCAGGCTTACCGGCATCAAAGCCCCTTGCGCATCCTTCATGTAATGCGTCCCTTCTCAAGCTCAATTGGTTGATTCATCACAAATCCCCATCACGTCTTTGCCAAATCAAGGGTCACAGCGCGCCAAGCGCTTTCTAATGTATCGCGCTCATAAAAACGCACATATTCCTTAGAGGTCGTCACACGAATGGCTTCACGGATCGCCCGCATAGCTTGCTTCCAACGTGGATCACTAATATCCAAGCGCAACAGCATAAAGATTTCCCCTCGATTCACCTTACCTTCTTTATCCGTATTAAAAGCACGCGTAATAATGGCGCGGATTTCAGGGCGCGCATCCGCAGACCACTCATTCAAGCACTCATCAAGAAGGCTTTTGGCAATTTGCAATTGTGGTCCAAAATCAAAGCTCTCTTGGACTTGCACCTTAATGCGTTGCAAACCATCAAAGCTTGTGTACGTACAATTACCCTTTTTGCCACGCCGCTCCACACCATATTCTTGCGCAAGCAAGCTATCAAAATCACTCAAATCCGTAATCGTATGGCTATTAAAACGCGCAATCCTTGCCGATAACTCCTTCGCAAAACCCATAATTTTGCGCACCGTTTCATCCTCTAACAAATCCGCAGGGCGGATCAGGCTTACTGGCACCAAAGCCCCTTTTGCATCCTTCATATAACGCGTGCCTTCAAGTTCAATTTGTGGATTCATCACCAACCTCCTCCTTATGTTTTTTGAAACCGGCGAAACGGCACAACATCCCCTGAAGAAGGCGCACATCCCGCTTTTATTTGCCAACGACACCGCATAAGCTCATGACCTAAAATGTGGTTATAGCCCGCTAAGCGGCGTAAATAATCATTCAATTCTCGAACATCTTGTCCATGCAAAAAAATACCACTCATCTCATACTTCAAAAAGCCAGTGCGCAAAGCAATCAAGCAATCTCTCACCATATAAGGGTTGCGTTCCATTATTTATCTCCTCCAAAATCCATATAAATCACACGATTGCTCTTATCCGCATGAGAACCTTCACACTCACTCAAAACTTCTGAAACTTGGGCTTCCAAAACCGCATCGGCCTCCCCCAAACGGTGAACACTCAACTCCAATTCAAGCAATAATGCCAAATCCACACACAATTTAAGCTCTTCGCTAATATCCAAACCACTTTGATAATCATCATAAAGACCAACAAGCGTATTGGATAATTCCTTAGGGCTTAAGCTCATCATGCCAATTCCTCCACATTACGGTTTTTCCATGCGGCTTTGACATGTTTAAGCGTCACCTCACTCTCATCCCCAAGAGCTGCCATACGCGCCAACATCATAGTTTTATCAATCTGCCGTAAAGCCCCAGCTTTCAAACCAATACCGGTCAAAAACTTTATCGCACCAGCATCTTCAATCCCCCAATCGTGAATGCGCGCCGCAATATCCTCACTATAGGGTTTGCGACGTTTCAAATGCATCGCCAATCGGCTTTTAATTTGTGCATAAGAAGGTCCATTTTGACGATGCACGAGACGTCCCGAAATCTCATCATTGCCAACCAAAGCAAGCCCCGTACCATTGATATCAACAAAGTGACGCAACTGATTAATCGCCTCATCCGTTAAATTTTGCGCCTCATCAACGATCAACAATGTTCCACCCCCCACACGCTCTAATCTCTTGCCAATGGCACGGGTTAAGCGGGTGGGATTATATTCCACCACTTCCAATTCTGCTGCCATATCATTCAAAATACCATGAACACTGCGCGTATGCGGGCTGGCTGTCACCAGATAAACATGCGGGCGGGTCGCGCGGTAATAGCGGCAGGTTTCCGTCTTGCCACTACCCGCATCAAGCGTAATCATCACCATATCCCCCGTACTTTGTGCCAGTGTTAGCGTGTCAATGATTTCACAAGCTATACGGTTCTTTTGAAAAGCTGGCTTTTCTGGGATCATCTCCAAAAGCCCTGCCGTTTCTTTTAACGCTTCAACCCATTGTTGCACTTTGGCATTTTGCTTGCCTAATTGCCCCGCATAACTACCCGCATACCACTGCGAAAAGGTGCCATCCGGCATACCTATGCGCCGCGCCACTTCTGCTTTAGTCCAGCCATTCGTCCGTCCTAAAGCGCGCACTGAATCCACAAGCGCATCCCATAAAGCAATATCATCACTGTTGCGGTTTTGGGCTGTCCCATCGGGCTGTTTTTTTGGTCGCTCCCAAGGATTTTTATCAACGGTTGCATTTATCGCGTACTTCATATATATTCCCCTTTCGTATTGATTTAGACATCGACAAGGGGAAGGCTAAAATCTTGCCCCTTGTCTTTTGTCTTCAATGAACATTTAAAACCGTACGCGATACTAAAACGGCTAACCTTGCAAATCCCCCTCTCTTTCTCACACATCAGAGAACTTGCTAACTTCAAGGCTCCGCGCTCAAATCAAGGCAAAGACACCTAGAAACTTCATGTATTGATTTAAAATATTGAAATGGATTAAGACTTCTCCTCCCCCCTTTCTTTATTAACGCTTCAAGCTGGTACGCGATACAAAACCAGCCCCCCTTATAGGCACTCTTGTAAGTCCCCCCTCTCTTTTCCTATCTTCTAGGAAACTTGATCACTTCATGCACCTCACTTGAAGCGCTAAGGCGTCTTAAAGCTTGGTGCAAATGTTGACTAAACTCTTGCGCATCTAAAGCCTCATCATCCCCTAAAACCGCATCATGAGCTTTTAAAGCGAGATTTCCCGCATTCTTTGGCATCAAGCGGCTTACCTTTGGGGAAACAGAACGCTTGGATTTTGCATCATCACCCCTCCTTGCAACTTTTGCATAAACATCTGCCAAGTGATCAGGCGCAAGCTTTGCTGCCAACTGCTTTTCTGCTTTAACTGCCTTCACATATTCTTTACGCAAACGCCCATTCAAACGCGCTGCCTGCTGGTCGTAAAAACCCACATCAGCAAGGCAAGGTGCCATACAAAGCAACTGATTATTCAAATCATAAACCCGCAAATCTTGGTGCAAATTATCCGGGTCAAAGCGCACAATCACCTTTTCTCCCGCATAGCTATTCAACGCCCGCGCCCAATAACGATTGCCATAAAAATGAATCTCGCCCGTCCCCTTTTGTGTACGCAACGCCTCTGAAGTCAAAAGCCATAAAGCCCTCTGGGCTGCACTTGCTTGCCGAACTATCGTTCCCTCTGCTTGCAAACTCTCAGTAAAAGTCTCATCAAAACTGCGCCCCGCACAATTAACCGCTTTGCGTCCCGCTTGCGCATTATGTGCCACAATCTGCGCACCAACATGGGCTTTAAACGCTTCAAATCCTATCGCGCGCCGCCCATAATCTTCCGGCTTAGCATCCGGTTTATTGCCCGTATAAGCCCCCGCACAAAAGGGATGTTTGGAAATCGCTTCTGCCAAATCACGCCATGCCCGCTCAATCGGTTTCGATTGTCCGCTATAAGGGGTCGTCCATTGCAATTGAATGCCCAAACTCGTCAAAAGCCCCTGCGGTTCATCCGCCTTAATCTTAAAACGAAAGCGGTTTTGCACACCTCCAGAAATCCACTTGCTGGTAAAAGCACGCCCATTATCCAAGGTCATACGCTCTGGTATTCCATAAGCCTCCACCATATCCCCAATCACCAAACGCACGATTTCCCAAGTCTCAGCATCCGATAAGCGCCATGATAAAATCTTCCCCGAATAAAGATCTTGAATGGCAATCAAATAAAGCCGCACAGGCTTCTCTCCCCAAGGAACGCTCACAAAAACATCCAGCTTATGCCCGTCCATATTCACCGCTTGCAGTGCATGCAGGCTCGAGCGATCACGCCGTTGGGCGGGATAAAGCTTTTTTGCCGTCTCCTCTCCCTCACGCGCTAAAACCACAACCGCTTTGGAAACTTGCGCCTTAAAACGACGCCGCAAAGCCCGCTCAGAAGGAATGGGCTCCCAACCTTTCTCCCGTGCAACCGAAACCATCCGCCGATAACATGCCGAAAAAGCAGGGCGAGAAGAGCGTAAATAATCCGAACATAAAACCTCCCACGCCCCCTCATGACAGGGTGCAAATTGCGAAACATTCTCCTCACCATAACAAGGCGCAAGCGCTGCCAACCAATCAGGGCGCTCATACCCTTCAACCATCTGCCGCCAATTAAAAAGCGACATCCGGCTCACCCCAAACTGCACCGCACACAAACTTGCTCCATCATGCACACCCATACCGGCATGAAGCAAATCTTCCATAAAGCAAAGTGCCTTCAAACGCTCTTCACAGCGCCTTTTATGCGCCTTTGAAAGCCCTTCATAACGCGCCCAAAGCGCTTCTTTTTGCATGCTCTGTTCTGTCTTTTGCAAAACATCAACACCACCCGCCCGCAACAACAACGCCGCCCGCGCCCCCTCCGGCAATAAGGAAATGTGAATCTCCACAACAGGACGAGAAACCCCTTTAACTTTACGTGTCAAACCACTTTGATGACGCCATGTGGACGCCAAAATTTTACGCAATCCACCTTTACTCTTCGGCAACCCTGGCAAAGCCGCTTCAGCCAACTCAGCAATACTAAACCACTCTTTCATGGCTGCCCCCGTCTAATACGAACCGGAACCGCACGCATCGCTTTCAACCGCGCCGCAATCTCACGCTGTTCCTGCTGCAATCTTGCAATTTCTGCCAAACGCGCTTCATCCCCTTGCAACAACAGCAAACCATCTTCACTCACCACCTCATCCCAGAGCCAAAATGCCTCTGTCGCCCGCACAAATGCCTTAAACCGCGGCAGGGAAATATCCACCTGCTTACTTTCCGCAACATAAGCATCCAAACTCGCCTTACTCAAACAACCAATGCCTAAATAATGCGCCATACGCTCTGCAATCACACTGCGCTCAACCCGACATTCTCTCAAAGCCCTAGCCATCGCCCGCTTAATGCGTGAGCGAAACCGCTCTAAATCAATCTGCGCAACGGGTTCACGGCAAGGAAAAACCGGACGTTGAAAAAAATCAAGTTGATGAGAACCACGCGTCTTCATGCCTGCCCCTCCCCCGATTGCTTATTCAAATAATCATAAAACCGCGCCTTTGTCTGTGCATCCGCTCTCTGCCACACACTCAACAATTGAGCAAAAATCCGTTCCTGCTCATTAATTTGCGGAGGTGTATTAATCCCATTGACCAAATCAACAGCCCGCCGTAAATCCCCCTCAACCTGTTGCAAAGCAATCGCCACCCGCCGCTGCGCAACCGGCTCCATCTTCGCCAACTTCAACAACTGCGCTTGGTTATCCGCCAAAGCTGTCCCCCGCAAAACAGACCGCAACTCCGGCTGTAAATGCCGTGCAATACAGTTGAGACGTTTTACAACATCTTGAGAAAAACCAATGCGGTCCGCCACATGTTTAGCAAAAGATAAAACTGTCCCTTTGCCATCCTTTCCCTCTATTTGAGCAATAGGTGCAAGTTGCACCAATTGCTCAAAATCTGTTTCACCACCGATCAAAGGTGCAACTTGCACCTTTGATTTTTTATCCCCTTCACACCCAGTTTCATGGTGCTCTGAAGAACCATCTTTTGGCAAAGGGACAACTTGTCCTTTTGCCACTTTGTCCTTTGTATATTGATTACCACCAATCAAAGGGTAAACTTTACCCTTTGATTTTCTGTCCCCACCAACCTTAATCTCCCCATACTTCTTTTCCCACAATTCGCGGTAAGTCTGGACAAAAAGCGCACGGTCAATCACTGACAATTCATTGCGAAACAAATTCTCTGCCACTTCTAAAAGCGCAGCATTGTCCTTATCAGCCTGCACCACAACGGCATCAATGTCACTATAGCCCAAAAGCTCCGCAGCACGAAGCCGGTGCGCACCAGCAATAAGTGTGTAATTACCCTCTTTAGCATTGGGGGTATGGCGCACTGTAATCGGGTTCATTAACCCCTCCCGCGCCATCGATTG
>NZ_JAQITB010000027.1 GCF_028618515.1 Bartonella sp. ML69XJBT
CATTATTGCGTTGTGCACGCAACCCTCTCGCTAGTATTTCATTGGTAAGGCTGTTTTTTGAAGCTGATTGTCATGATCTGTGTGTTTTAAAGAGAACGTTAACACCGATGTATCATGTGCAGTGGCATTTAGCTTTGTGCGACTATTCTCATTTCTTTTGTTTATTGCCCTTAAGAACTCCGCGCTTCTTGGCCTTTTTTTACGTGTGAGTGGTAACAGAACAAAAAGCCTTTCTCTCGTGTTTTTCCTTTTTTTGTTCAAAAAAGCCAAAGCGTCTTAATGAGCAGAAATCTTGCCTAAAAAGGTATTTTTTAGATTTATTGCTTTATTTTCAATGGAATAGAGAATTTCTGCTTTTGAGTGTGCAAGTGCACCTTATGATGAGACATAAGATGCAAATCCGTAAGCTTGGGCGTGCAGTAGGTTTATAGTAACAACAAGCTTAGGCATATAGTTGGTAGACACCGCCATTATTGAGTTTTTTCTAAATTCTGTTTGGCTATGCCGCATGTGAAGCAATTTTAAAATTACCCATGGTGACATCGTCAAATTGGCGATTCAGTGCTTTTATTTGTTAGAAATGTGAAAGTAACCATAATATAGCCATATTTTGGATGGGCTTGTGCCAATTGATAAGCTTATTGATAATGTTTGTAAGTGCCATAATAACGCACAAGAAGAAAGAGAAAATCGCCGTCTTTAATTATGCGAAACAGCGCGCCAATTTAGAGCGCGAAATTATTGCTCTTGCAAAGCAAGGCAAAAAAAGCAAAATGTCAAAATGTGGTAATGCGAATTGATCTAGCTAATTTGCGTAAGCGAAAAGAGATAAAACAAGCACAAGAAACTTTAAACAATAAAGAGAACAGCTTATACGACACTTTGCATGAAAGTAAATTTGCAGAGGATACAGAAATAAATGAGATAAAAGGAATTGCGACATACAAAAGAAATATTCATAGACATATTTTATACTAAGCGTAACGGAGAAGCACAACGATGAGTATAATAGTGGATGATGGATTAACTGGGGTATAAGTGGGCATTGCTAGGGCGGAGTTTTTAGTTAAGAATTGCGCTCCGTATGCTATAAGCTCTCTGCAGCCTTCATTAGGGGCGTTGAGATCATCGCCCAATCAACGTAAAGGGGCTATTTTGCCTTTAGTGCTTGTTTCACTGCTTCCATAGTGCTCCTTAGCTCTATCAGCCATTATGGTGATGATTTCCTCGTCCAAAGAACAGATCAATTGATTGCGTAATAGGGTATGTGTGCCTTTTCCGATCGTGTCTTTTTTAAAAAGCAGCTGTTACCTTGTGGCAGGGTTGGGTGTGTCTATATAATCAGCCTGCCAAAGAAATGGAAGCGTTATCGCGATAGCCACCAATAAGAGACCAGCGATAAAGGCTGCAGCAAATTGCAATGATATAAAAGAACCAAGGACGCCAACCAAAAAGCTTCCGACCGGCATTCCAGCATAGCCTATCACCCGAAAAGCAGAATTAGCTCGCCCGAGAAGTTGCTTTGGTGTGAGACGCTGCCTGAAGGCGGTAACACCAATAAACCATAAGCTTGCTCCAACGCCAGCGATAAAGGTAACGCCCCATACGACGAGAACACTTTTTGAAAAGGCAGGAATCAGCAGCAAGGCAACCGTTCCTAAGCTGTCAGTGAGAACAGCTAGGCGTACCGGTGCATAGCGTATACGCGGCGCAAAGAGGGCACCTGCCATTGTACCAAGCGCGTAGGCTGCAAACATCACGCCATATTGGCTGCTATGTAGGCCCAAATACCGACCGTCGGTAATGAAGAAGATGAACGAGGTTAGGAATGCTCCAAATACCACCGATAGAAAGAATGTGAGTAATGTAAGGGAGCTGAGATGCCGATTTGAAAAAATGAAACGAAAGCCGGCAATGATATAACGGAAAGAGATGTTTTCTTTATCAAGTGCTGGCGATGTCGGAACAGCACGGCGAGCGGTAAAAATCAACGTGATAAAAAGCACGATTAACAGGCCGAAAAATAGCAATGTGCTATGCGCTAAAATACTACTTGTTATGATTGGGGCAAGAAAATAGGAGACACCGAAATCTAAAAACAAGACAATTGAGTAGAAGGTCATCAATCGTTCTCCTTCCATGATAAGTGGTGGAATTGTTATGATGTAAGCTTCGGCAGAAACGACGATGAATCCAGCAATGGTTGCATAGAAGAAAATTTGTTCGGCTGGAGCAATCTGTATCATAAGCAGTACGAACAGTACAATATGCAGTAGCATGAAGATGAGGAGAGCCGAGGTGGCAAGTTTTATTTTGTCGCAGCGATCAAGTAAAACGCCTGCAAGGATGCCGAAAATTGGCCACGCTAATGAGAAGAGTCCTTGCGCCCAACTTACTCCGACTACGCCATATCCAGATTGTCTTGCTAATAGCGGGATGGCAGTGCGCAAAGCACCGCTGAGTAAGGCGAGTAGACTAACGGTTAGGCAAAAATAGCGTATGTTCCTATTGGCAAAAAGCGTGAACATTCTTTTCTCCTTGAGATGCCACACAGGTTTCCGCTGGTCCATCAAGTACGGCGGTTGTATTCAGCATGTTTGCGACATAGTCGTCCAAGATATCCCTATCTGCTTGAGGTAGAAGAAAATACATGAGGTTGGAATACCATTGCCAACCACACTGTGTCAGCTGGAGATCGTTATCACTTTCTGCGATGAAACCTGCGTCTATGAGCTGTTGTAGGTTATTGTATACGAAAGAGGGGAGTGCGGTCCAGTCAATTCTTTCTTTGTTGGCATAGCCATTATAAGGTAGCCGCATACACAAAGCCTTGGAGGCTTGTTGCTCCGCTGATACCCAATTGTAGTATACTTTGGATTTTCCTTTAAGTTGTATGTCGGTCATATATGCGCTTCGACTGGGATTGGCTCGTGTGACGAGTGAGCCGAGAATCGACAGTGCTGACGTCCCGAAGCCAACCACATAATCGTCATGGCAATGCTAAGGTGACTGATTATACTAAGGTTTGGGGTAAGGTCTATGGCAATGCCAAATTAAACAAGCAAAGCAAAGTAAAGTTGGTACCAAAAAATTGCGAAGTTTACGAAAATGATCATATCGTAAAGATTGTTGATAAAACAGAATAAAGAACGGCGTGAGGGGCGTCTTTTTGGTAGCTATAAACGCATCATAAAAGAGAGAATTCAAAAAAAGCCGTGCCTTTAAGAGACGCGGCTTTTAAATAGAAATATAACTAAAAAATATAAACTTATAATAAATGCATATATACAAAACGTATCATATTGCAAGCGCTCTTTATCTATTGATTAAAACTTATCAAAAGGAACGTAAATGATGGGTATAATTTTAATCACTCATTTGAATGAGAGAGTTTCTAAATGCTTTTGATTTTTATAAACCTATCAATAAAACGCTCTCATATTTAAAGGGAGTCATTTGAAATAAAGCACATGATCAAAATGCGTCTTTAAAACGTTTTAAAATACTAAGCTCAAAATAGAGCTGAGTGAATTCAAATAACTGACATTCTAAAATCAAAACGTTTGGTAGCTTTATATTAATAATCAAGAGACATGCGTGTCAAAGGAATATCTATAACAAAACCCGTTTTTTATATTTATGTGCATTGTTTTTTAAAAGTAGCTTTTCATAAGACAAATAAACAAACGCTTTTAGAATATAAGGTTTTTAAGATTTGCTCTGCTGTAAAATCTAGATCTTTGTTTTTCGTAAATGAAACGTTCTTAAGAGCAAATGATAACTAAGTTTATAGCTGTTATAAAACATCAGTTTCAAATTTTAAACAGTGTTGCGTTTTCTAAAAATTTAGTAAAATCCTATGCGTTTAGATCTTACAATGGTTTTGAATTTTGCTTGCTTATCTTTATCTCAATAGCTGCCATTAATTTTGGAGTGAGTGCTTTTAAACTATAACTTTTGAAACGTTTTTTATTACTATGTCTAAGGTATATAGTATTCTACTTCTACGGCATTATTCGCCTCCATTTTTTTGTGGAAGCGAATATAGTTCCATCATTTAAAACTCACTATACACCATATTCATTAAAAGATTTTCGCTTCATAAGACATAACATTGTGAATTTCATATCTGTTGTGATGATATGTCTGTATAATTACCTGCTTATAGGATACTATAACATCTTTAGATTTTGCGCTCGCCAACTTTGGTGACCGTTAATTTTGTTTGTATCATGCGATTACCAATCCAATCATTAAAACAAGATGTAATCTTTAAACATATGTTATCGATAATTTTAAACGATTGAGTTTTTAACAATGCGATTTTTGAGTGATAAAAACGTATCATAAAATTTATGAACTGTTATGAATGGTAGCTGCTTTTCATTTCATTTGAATGCACACATGCGTTATAATATTTGCATCATGATTTGCTTTTTATGATCTATTCATACATGGCAATTGTTTATAAAAAATGGTCAAATGAATCACGTATAAAAGTGTGGATTCTGATGGGGGTGCATATAAAATAATTGCACACAAGCTATTGACTTTATTTTGTTTTTATTTACAATATTCTTCAACAAGCGGAACTGACAGCATTCATGAATATGGTTGCTGGTGCGCTAGGTGTTTTATTGTTGTGTGTATGGGTAATTATCAGTCGGCATATTATTTTTGTTCTTTCGGGTTTCTCGTGCTTGTATTCTGGTTTAGTCGGGTGAGGGGGATAGGTATTGCATCCGTTTCGGGACGTCAGCCAAGGGACTCGGGTTCTTTGTTGCTGCATTGCAGCCAATATTTCATTTTTGGCAACCTTTTATTTTAGGACAAGCAGGAGCATTGGACAATGCAACAGAAAAGACTAGAATTCTTATTCTTGGTTTGTGCTTTGTGTCTTATACTCTCATGAAATACTTATTTAATTGCTTTGTCATTAAATATCTTATAAAAAAATATGCTCCTATGGCGATAACTTTATGTTCACTGGTCTTGAGTGCTATTGTTATGCTTGCTTTGCTTCTCGTTGCAAACAGTTGGGCTCCCCTTATTTTATTCACCGTATTTCACAGTTTTTTTTCTGTCCCCCTAACGCAGTTTGAAGCAGAATTTTTAAAACATATTCAACAAAAGAATGCGAATACGGTTTTATCCATTGTTAGTTTCCTTGCACGTATTTTGGGTATTTTAGCGCTTGTGCTGATAGGTTGGTTGGCGAATAATGTTTGTATAGAAGCAGCTTTTTGTTTCGCCTTGCTTTGTATATGTTTAATTATCCCGCTTAATTTGGCTTGGTTTTATACTGATAAAAAGTTAATAAAAGATGGGCAGTTTTGAGGGTGAAGATACAGTTGAATAGAATTTTGCCTATTACTTACATAAAGACATAGAAAAAAATAGTGTGTGGGTCATCTTATATGGATTTCATCGAAATGAATAGCTGTCCATCGTTTTTAGTAGAGATGCTGACCGATTTGAATGCGCCAAATGATTGTGCTGCTATGAGCCAGAAGTATCGGAGCGAACAGATCAAGAATCTTATAATATTGATGTTTTGCTAAAGAGTGGGCATATATTAGATTTTGCAAAGAAATCACAAGCTTTTTAGAGTGCGCGGAGGAAACCCTTAATAAAGCGCATGTCAATCTTACTATTGATGGTATTAGATATTTAAAACGAACTGACCAAGACTATAGCGTTGCAAGAATGTTTTGCAAGGAGCGATTTTTGGCGAATTTAGAACGGAGCGCTGGGACGAGTGAGAAAAGCGTGTATGATCATGTGGTTTATAAGAGTAATATTGAGAAAGAATTTGCGTAACACCAATGATAATGCTCCGAAGTAAAATTATTTTCTAAATTGCCAAGGAGGTTTAAAATCGTGACGCTCTTAGGCTCTTACACGCCGGATTTGCGGTATTTTTAAAGCGAGAGGGAGAACAAAGGCTTTACTTTGCGCTGGAGAGCTGTTTTAAAGAAATCCTATAAGGAGAAAATTATATGATGGAGCTTAGTGATACATTTGCGAAGTTTGAAGACATTTGTTCGATGAGTATCTTGATTTTGTAGCGCTGATGAAACAGGATAATACGCCGCCCAGTGGTAATTATACTGTTGATTATGAGATCAAGCATGCAGGCATTCATCGCGATTCTGTGTTGTTAGATCTTGCTGGCTCTACCGGTTACAGTTCGCGTTATTGTTTTGAAAAAACTGGATCTTCTGCAGAGGGCATTGATATATATGAAGTAGCAATCATTATTGCTCGTGAGTTGGCCGCTAAGCTTGCTGCGGATAGTCGTTTACGCTATCAAGCTTCTGACGCCTGCAGCCTTCCTTTTTATGCAGAAACGTTCATGTACTTGGTGGATGTGATTTTGCATTTCTTCAAGCAAGAGAACAACCGCTGTCTGAGGTCAGTCGTGTTTTGAAAGTAGAGGGTGTTCTTTGTACTTCAAATTTTTACTATAGAAGGGCGCTTAGCGATAAAATGATTACTGACGTTTATAGCGCCATAGGGTTCAAATCTGATCCTGCTTCGACGCTGCATTATTGGCATGACTTTTTGGGCAAAGCAGGATTGGAACTGGATCAAGAAAAAGATTATGAATTATCGTCTTGATCCTATGATGAGCTTAAAGACAATCTTCGTAGATATATTAGAATTGAAAATAAGTTCATTTGTTCGCTTGAGGAAAATATACAGGATGCATTTTATGAGCGATATCTTGCTATCCGTGCTCCTCTTAATGCTCAACGAGATTATCAGGGAGTTACCATACAGTTATGGAGCAAAAAATAGTAGCTCAAAATATCATCACAGCAGCTAAACGACTGCGTGAACGCCAGCCTTATGGCGACGAGCCATTTTTTATATTCGATGTTGATTCGGCGCTGGAACGGGTTCTGTATCTGCAAGCGGTCTGTCAGCAATATTTTCTGGACGCAGTTATTGCTGTTTCGGTTAAGTCATGCTCGTTAGGTTTGTTGTTGCGACTAATCGCTGAGCACGGACTCAGTGCAAAAGTATGCTCGGCAGATGAGCTTCAGCTAGCTTTAAAGGCGGGTTTTACTGGCGATAGGATTGTATTGGATGGACCTTATAAATCTCTCAAAGATCTTTCTCAAGGGATTGCTGAAAAGGCACTCATTCATGTCGACAGTCCGCACGAACTCAAGGCCATAATTGATCTGGTTTCTGATACTGACCGCGTAGTGGGTCTGGGCTTAAGATTGGCGCATTTTTACAAAGATAGCCAGCGTTCTCGTTTTGGAGTGACAGTGGAAGAATTTGAGGAAGAAATCGTTCCCTTGCTGCAATCTTGCAAGAATGTTTATCTTAAGGGCTTTCATCTTCATATAGATGCGAATCTAGAAAGTTCGGCACGAATTATTGAGAACTTGCGTGATTGGCTTCCCTTCCTTTTAAAAAATATGCCTAAGGGAGGGTATCTTGATATGGGGGGCGGATTTCCAGCAGACTCCTTTTCAGCAGATGCTGAAGTTACGGCTACAAAACCACAGGAGTTTTTCCAAGAAATTTTTAATGTTTTATCTGAACAAGATCTCACTTTACCTGCTAGATGGAAATTGATTTTTGAGCTTGGTAGGTATATCAGCGAAGATCATGGTTATGCTGTAGGAAGAACTGTAAGTATTAAAAAGCGCGATCAGGTCGATATCATACAGACAAATCTTGGCATTAACTGGATACCTTCTGTGCGTGTTTGGCATCATTTGCTTGTGCCGTTAGAAGAGAAAAAAAACGCTTGTGGTAAACATGGTCAGATATTAGCAGGTTTTAACTGTTTTGAAAATGACTGCCTTTTTCCCAAGGCAGATTATGGTTTGGGCAAAGATCAGTTGTTTATTATTCGCGGTTGCGGTTCTTATGATTTACAAACTGCTAATGAATGGACGCGTCTTAAACCTCCCGTCTACGCTTTATACAAAAAAGAAATCGTAACAGCTAGGCTTGCAGAAAATGCCTTACCAGCTGGGCGAGTAGATTTATTGTATAGAGAGGAAGCTATTAGTGTGGATAAAAATATTCAACTCGCACCCGCGTCCTCGAGATATGCTTCCGAACTTTTTAATATTATAGATCGTAATAGAAAGGAATTCAGTCAATATATGGCTTGGCCACGTTATGTTACGAATGAATATGATGAAGCTATTTTTCTTGACGTTTGCTTTTTGCAACATCAGAAGAATGATGGAAAAACATATGCTATTTTGTTTGATGAAGTTCCAGTGGGATTACTTTCTTTCAATAGGATTGACAGTGGTAATAAGACCGCTTATATCGGCTATTGGCTTGATTTAAAACTTCAAGGAAAAGGGATTATCACTAAGTCTGTGGAGGCCTTGATACAGTTTTATTTGAAATCTGGCGAAATAAAAAGATTTGTCATAACATGCTCAGTAGACAACAAAAAAAGCAACGCAGTAGCACAGCGCTGCGGCTTTGAGCTTGAGGGAAGATTGAAAAAAGCTGAATTGTTAAACGGAGTTTTTCATGATCAGAATATTTATAGCTTTATAATGTATGATTAGCTAAAAAAGTATTTCTTGATATACTGTGTCAGTTTGTACCGATGAGGTAAATTGTCAATGCTGAATAAGATTCAGCTGGGCAAATAAGAAGTCATATGTACAGCGTTTGGAGAGGGGCAGGAAAATCATTGAGGAGGGTGGTGTTTTCAATCAAGCTAGATTTGTTAGCAGAATAGGAAATTTGCCTTTCGTTCAGCTGTCCACGAATGCTGAGCGCTTCTCGTTGTCTCAAGCGTTTATCGCAGTTGCGGTAAGGCGCAGTTAATGAGAAGCTATGATTGGGTATTTTGTTGTATAGATTTAGGAAGCAGAAGTGGTGATGCGTATCGCTTCTTTGTGGACATTAAAAGTAGAGCTATCATAATTACGTTGAGCTTCCACTATAAGATTTTATACGGTTATTGCTTGCCAGAATAGCTTTAGGACTTTTGTTTTTTATAAACAGAATGTTAGCACAGATGTATCGCACGCAGTGTTATTTTTCACTATGTTTAATATGATAAGCAGCTTATAATAATAACAAGGACTCTTTTGCCTTGATGGGAGTTGCATATTCTCTAAAAATTAAGTTGATAAGGATTTTTAGTAACGCTTAAACATGAAATGATACCATAATAGCGGGCTTTGATTGTTTTTAAAATTGGTGTGTTATGGTTGTGAAAAATGGTAAACAAATGAAAAAAAAGGGCTCTAAGCCTGTTTCTGGTTTTCTTAAAAAATTACGAGGTGTAAGCAATTGGCAGCAAGTTTCGCATTGGCTAGCTTTCCGTAATGTAGAAGATATTGAATGTATTACCCCTGATCAAGCGGGGGTACCCCGTGGCAAGATGATGCTTTCTAAAAAATTTACCTCGGAAACATCATTGGCATTACCTTCAGCGGTTTTTGTCGCAACAATCTCAGGAGATTATCCTGAAGATGGTCATGGTTTTGAATATCCCAAAACAGATGGTGATCTACGCCTTGAGCCTGATTTGTCTACATTAAGCATTGTACCATGGGAAGATGCTCCCACAGCACAAGTGATTTGTGATCTTGTCTATCAAAATGGACATGTTGTCGATTACACACCACGAAATGTTTTGCGAAAAGTCGTTGATTTTTATACACAAATGGATCTAATGCCGGTTGTTTCACCAGAAATTGAGTTTTATTTAGTACAGAAAAATCCTGATCCTGATTATCCTTTAGTTCCTCCAGTTGGGCGTTCTGGACGTTCAATTGGTGGGGGACAAGGGTATTCGATTGCCGGTGTGAATGAATTTGATGAGTTCATTGATGATATTTATCATTTTTCGGAAGCGCAAGGGTTGGAGATTGATACTCTCATTCATGAGGAAGGGGCAGGGCAGTTTGAAATCAATTTACGCCATGGTGATCCCATCGAATTAGCCGATCAAGTTTTTATGTTTAAACGAACAATTCGTGAAGCAGCACTAAAGCATAATATGTATGCTACTTTTATGGCCAAGCCTATTCAAGGGCAGCCAGGTTCTGCGATGCATATTCATCAATCCGTTGTTGATAAGAAGACAGGTATGAACATTTTTACACAAAAGGATGGTGAAGAAAGTGTCTGTTTTCGTCATTTTATTGGTGGATTACAAAGACATATGGCAGGAGCACTTGTAATGCTTGCTCCTTATGTAAATTCTTATCGACGTCTTATGCCTGATATTTCAGCACCGGTTAATTTACGATGGGGATATGATAACCGTACTACAGCATTTCGTGTACCTCGTTCTGCTCCTCAAGCACGGCGTGTTGAAAATAGGCTTCCCTCGTCAGATGCTAATCCTTATTTAGCGCTTGCGGCTTCTTTGGCTTGCGGTCTCATTGGGCTACAGCAAAAGCTTGAACCCGATGAGCCAACAACAAGTAATGTGAATGCTGATAGCATTGAATTACCGCGTGGTCTCATTGAAGCAGTCAATTTATTTGAACAAGATAGAGCGATACGTGCTATTTTAGGAGATGTGTTTGTCAGTACTTATGCTGCAATCAAACGACAGGAATTTGAAACTTTTATGGAAGTGATTAGCCCGTGGGAGCGCGAATATCTCTTGCTTAATGTTTGAGGTTTATCACGATGATTGATTATAATCCGATTTCTCCAGGAATTTCTTGGTATGAGGACACTTTAGAAGAACGCCCCTCTTATCCGTTTTTAAATGAAAATATACAGTGTGATGTGATTATTATTGGAGGTGGATTTACCGGACTTTCGGCTGCTTACCATTTAGCGAAGTCTGGAGTGCATGTTGTTTTGTGTGAAGCTTCACGTTTTGGTGATGGTGCTTCAGGGCGCAATGGTGGGCAATTAGGAACGGGGCAACGGCAATGGGTAGAAACACTAGAGAAAAAATATGGTTTTGAGCGAAGCAAGGCTCTGTTTGATTTAGCTGAAGAAGCCAAAAGAGATATCTTATCTTGGTGTGCAATGTCCAATTGTCAATGCGATTTT
This sequence comes from Bartonella sp. ML69XJBT, assembly GCF_028618515.1. GTDB lineage: Bacteria > Pseudomonadota > Alphaproteobacteria > Rhizobiales > Rhizobiaceae > Bartonella. Next base: position 11,020 of record NZ_JAQITB010000027.1, read on the forward strand.
ATGCGAGGACAGCTTTCTGTTACCCATAAAAAACGTGAACGAGCATCTTATCAACGGCATATAGAAACGATGCAGCGTTATGGTTATTACGGTCTTACTTTTATGGATAGGGATGAAACAGTAAAACGGCTTGGTTCCTCTTTTTATCATGGTGGTATTTATGATGCCGATACGGGTCATATTAATCCCTTAAAGCTTATTGTTGGGTTAGCAAAAAATGCGAAAAATGCTGGTGCTAAGCTTTATGAGAAAACCCAAGCAACTGGGTTAGAGCGCAATGGTAACCATTGGAGGGTGATAACAAAACGGGGGAATATAAGAGCGGAGCATGTTTTACTTGCGACCAATGCGTATAAGCTTGGACTTCAAGGATTTGTTGAGAAAAAGATTTTTTCTCTTCGCTCTTATATTGGAGCAACAAAACCGTTAGAGAAAGACAGCCCGATTCTTCAAGGGGGCGAATCAGTCGATGATTCTCGTTTTATGGTTCGCTATTTTCGCAAAAGCATGGATAATCGCTTATTATTTGGTGGAGTAGAAAGCTACGATAATCAATATCCTGCAAATTTAGAAAAACGTATAAAACGCCAGATTACTGAAATTTATCCTCAGCTACACTCTGTTAATCTAACCCATCATTGGGGTGCAACGGTCGCCATCACGGTTGAACGAATGCCTTATGTTCGACAACTTTTCTCAAGAATTACTTATTGTGGTGGTTATTCAGGTCATGGTGTTATACTTGCTCCTTTTATAGGGAAATTGTATGCTGAATGGCTGACTGGAAAACGTGAGCGTTTTTCCTCTTTTCAAGACTTAAAGATTTCGTCTTTTCCAGGCGGGAAAATTTTGCGTTATCCGTTGGTATTTTTGGCAATGCATTGGTTTTCCTTACTAGATCATTTTTAATGAAATACCCTTTACAATGAAGAAAATTAATGGCTTGTTTAAGATCTATCTGCTTTAATGGTGGGAGCCTCTCTAAATTGTTTCAGCTTTTATAATTGAATGGGAAAATAGACAAATTCATGGTGAGTAAAATTATTCCAGTCTCTCCCTTTGATTGTATTGTTTTTGGTGGTAATGGCGATTTAACATCACGCAAACTCATCCCTGCTCTTTATCATTGTCAGTGTGTTGGGCAATTCAGTGAGCCAACGCGCATTATTGGGATTGCACGTTCTCCATGGAGCAATGAAGAGTACCAGAATTTTGTTCGCACTTCTTTAGAAAAACATGTTCATCAAAAAGATCTCAATCAAATTGAACTTACCCGTTTTCTTGCGCGCTTAAGTTATGTTTCTATTGATGTTACCTCAAACCAAGGATGGCGAGATCTGGCTTTATTACTGTCAAAAGGTTCAGCGGATATTCGGGCTTTTTATTTAGCCGTTGGATCGTCACTTTTTCGTGATATTGTGGTGCGATTAGGGCAAAAAAGTTTGGTGACACAGCAAACACGGATTATCATTGAAAAACCTATTGGCAGTGATGAAAAAACAGCAATTGAACTCAATGATATATTCGCAAAAGTATTTCATGAAGATCAAATTTTTCGCATTGATCATTATCTTGGCAAGGAAACTGTTCAGAATTTGATGGCATTGCGATTTGTTAATACACTTTATGAACCGTTATGGAATTCCAATTATGTCGATCATGTTCAGATCACGGTTGCTGAATCTTTAGGGTTAGAGGGGCGTGCGGAATATTATGAAAGTGCAGGTGCATTACGGGACATGGTGCAAAACCATATGCTGCAATTGCTTTGTTTAGTGGCCATGGAAGTACCATTTACCAATAGAGCAAATGCTGTGCGTGATGAAAAACTGAAAGTTTTACATTCTTTAACACCTCTTGATGTTCATAATGTAGAGCACCATACTGTACGTGGGCAGTATCTTTCTGGTGTCTTGAAGGGTGAGCCTGTGGGATCTTATCTTGACGATCTAGGGAAAAACGCCAGCGAGAGCGAAACATTTGTAGCACTTAAAGTTAAAATTAATAATTGGCGTTGGGCAGATACACCTTTTTATTTACGAACCGGTAAGCGTATGTCTACGCGGATGTCTGAAATCGTTGTTATTTTCAAATCCATCCCCCATAATATTTTTAATGTAGATTCGGGTGAGATTTTTTCTAATCGGCTTGTTGTTCGTCTCCAGCCTGATGAAGGCGTAAAGCAATGGTTGATGATTAAGGATCCAGGTCCTGGTGGTATGCGGTTTTGTCATATTCCATTGGACATGAGTTTTGCGTCTGCATTTTCTCAGCGTAATCCTGATGCTTATGAGCGCTTATTGATGGATGTTATTCGTGGAGATCAAACACTCTTTATGCGTCGTGATGAAATTGAAGCTTCGTGGCGTTGGATTGACCCTATTCTTGAGGGGTGGAGGGTAAGAAAACAGCCTATTCATGGATATAGTGCTGGTTCATGGGGACCGTCTGCTTCGGCACTTTTGATGGAACGGGATGGACGGATATGGAATAATTTGGTTTAGAGCAATCACTATGCATGGAATAAATATTGACCGCTTAAATTTTGAAACACCAACGACCCTTGCTTTAGCGTTAGCTGATCATGTTGCAGCAGAATTGAGTGTAGCGGTTCTGGAACGTAAGCGCGCAATTTTAGCAGTTTCTGGTGGAAAAACACCAAAACTATTTTTTCATTATTTATCAAAAGCTGATATTGATTGGCAAAATATTATTATCACTTTGGTCGATGAACGTTTTGTCCCTGCTCATCATGAGCGTTCCAATGAACATATGGTACGGCATCATTTATTACAAAATTTTGCAGCTAAAGCGCATTTTGTAGGGCTTTATCATAAGGCCCGCACCGTTGAGCTTGCTGCTTTTTCGGCAGCTAGTCGTATCAATACTTTGCCTCAGCCCTTTGATGTCATTGTTTTAGGAATGGGGAATGATGGACATACGGCTTCTTTTTTTCCTGATTCGGATCGTCTAAAGCAAGCTCTTGATCTTCAAACACGAGCACTCGTTTTACCACTTCATGCAAAAAGTGCTATTGAGCCAAGACTCTCGCTCACTTTGCCAGTTATCATTCAATCTCGTTGCATTATTCTCCATTTTGAAGGTCTTCAGAAACGCAATTGTTTTGAAGCGGTTTGCCAAGATGGATATGAAATGGAAATGCCTGTTCGTGCGGTTTTACGCAATGCCCATCATCTTGTTCAGGTTTATTGGTCTCCCGATGAAAATGAAATAAGCGAAGTGAATAGATGAAACAGATGTAGATGATACGTGGTCTCTCTCACCCATGATGAGATCTGTAAGTAAAGAGGGGAAAAACATGGCACTTTCCAAGACAATTGCTGAGGTTACACGAAGGATTTATGAACGTTCTCTACCAACGCGAGAAATTTATTTAGATCGTATTGCGAGTGCACAGACCAATCATCCCAAGCGGAGTTTTTTAGGCTGCGCCAATCAAGCGCATGGTTTTGCTGCTTGTGGTTCAATAGATAAAGAACGTTTGAAGCGTAATGTTGTTGGGAATATTGGTATTATTACCGCATATAATGATATACTTTCAGCACATCAACCTTTTGAGTCTTTTCCTCGCTTAATTAAAGAGGTTGCCCGCAGAGTGGGTGGTGTCGCACAAGTCGCAGGTGGTGTTCCCGCGATGTGTGACGGTGTAACACAAGGGAATGCGGGGATGGAACTTTCTCTTTTTTCACGAGATGTGATTGCAATGGCCACTGCTATAAGCTTATCACACAATATGTTTGATGCTGCACTGTATCTTGGGGTTTGTGATAAAATTATACCTGGTTTAATGATTGGTGCGCTAACATTTGGTCACTTACCAGGAATTTTTGTGTCTGCTGGTCCCATGACAAGTGGTCAAGGCAATAATGAAAAAGCGAGAATACGCCAGCTTTACGCGGAAAATAAGGTGGATCGTCAAACATTATTGGAATCAGAAGCACGTTCTTACCATGGACCAGGAACCTGTACATTTTACGGGACTGCTAATTCAAATCAGATGATATTGGAGATGATGGGGCTACAGATGCCAGGTAGCGCTTTCATCAATGCGAATACACCATTGCGTGATGCTTTAACAAAGGAAGCAACAAAGCGTGTACTTGAAATGACAGCTCTTAGCAATGATTACAGTCCACTTGGTATGATAGTAGATGAGCGCTCTTTCGTGAATGCTATTGTAGGTTTAAATGCAACGGGAGGATCTACCAATCATGCGATTCATTTAATTGCCATGGCTGCTGCTTGCGGTATTCGATTGACATGGCATGATATTGCAGAAATTTCGTCAGTTGTTCCTCTTTTAGCACGGATTTACCCCAATGGTTTAGCTGATATCAATCATTTTCACGCAGCTGGTGGTATGGGATTTGTCATTCGCGAGCTCATTGAAGCGGGTTTGGTGCATGAAGATATTTGCACAGTTTTTGGTACAGGTCTGAATTCTTATGCAATTGAAGTAAAGTTTTATGCCGATAGTCGTATAGTACGTGAGCCTGCTATGAATGAAAGTGCTAATCATAAAATATTAACAGGGTGGAGAAAGCCGTTTCAGCCTGAGGGCGGTATTCGTGTTTTGTCAGGAAATTTAGGGACAGCTATTATGAAAGTTTCATCTGTTAAATCTGAACATTGGCGTATTGAAGCTCCTGTTCTTGTCTTTAATGATCAAGAGGAATTGCAAAAGGCTTTTAAATCTGGGTCATTGAATGATAAAGATTTCATCGCTATTATACGTTATCAAGGACCAAAAGCCAATGGTATGCCAGAGCTTCATAAATTAACAACAATTTTAAGTGTTTTACAAGATCAAGGGCAAAAGGTAGCACTAGTAACGGACGGTCGTATGTCAGGTGCATCAGGAAAAATTCCTGCCGCAATTCATGTCACACCAGAAGCTTTGGATAATGGTCCTCTTGCACGTTTGCAAGATGGTGATATTGTTTGTCTCGATGCGCATGTGGGGAAGCTAACTCTTTTGGAAGATTTATCAAAATTTAACGCGCGTTCAATTGTAGCTCCTGATCTTTCAAAGAATAAATACGGTTTTGGGCGTGAGCTTTTTCATGTTTTTCGTCAGTCTGTTAATCGTGCGGATCAAGGGGCCTCTGTTCTTATGACATGAATAAAGTACGAAAAAAATGACAGCGATATGCATACAATCAATATTTAAAATTTGGGTACGGGTAAATTGTGTGCTCGAGCAGCTGCTTTAAGCGTATTAACCATCAGCATAGCGATTGTCATAGGTCCAACCCCTCCTGGAACTGGGGTAATTGCGGCTGCTTTTTCTTTTATTTCTTCAAAATCGACATCACCAACAAGACGCGTTTTCCCCACACCTTTTTCTGGAGCTGTAATGCGGTTAATGCCGACATCAATTACAACGGCACCTTTTTTAATCCAGTCTTTTTTAATCATTTGTGGGCGCCCTATAGCTGCTACTAAAATATCGGCGCTACGACACACATCATCAAGGTCACGGGTACGGCTGTGGGCTATTGTTACAGTGGCATTGGCTGCTGTTAAAAGGGCGGCCATAGGTTTTCCGACAATGTTAGAACGACCAACGACAACAGCATCAAGACCAGATAAGTCTTGTCCACATTGTTTTTCAATCATCATCATGGCGCCAGCTGGTGTGCAGGGGATGATAGCATCCTCAAGGGCATTGGCTGCCAATTTTCCTATATTGATATAATGAAAACCATCAACGTCTTTTTGGAAAGCAACAGCTTGTGTTATGCGGTCCGTATTGATGTGTGAGGGCAAAGGAAGTTGCACCAAAATGCCATGAATTTTAGGGTCAGAATTTAATGTTGCAATCAGTTGGAGGAGTTCTTGTTCTTGCGTTTCTTTGGAAAGCATATGTTTGGTTGAAAAAAAACCACACTCTTCGGCTTTTTTGCTTTTTGATGTGACATATACTTGACTTGCAGGGTCATCTCCGACAATGATAACGGCAATACCAGGTTGTATATTACAGTGATTACGGAGTTTTGTTGTTTCAGCCTTAACTTTTACAATAATCTCTTCAGCGAGCTTTTTTCCGTCAATAATATGATTCATGAGAGAGATCCTTTCGATAGGGCTGTTTATTTTTGTGTAAAGCATTTGCTGACAATACAATAGAGTTTTATGCAATATTCATATAAGAGCTATAAGAATGGTTCGATAGTTTTATATAGATTCTATAGTTTTTAGAAGATCTTAAAATAATTGCTTTGTAAAAAAGCAGCAACATTGCTGTTTGAATAAACTTTGGATAAGAACAAGAATAATGAAGTTACTAAATGAGATAGAGCAAAGTTTAAGATTATAAGAATTTTTTTACAATCATTTAGGTTATTTTTTAATTTGTTACTGGGGTAAAATTGTAGAGGAATATTGTGCGCGCCAGAATAATAAAATTTTTGAGCGGGATTTTTATTACAATTACTTTTGTATTTGGAGTTGGTATTCTCATTTTACCTTATCTTGTGTCTACAGATATGATTCGTATTCGTTTAGCACAAGAGTTAAGTGCATGGACAGGCTATAATGTGCAATTGCGTGATCCACCGCGGTTGAATCTTTTTCCCTATCCTAAAGCATATCTTTCCGGTGTTACTTTAACAGCAAAAATGAATCATGTTGTACCGTTGATGGAAGCTGAATCCATAGAAGTTGATCTTTCTTTGATAGATCTGCTGCGAGGGCATATTTCTTTTTCGGAAACGCGCATTGTACACCCTCAGTTTGTTATGGAAAAACCTATTACAACAGTCGCGGATTTTTTTGAGAGATTTTCACGATCACAAGGTGCATTAGGATTGGCAATACGCAATGCGCGTGAAATATTGAAGCATAATCCGGATCATCCAGATATAGATCGTCTTTTAAACCAGCCTTTTGGGCGGATTTCTATTGAGAATGGTGTGCTCGTATATCATGATAGTATCTCTAATATAGCAGAAAAAATAACAGGATTAAATGCGACTTTAGATTGGCCAGAATTGACCAAAGAAGCGCGGTTTCGTGCAGATGCTCGTTGGCGTGGAGAATTGACAAAGTTATCCATTAATGCCGATCAAGCGTTGCTGCTTTTAGCAGGAGGGAAAAGTCAAGTTAAGGCAAGTCTCAATTCTGTGCGTGGTGGTACAACCTTTATAGGACAGGCAAGATTGTCTGAATATTATATTTTTGACGGGAAAATACTAATGCGTTCTCCGGGGTGGAGTCAGACGTTATCTTGGATTGGGGGCAATCAGTTTTGGGGACATAAGTTAAGAGCGCCTATCATATGGGAATCTGATTTTTTAGCACAGCCAAGGCACATCCAAATGGATAATGTTACATTTACCATAGGAACAGCAAATGCGCGTGGAGCTTTAGAAGTTGAGTTTCAGGACTATGTACCAATTATAATGGGATCTTTAGCATTTGATAACCTCGATTTTAACCTCTTGGGATCAGCATTTTTGCCCATTAACAAGAAGAATCTGCTCCTTAATAGGGGAATTTTTGATCATATTGGGGTGGATATACGGCTTTCTGCACCGCAAGCAAAAATAGGCAATATTGTGCTTACGAATTTGGCTGCTGCGATACAAATAAGAAATGGGTATGGTATGTTTGATCTTGGTCATGCGAATATTTTTGGTGGATTACTGCAAAGCAATATTGAAATTGCACCAGCTGGTGAAAAAATGCGACTTGAAGGACGTGCGACAGGGACTTCCATTGATATACAGACTGCTTCAGAGGTTTTAGGGATTGTCCCATTTGCACAGAGCAAAACGAATTTTACCGTAATGGTACGAACGCTCGCTCGTTCTTGGTCAGAAATTTTTGCGAAAATGCAAGGTGAATTAGCACTGAGTATGTCTTCTGGTCGACTATTAGGATATGATTTAAATGATTTACAAACAAAGCTTTCAAAAAATGAACAATTTCTTTTAATAAATCAGGATACCCTTTCAACAGCTTTTGATTTTTGGAATATTCAAACCATCTTTTCAGATGGTACGATAAAGATAACAGAATCATTGCTGCGTACAGCAGATTGGAGTTTATCCATTTGGGGAAGGATTGTATCTACTGTCATGCAAAATCAGCAAAATGCGTTTACATTACAGGCACAATTGCGAAAAAGTCATAGTTCAGCAACCCTCTGTAGAGATGTTGAGTGCCTTGCTAACAGCCTTGCACAGCCCTTTACATTCTCTCTTAGCTCTCGGGGACAAAAACATGGCAGTTTCTGGGTTGTAAAAGATATCGATGCAGATTAATTGCTATTCTTTATCATTGCTAGTAGCAAGAATTTTAGAGAATTTCTAGAAAATAGAGTGTTGTCGTAAAATTTTTTAGGATAAGCTAACCTGCGTTTATTGAAGCTTTAGAAGGCAAAAAGAAAGCAAATAAAATCAAAAAGTTATGTTGAATATAAGGGAATTGGTGGATTCTGATTCTATTACGTTTTTTTTGCCTCTATCCCTAACTTTTTTGGAGCTTTTTTATTGCTTCTAGTGCTAATCTTTTACGGTCTGCGCTCTTTGTATAAAGAGATGCCATTTGGTCTTCTGTCCAGCCAAAAATTGCTTTGAGTTGTGATACTGTTGCACCGGAATTAGCGGCGCGTGTTGCTGCTAATTTTCTCAATCCGTGTGCTGATTTTTTAATTCCAGTCGCATCACAAGCCTCTTTAAATGCATTACCAAAGCTTCCTTTGATAAATTTTTTGTTAGTTTTACTACAGATGAACGTTTCTTCTCCAACAGGACCAATTTTAAGTGTCTCTGCTAATTCTGGTAAAATGGGAAGAAAAACATCTGTTTGGAATTTACTTTTTTCTGTTTTAAGATGAATAATATTATCTTTTACATCTTTCCAATCACGGACAAGGCATTGATTTATAATGATAATTTAGCGTTATTCATATTGAATTAGAACCCCGAATAACCTAAGATTCTCTTATTTCAAACCTGCTTATCTTAAATCAATGAAAATCACTTGTTTGCATGTCACAAGCGGGGCTGGCGTGTGGGTAAAAATTATATAAGAAAGGATTAAAAATGGCTCTTATGAACCGTCTTAATGCAAGATCTGTCGCAACATTGGGCACTGGCAAATATAATGATGGTGCCGGCTTGCTTCTTCATAAGCGTAAAGATGGGGGTGCTCAATGGATTTACCGTTATATCCTTCACGGGCGGCGTCGCGAAATGGGCTTGGGTGCTTTGTTTTGAGCAACCAAGGGGTTGTTGATCTCCAAAGTAGGGAGGGCATGATTGATGCCGAAAGCATTTATGGAGGCGGAGATGTTAAATTGGATTTTCAGGGGGGGCTTTCAGTTTCTCAAACCCT
>NZ_JAQITB010000028.1 GCF_028618515.1 Bartonella sp. ML69XJBT
ATCTCCAAAAATGCGTGCGTTATCACATATAACAGCCTTGCCATAAACACGGGCATTGCCATAAACAAAACCAAAAACTCGAGCTTTGTCGTAAACCAGTGCATTGTCAAAAATCTGCGCATTATATTCAACACTAGCCTCTCCACAAACCTTGGCATTGTCGTAAACACACGCATTATCTGTAATTATTGCTCTTTCAAATATCTGTGCATTACCAAAAACCTTAGCATCATGACTAACTTTAGCTTTATACCAAATCCAACAGTCTCCTTCATGACTCAGGTTTTCTTCTTTTTCTACAAAGCCGCCTATGTCACCTTTTTTAACATTTCTAAAGTCTCGTAATGCGCGAATGCGATAAACCTTACGCAAATAAATTTCATCTATTTCATCAGTCAGTTTGTATTTCTTTTCCATAGTGACAGCCTCTTAATGCATGCTTTGTCTTTTAAGCTCTTGAGACAGCAGCCCAATGCCTTTTGTGGTAATTTTTGCGCAAGGAATGACTTTTTCTATTCCACTGGCGGTTTGAAGTGTGATGGTTGGACAATCCATAAGTTGCTTTTGGATTTTGTCTTGATAAGGAAGTAAATTTCCACCTGCTGCACGTCTATAAACCCAACCTTTTTGCTGTAAGAATTGAATGAATTGTTTTGGTTGCATCTCGAGTATTTTCGCGGCTTCTGTAAGACCAAAAAGGCCATCATGACGTCAAGAGCCATGGCTTTTGGTGTTAAATTTGCAATAATGTTATCTTTTTGTTCATTTTCATTTTTGAGATACGTTAAAACACCAAGCATAACTTGAGGGCTTGAGTAGTCGATTTGTGGTGTTACTGCTTGCTTTTCCAATTCTTGCCAACGGTCTATAATCCTAGCACGTAATGTCATGCTGTAACCAGAAACTAAAATGAGGCATTCACGTTTGGGGAGATTATAACAAGGAAGAGTACGACCTGTTGAATCTTTGTAAAAACCTACAAATTCACTCAGCCCAAATTTGGGCTCAGTACTTTTAGAGTGCAACTCTTCAAGCATTTTCTTGATATCACGCATAACATGTTTATGTTGTTTACTACACAATTCTGCAATTTCACGACTAGACATGGTTGGAATTGTTGTGTTTTGAAAATTGCTTTCAGATGTTGTAATAAAATTACGCATGCTTCACTCCGTTCGTTGTGACAACATTGTGATTGTCATTGTGCTTAATTTGCTGTCTTAGATGTCTTAAGAAATCTTCTAATGTTTCAGGATTTGAATAATCGATTTTTGAATTTGCTTTTTTTTCGCATTTCAGAAAATATTCACGTACTTGTTTACCTTTGAGACCAGGTTCACAAATGGCAATGTGTTTTGCTGTGTCTAAAGTGAGAGCATAATCTTTAGAAGAACAACCTCGTGAAGGTAATTTTTTGGTAGACGTCACAAAATCTAGCTCTTCTCGAAGACCAAATTCTTTAATACAATTTGCTATCCATTTTCTAAACTCGGCTTTGACCTCTAAAAAGGCATGCAAGTCACGAGCACTAACGGTTTGTACAGTTTGTTGTCTTATTGTAGTACTTTGAATAGCAATAAGCTTTTCCATTACGGACCTCATATTGATAGGGGTTTGATGGATTAAAGGGGGCGCTTTTAAATGCGCCTTTAGAGTTTAGATGACATCACTAAGACGCAAACGGTTCTGCTCTTCATAAGTACCGTAGACTTCATCTTCATATTTTTGCTGTGCTAAATCGTCTAAAAGTCTATTGTAGGCATCACTTTCGCGTATAAAGTAATGAACTTCACTATCCTCATTGAGACGCTCTATATTTTCTTCTACATATGCTTCTGCGATCTCTTCAGAGATATCTTCACAACTATTCTCAGAAGGATTTACACGAAGGATTTGTATTGCATCATCTGCCTCATCAATAATTTCTTGAACTTGGCTTGTATCAAGTGGTCCAGACTGAGCAATGTGTTCATCATCATAGACAACTAATAAAATTTCATCGGAATTAATAAGAATTGGCTTTTCCATAATTTCCCCTCCCTAACGCCTCTTGGCGATTGTTTGTGTTAATTTATGGATATATTAGTACATTATGTGCGAATAATAGTCAAGTACATAATGTACTATTTTTTTAGAAAAAATAAAAAAATGACGAATCATCGCCTAATTTAAGAATCAATAATCCGCTATGATCTATAATGATATCTAGTTGATGACTTAAACAGAGAACTGTAGAACTTACATGTCAAGTATAGTGCGTCGTACGCGACCTATTATAGAGATAGCGCCTTCAAGTTTTGGAGCTTTTATTGTTTTATCATATGAAGCAGGTTGAAAAGGAGGATCATCATTAGGTCTGTATCGTTTATACGTTGCTTGTCCAGTTTCATCTGCAATTACATAGCAGGCGTTAGGTACAAGTTTTTTGTCTCGCATATTTACAAATATTATAGAATCTGGAGGGCTAATTTTATTCATAGATGCACCATCCACACGCAAAGCAATCCATTCACCAGCAGGAAGATTAACAGCTTCTGTCATAGGATAATCTGAAAAATCCATTATCCCATCTTGCTCACTTAACTCTCCTGCACTAATCCATGAAATAAGAGGAATACTTATATTGAGGCTAGGATTCTCTTGAGGAGACTCACCATATAAAATCCATCCCGGTTCAACGTTAAATACTTGTCCATAGAGCTCGGCTTTTTGGCGCGAAACAGGACGATTTCCATTTTCGTGACTAATGAGAGTATTTTGATTAAGAGCTGGTATAGCGCGTGCCGCTTCGCTTGGTGTTGCATACCCAGCATTTTTACGCGCTATTTTAAGTCTATCTTTTGGCAAATAAGTCATTCGTACATTATCCACTATTTTTTTCATTCATTGTGTACGATTTTATCTTGATTTGAAATTGTACGTAATGTACTATTTGTTTCATAGTTAATAATTTTTATGTCAAAAATTTGATTGAATCTTGGGAATCTATACGCCAATTTGCAGAAGAAATTGGATGTAGCTATGAAGCTGCGCGTAAAATGCACGACCGCAATAGTATTTCCCCAAAATACTGGAACACAATTATCCAAGTGTCTAAATCTAAAAAAGATATGCGCCATCTAATGGAGAAGTTTAATGCAGCCAATCCCATAGATAATAACGAGCACCAGCAGCACCATTCACACTCTTAAGAAGAAAGATCATGAGAAACGGGATATTGAAGAAAGTCTACACCCAGTTTTGTAGATTAATAGGTTGTAATACGAAAATTGAGAATGGAGATAGATTGGTGGAAGAATGGAGAAAAGTACCATATCGTGACTGTAGCGTAGAAGATCTTGTGAAACGACACGAAACTCACACAACAATTCTTAAAAAACGAGAAGAATGGCATAAGTCAAAATTTGATAGTTGGATGAGATGGCATGAAGCCACTCTTGCAGAGCGAGATAAGTCAATTGAACAACAGCAAGTAGTACTTGAAAAACTATCCACTTTAATTAAGCAAAAAAATAAGACACTGTATGAACAAAGATTAAAGTTGGCTTCACAAATGGAACTAATTGATAAATTAAATAATAAAATCATTTGCTTAATTAACAAAAAAGAAGAACCAAGATTGATCGATTTTATTTTTGCAGGAGAATGCTTTTAATTTTAGCATCAAAAAAACCACAAGTTTAAAAGCGGATCTTTAGGATTAATTTCAGGTGCTTTGAAACGTGGTTCTGATGCCCAAAAACGAGCAATGATTAATTCATCTGGATTGTCGGGTGAAGTATATTCAAGAGTACAATTTACAATACCGTGACCATTGTATTCAGAGGCGCTTAAGCTTAATCGAAAGTAAAGAACAATGTACTCACTAGCAGGTATAAGAAATAAATTTAAAGCAAGTTCTACAGTAGCATTCGATTTTATCTCTTTAGGGTCTAAAGAAATACGTTTGGGAGTTGTTCTCTTAATAATGACGACGGAATCTTTCGATAGATCAGATCGGCAGTTAGTAAACGGACAAGCATCTTCAAGAAATTTAAAAGAGCACTTTTCTGATATCTTTATGTTTCTTATTACAATATCTCTTTTTGTTAGATTTGTAATCTTCAATACCAATCTACTATATAAGAGATCATTTTTTGAGCCTTGTATATCCAAGAGCGTATTAAATGCTAGGTGTTTTTTTGAAGTACGTAACAAAATTTCAAGATGTTGTTTTGACCATTCAGCAAGATCTTTTGTCGATATTGCTTGCTCTTTAAGGGCTATCGTCTGTTCTTGGCTTTCTGCAAATTGCTTGCTTATCCATTCTATATCTTCTTCTCGTTTTTTTGCAGATTTTTCTAAATCATCTTTGCGGATTTTAGCTGCTTCTTTACGGTCTTTATTTCTTAAAATAAGTGCTACAGAAAGCGACACAGCAAATGAAACAAAACCTGTAAGAAATATCTTTATCCATTCTTGCATCATAACTCCCCCCACTTTTTTAAAATCGTTGGGAGGATACTTTTTCATAAACATTTTTTCAAGACAAGCAATCACAACGCGCTCTGTCACAACAGCACCCTTCACAATCTTAAAGAAGAAAGATCAGAAATGATAGATGTCCCACAGATCACTATAAGCAAAGTCCAGTTGATTGATCTTGTTAATAAGATTGGACAGAAAGACATATATTATGGTCTCCGTTCGCCTCAAGATGCATGTCTTGAAACAAGCATGAAGCCCCCATCAACAGGTTTTATTGTTTGTATGCTACATAGTATCTTTGCGCGTGATGATAGAAATTATTTTCCGTTATTATCGTACGATGATTTTAATCAATGGTTTTCATCTGTGTTTACGCAAGCTTTTACTGCTTGGTTTGATAATCATTTTTCTCAAGAGTTATCATCTTTTTATCGCTTAAGTAAGCTAATCTTGTTTATGTGCTTAGTCAAAAGTAAGCTTGACTTCTTAAGGGATAAACTCATCGAAAAAAGAAAAGAAGAAATCGAATTAATAGATGATGCATGCAGTGTGTGTCTGAATCTGAGTTAATCCAATTTTTTAAAACTTATAACTACGCGCTCTGTCATAGCACACATAAAAATACGTAGAGCCTTAAGGGGGGGATTATGATCACTAACGCACAAACCATTTTATGTCTTGATCTAGGGACTAAGACAGGCTGGGCGATACGTGGTGCGGATGGTCACATAACAAGCGATACAGAGCATTTTCAATCACGCCGTTTTGAAGGCGGTGGTATGCGTTATTTACGCTTTAAACGGTGGCTTACTGAACTAAAGAGATCTGTTGATGAAATTGACGCGGTGTATTTTGAAGAGGTGCGCCGGCATGTGGGTACTGATGCAGCGCATATTTACGGTGACTTGTTATCAATCTTAACGGCGTGGTGTGAACATCATCAGATACCATATGAAGGCATTCCTGTTGGCACAATTAAGAAGGCAACAACAGGAAAAGGCAACGCCTCAAAAGAAGAAATGATTAAGGCGGTGTGTGCAAAAGGACATACGCCTAAAGACGACAACGAAGCAGATGCTTTAGCAATTTTATATTTAAAGAAAGAAGGGGATGCGCATGTCTAATGCAATGCCATGGGTAAGATTTTATTTGTATGACTGGATAAGTGGTACAAATGGAATGACATCTGAACAACGGGGGGGTTATATAACCCTTCTCGTTTGCATGTATGAAAAAAAAGAACCACTTAAAACAGACTTTCAAACGCTTGCACGCATTTGTTATTGTTCGCAGAAAAAATTTGCAGCTATTGTCGAATATCTCATGAAGAATGATAAACTTATTGAGACAGATGGTGGGTTGTGGAATACGCACGTTGAAGAAGAGCTAAAAGATTTTGCTGATAAAAAAGACCACATATCACAAGTTCGTAGTGAAGCTGGTAAAAAAGGTGCGCAAGCAAAAAATGCGATAAAACAACATGTTAATAATTTTGCTGAAGCAAACGCTAAGCAAAATCAAGCTATAAAGAACCAGAATAAGAATATATATAAAAAAACTAAAACTATCGTTTTAGCAAAAAAAGAAATTGGTTCTGAAAGTTTAGCAACAATCGATTTGGTTGACGAGCCAACAGAGGTTGATACCCTCCAAAGCCAATCAGAACAAAACGCAACATCATCAGAAAACCAACCTCCCCTTCACGAGCAAGAAAACGTTTCGAAAAAAGCAAAACGAGCAAAAGCTAATCGAGGTTGTCGATTGCCTGATGATTTCGAGCCCGATTACGATTTTGCACTTGCAGAGGGCTTGCCACCAGAGCGTATCAAAGCCGAAATCGCAAAATTTCGAGATTACTGGCGTTCAAAAGCCGGAGCAAATGCAACCAAAACCGATTGGCAAGCAACATGGCGTAACTGGGTAAGAAATTCAAAAAATTACGAAATCAATCAACGAGGTGGAAACTATGGAAATTACTCTCAAAGACAAAAAAGCAATGGAGAAATCATTGCAGAACGCATCAAAGATTTCGGAGATAGAGTTTTTTAACACAAGCTTTAAAGCATGTGAACCAAGGATTTCTAATCATGCTGAAACCTGGATATGAGATGACCATGCAGGAGAAGCAGAATACACTGAAAGCTTGCCAACAGTTAGAGGAATTAGTGTCTAAAAAAGCTTCTGCTCATGAAATTTCTTTTGCTTTTCGTTTGCTTTCTTCTGGAATGAAAACCCCTAAAGACATGGACCATGATTTTTCTGCTCTTTTCTACGGTATGGCTCTTGAAAGTGTTTCATCTGTAACCCTACAAGAATCCATCAAACGGATTGCACGTGGTGAAGTAGATGAAATATCTAAAGTATTCATACCAAGCGCTTCGGAGCTTGCATCATATTGCAAAATTTAGAATTGGGCCTTTTGGCAAAAGCCAAAACTATTCGCAAAGCTATCATGAATACACACGAAAAAGCAAAAAGAGAAAAGGTTGTTTTACTTACAAATCTTAATCAATCCAAAGCAATTGCCTGAAAGAATAGATCATATGGAAAATTTAAAACAAAAACTAAATGAAGAAAATGAACTTGAAGCTTGCCTATGGCTTCACAGGCTTATTGCTGTAAAAGCTTCCAATGATGATATCATTAACACCTTTCGCTTATTTTCTTGTGGTGGTTTTCAAATGCGAAAAAATATAGATTGCGATACATCTGCTCAAGCTTATCAAACTGAACTCAAAGGTGTTTCCTTATTGATTTTGAAAGAGGCTTTAAAACGCATTTTGCAAGGCAAAGTAGAAGGTATGTCTAAAAAGTTTATTCCAAGAGCATCAGATTTTTCTGAGTATTGCGAAGAGCTTGAGAAAGATCTGCTTTCACGAGCCAAAGCTCTTCATGAACTCATAACAGGCGAGTTCAAAAGTGATTTCTAAAAAACAGGAAGCTAGTGAAAATACTGATCATTTTACAATTAGGCATGCGTTTAAATCGATAAAAAGGCATCTTACAGAGAGATTTTAGATTTTTATGATTAAAACACATATCCATAACATAAAACGCTCTGTATGATCAAATTTGAGACAAATAGACCAATTGGTAAAGTTAGGATTAAAGCATGCCAATTTTAAAACATTTATCCTTAATAAACCGTAAACAGCCCATGCAAAAAAAGTTTGTGGCAACAGCGGTGGGATATGCACCATGGGGAAATGAAGCAGCAGAGTATTTTTACAACCTCTACGAATATGAAGATGGCAGGAGAGAGTGTGAAAAATTTGATGGCGGTCAGTATTACCAAATACCTAAGAATGCGGATTTTTGTACCAAGGCACAAGTAAAGGCGTGGATATATGGTGGTCATTTGCCTAAGAGCGTATTGAATTATGAAGCGTTGATAGATGAGCTTAACAGAGAGATTAAAAAACGATCAGAAGCTGCTTGACAATATGGCAACAATATGTCCATTGTCGAATCAGGTGCCTAAGAAACACCTTAAACCAATAGCGGATAGATTACCGAAATAATCTCTTCCCGCCGGAATTTAAAAACTTTGACTCACTATATGCTTTGTAGCATATAGTGATTTTGTCGGGTGTGGTTGCACTATACAATACCCTTGCGGGGAAAATGTAACGACGGACTTATCGCCGTGTTAGCACCCGGCACTCTCTTTAGAGTGTCAATGAAAAACATCTAACGATAAGGAGTTCATCATGAACACTCTTATAAAAATTACGGAACAAATAATTGATCAAGAGACTATTCAAACGGTCAATGCTCGTGACTTGCATACGTTTTTAGAAATAAAAGCCCGCTTTAATGACTGGATTAAAAATCGCATTAAAGAATGTAAGTTTCAGGAAAAATAAACTTTATAACGCTTACTAAAAATTTAGTAAGCGGTGGAAAGGTAAAAGAATACCATATTACCTTAGATATGGCTAAACACCTTTCCATGGTCGAGCGTAATGATAAAGGACATGAAGCGCGTCAATACTTTATCAAATGTGAACGGCTTTTGAAAAAAGTAGCAACACCACAGATTGATTATTCCAAGCCCGAAGCCTTACTTGGTGTCTTGAATCACTTACAAAGCCAAATCGAACAGAAAGATCATGTTATCGCAGAACTAACTCCAAAAGCAGAGGCTTTGGATGGCTTAAAACGTTTTGATGGGCTGTTCGGTCTTATTGAAGCAGCGAAGATGTTGGAGGTGCGACCAAAGGATTTAACGAATTACTTGCGTAAACATGATTGGGTCTATCGACGTGCTCCAGGGGCACCTTTATTACCCTATCAAGATAAAATCAAGAAAGGCTTTATGGATTGCCCTGCTATCACCATTCAAAGACCCGATGGGACAGAAAAGGTACTCCCTTCAACAAAAATCACCTCAAGAGGTTTAGCATGTTTGAGAGAACAAATCCATGGAGATGTACAATGAAGGTAGATACTAACTCTTTATGCGATTTGTGGATAGCATTGTTTCAGTTTTCTAATGATGAAAATATTAACGAAAAAGAGTGTACAGCTCTGGTTGACATCATGAGTCTGGTAGAAAAGGTTTTAATTTTAAAACTCCAAAATGACGTTCCAAATATTGTTAAGATTCTAGCAGTTCTTACAGATTTTGGTTCTTCAGAACTACCACATCGTATGGATTCTTTGTTGCGTGCTTACGAGCCAGATTTAGATAACCCCATTAAAAAGGTTGCTTAAAGTAAAATATGCCCTTCCCCATCTTTAAGGTGGGGAAGATATTTCAAGCAGTGTTTTTGATTGTAATCACAACTTGCTTACCAAGAACAGTCAGTGCCTGCTCTAGTGTTTAAAGTTTCGTTGGATAATTTAGATCAAGAATGCGTCTTGCTTCAGTTTCTTTCTTACCCAAACGATTGGCTAATTCTGTTTTGGTAATATGAGCTTCATTAAAAGCTTCTACCACTGCGAGCTTAAGAGCATTCCACGCATCTACTGTTACCTCTATAAGACCTTTATACTGCTGCGGTATAGGGAGAGGCAAACCACGCATCGGATAGCTACGTAATGCCAATCCTAACGCTTCAACAGCATTCTCTAATGCCTCTGCTCTATTTTCTCCAGCTGTTATTGCTTCTGGTACATCTGGAAAGGTTACAACAAAACCACCATCTGGATCAGTTTCAAACTTTGCTTGATAAGTATATTCCATATCTCTAAATCTCCTCACCATGATCGACTTTTTTTGAAAAGAAGGACTTAAAACGCTCGAAATGATGGTTTAAACCCCCAACTGCTTTTTTATTATTTTCACGTAAAGTGGAGTTAATTCACCAGACTTTATAACCGAAAATTGCTTGATATGTTTTAAACAAGAGGGATCCAAGCTCATTTTTCATTTCTCAAAGATGCTCACCTTTCTCTAAAGGTGAAATATGGGGTATTGGGCTGTTATGACGCGCTTGCCATAGATCATGCTTTTGTTGCAATTTAAGCCAAAATTCTGCATCATTTAAACCAGCCTTTTCTAAGCGTAAAGCAAGATTAATACTAATTGCCGCATGACAGTTTAAAACACGCGATAGAGTTAAACGTGCAACACCAAGATGATTTGCAGCCTCTGTTACTGTTAACCCCAATTCATCAAGCAATTCTTCTTTCAAAATGCCGCCAGGGTGTGGAGGATTGTACATCATAATAACACCTCAAAATCAATGATAGTCTTGGTAATCAACCAGTTCAACGTCTGTTCCAATGAAACGAAAAGTAACACGCCAATTTGCATTGACACGCATAGACCAATAACCCTTTAAATCGCCTGTAAGCTCGTGGAGACGATATGATTTAATAGTCATTTGTTCAGGAGCGGATATCGTATCTAAAATCACCAAAATATTTGCTAATTTTTTAGCATGTACAGGTTGTATTCCTTTAACAATTCCTCTTTCGAAGAATAACTTCAACCCTTTATGCTTAAAACTAACAATTGCCATATATCTACCTTTTGATACTTGATACGATACACAATGCACTTTGTCAATTGATTATTGATCACAAAGCGCTTAAAATATAAAGTTATATGTTAATAATTAATAATATCCTTTTGAAATAATTGATAAAAATAGCATCTTATGATAAGATTTTATGTGTATAAAATGCAAATCAAATGGAACTTACAAACATGTTGAATAAAGTGATCTTAATTGGCTATTTAGGGGCTGATCCCGAAAGCAAAACAATGAATTCTGGTGCCGAAATAGTCAATTTTAGTATAGCTACTTCTGAGAGCTATACAGATAAAAACACGCACCAAAAAGTAGAAAAAACTGAATGGCATTCCGTGGTGGTTTTTAATCCACATTTGGCAAAAATTGCGCTTCAATATTTACACAAAGGCTCAAAAGTTTACGTAGAAGGCAAATTACAAACCCGTAAATGGCAAGATAAAAACGGTATTGACCGCTTCACAACAGAGATTGTCTTATCACAATATAAAGGCGAATTGCACCTACTTGATGCAAAGAAAGAGCAATCTCCCCCCTCACCCGTGACTTCTCAAAATTATGCTATCCCCTCTGGTGCTCAAGATTATAGCGCATCTCTTAATGACAGCATGCCATTCTGATTGAAAAAATATGACAAAAAGAAAAAAACGAGCAAAACGTGGTCGCCCACGCATCGAAGGCTGTATCAGAGAACCCAATGGTCGTATCTCACGGACAAAAATGCCCCATGATCCTATCGATAAATTGGCAATAGAAATGCGTGCCAAACGCTTCTGTTTGACCTTACAAGAAGCAAAAAACCCGCTTGCCGGTACTTATATCGGACGACTTTACTTACAAGGAAATCTCAATCAAGATCAATACGATGCAGCACAAAAATATCTTGAAGTAAGAAATGATTATTTATGTGCAAAAACATTGCCTAGTGCAATTTATGATGAAATACCCTCATCTTCTGATGAAGCAGCAAGAGAGAAATGGGTTGAATTTGCAACAAAACAATTTTCGAATATGCAAGAGGTAATAAAAGAAACACAACACCTTTACAGACAGCACAATTTTTATGCTGCATTGCAATATCTTGTTATAGAAAATCAAGAGTTAGCATATCTTGTACCTTCATTACGTATCGTTCTTAATACTCTCCAAAAATATTTTGGTTATTAAAAACATTGACTTAAAATAAGAAAAAGTATAGTGTGTAAATATATACACATTATGAGATTGGGTAATGGAACAAAACAGCCGAAAGATAATTGCAAAATTAAAACGCGATGGCTTTGAGCTTGTGAAAGTGAAAGGTTCACACCATAAATTTAAAAAAGATGGTAAGGTTGTTATTGTTCCACATCCTAAGAAAAATCTTCCAATCGGTACAGCGCGTTCTATTGCATTACAAGCAGGCTGGTTAAAAAAAGGAGAAGAAGAATGAAAAGATTTTTTGCTCTTGTTCATAAAGATGAAGATTCTGCTTTTGGTGTTCAGTTTCCTGATTTTGAAGGTCTATTCTCTGCTGCTGATGAAGAAGAAAATCTTATCATAAATGCAACCGAAGCCTTACAACTTTATTGTGAAGATATGGACACAGTGCCTGTTCCTTTAAAATTTGAAGAAGTGATACAACAAAAAGCTATTAAAAAAGCTTTATCAGAAGGAGCTTTTTTAATACAAGTTCCTTTTATTGAAAATGATGCAGAAGTTGTACGTACAAATATATCAATTGAACGAGGGCTTTTACGTGCAATTGATAATTGTGCACAAGAAAGAGGCTTAACAAGATCTGCTTTTTTGGCAACAGCAGCCCGCCATGAGCTTAATATCTAGCTATAATATATTAATGAAAATCAAAAAGCAGCAGGTAAACAAATTGCTATAGTTAAGAGGGATATGACTATCATTGATATCATATACACGGCATCTAATATTTCTGCACCTGTCACTTCTCTTTCCTCCTATGATAATTGTCTAGTAATTTATAAATAAATAAGTTTTAAGCGGCATCTTGGATACTAATAGTAACCTCTTTTCCAAGAGTAATAAGAGTGGATTCTAAAGAGTCTAATTTTGTTGCGTGGTTTAAATCCAACAATCGGTCAATTTGTATTGGATTGAGTTTTAAAAGCCGCGTAAGATCTGCTTTGCGTAAATTCTTTTCAACCATAGCGTTATGTATTGCAATTTTTAAAGTGACCAATGAAGATACTTCAACAAAAGGATAGGCAGTATCACGAGCACCAAAAGGAACAACTTCTCGATCTTGGAAACGCCCCATAATAACTGTTAAAAGGGCATTTTTTGCGTGTTCCAAAGCCTCTTTTTCGTCGTTACCATAGGTAATAAATTCTTGAAAGTCTTTGGAAACAACAAGAAGAGTATCATTGTCATCTTTGATAAATTTAAGTGCATATTTCATTTACATCTCCATATTCAATCTTATCTTAGGTCAAGATCTTTAAGAATCTTTTGAACTAATCCCGTTCCTAATTCTTTCCGCGTACCATGCATAGGTAAAACGGATTTTTTAGAACCACGTTTTACAAGCAAATGGCCACCTTTCCCTGAGGTAAAACTGCAACCATGTTTTGTAAGATATCTTTTTAATTCTTGACTGTTCATAAATATAATATAACATCTAAAATGTTTAAATACAACATAAATATTGTTATTTGTATAAAATTAAAGATTGGCTTTTAAAATACTAAGTTTTGATCAAAAAAATGAAAAAATATACAATATTTAGATTTTTCTGTTGACAATACGTAAAAAATCGTATTTAGTGGCAGTACGGCACTAGTCGTATTGTATCTAAAATTCAAAAATATCCCCTAAAATTTGATAAAATATTAAGCTTTAAAAATGGTTTAACATACTGTTTTTATTGATAAAATTGGCTTATCTATTTTGCACACATCAAAAGCCATTAATTTACCAATGATGTCATTAATTAATTGCCTCAAAAGGAGTCAAGATGAAAGCAATCATCACCAAACCAATGTGTGTTGTTGGCGATAACAAAAGCACTATTCGTTTTGAACCATCAACTTCAAGTAATCCATTTGTAGAGATTTCCAATCAAGTCTATGCCCGACTTAAACGAGCAAACGCCGTAAAACCCTTTGTTGAAAGTAGAACCACAATAAAATCTGAAAAGGTAATTGAACAGACTAAGCCAACCGAAAAAGAAGTTGTACAAACATCTTCTGAACTAAGTGCAGAAGAAACTTCACTTCAACAGACAAAAACACCTAAAGTTTCCAAGCCATCAACACCTCCTGCTAAAAAGCTTAAAAATTGAAATTAATTATCCATCAAAAATGGTATCTTCAACAGGTAAAAGATACCTTTACCGATCTTCAAGCACCACGCCTTAATTGGGCTTTACGGAATGCTATAAATACTTCAGCAAAGCAAGTCGAGCGCTTTACGGAGAAGCAAGTTGCCGACCTCTCATCAGCCCAACCAAAGCGTGTTAAAAAAGGCGTTTATATTAAAGAAAAGGCGACAGCAAAGTTTCTCGAGACAGATATCATTGGTTCTGGAACACCGATACCTCTTAAATTTTTTAAGGCAAAAGAAACAAAACGCGGTGTGACTTACACACTGTTTGGAAAGAAAGAAATCTTGACCCATGGTTTTATCAAGGGGGGGAATTTTCCAAAGCGTGTTGAATTAAAAAAAATGAACGGTCATGTTTTTCAAAGAGTGGACAGCGATAAATTCCCCATTGCAAAACAAGAAGGACCATCAATTGCTAAAGTGATGTCCAAGCCAGAAATTGCAAATGCTATTGCACAATATGCCAATGAAAGACTAACCAAAAACATACAGAGACAACTTGCTCGTCAAGAATACGCTGCCAATAAAAGAGGCTAGATCATGTTTTCAAGCTTTATCTCTATATTACATATCTTCATAAGTTTAAGTATTACATATTCTTATTGCAATTTTAAAAACAAATTATCACTTGCACTTTGTTTTTTCCATAAAAAAATCAATAAAATCAATGCAAAAGGTACTTCCCAGCGGGTTGGCTTCGTTGCGGGGCGGACGAGCGCGAACTATCGCTAGCGACAGAATTTTTAAATCGACTGTACATTGTACACATAACATATTGATAAATAACAAAAATTAATGTGTACTCATATACACACTATACAATCTATAATTATTTTAAAAAATATAAAGTCACCACTTGACAATATGACAACAATATGTCCATTGTCGAATCAGGTGCCTAACAAACACCTTAAATGCATAGCGGGTAGATTGCCGACACAATCTCTTCTCCGCACATTAAAGGCTTTGACTCATTGTGTGTTACACGCATATAATGATTCTTGTCGGGTGTAGTTACGCTATACAATACCCTTATGGGAAAAGCGTAACGACGGACTATGCACCGTGTTTGTTAGCGCCCGGCACTCTTTTTTAGAGTGTCATTAACAAACGTCTAACTGCATAGGAGTTCATCATGAACACTCTTATAGAAATTAAAGAACAAATCATTGATCAAGAGACTGTTCAAACAGTTAATGCGCGTGATTTACACGCGTTTTTAGAAATTACATCAAAGTTTGCAGACTGGATTAAAAATCGTATTAAAGAATGTAACTTTCGAGAAAATATAGACTTTATAGGTTTTTCTAAAAATTTAGAAAAAGGTGGGCGCCCAAGCATAGAATACTACCTCACCTTAGATATGGCTAAACACCTTTCCATGATCGAGCGTAATGATAAAGGATATGAAGCACGTCAATACTTTATCAAATGTGAACGGCTCTTGAAAAAAGTAGCAACACCACAAGTTGATTATTCCAAACCCGAAGCATTACTGGGCGTCTTGAATCATCTACAAAGTCAAATCGAGCAAAAAGATCATGTGATTGCTGAATTAACTCCAAAAGCAGAAGCTTTAGAAGGCTTAAAGCGTTCTGATGGTTTGTTCGGTCTTATTGAAGCAGCAAAGATGTTAGAGGTACGACCAAAGGATTTAACCGATTATTTGCGGAAACATGATTGGGTCTATCGACGGGCTCCAGAGGCGCCGCTGTTACCCTATCAAGATAAAATCAAGAAAGGCTTTATGGATTGCCCTGCGATTACCATTCAAAGACCGGATGGGACAGAAAAGGTACTGCCTTCAACAAAAATCACCTCAAGAGGATTGGCATGTTTGAGAGAACAAATTCATGGAGGTGTACAATGAAGATCGATACTAACTTTTTATGCGATTTATGGATAGCATTGTTTCAGTTTTCTAATGATGAAAATATTAACGAAAAAGAGTGTACAGCTCTGGTTGACATCATGAGTCTGGTAGAAAAGGTTTTAGTTTTAAAACTCCAAAATGACGTTCCAAATATTGTTAAGATTCTAGCAGTTCTTACAGATTTTGGTTCTTCAGAGTTACCGCATAGCATGGATTCTTTGTTGCGTGCTTATGAACCAAATTTAGACAACCCCATTAAAAAGGTTGCTTAAGGTAAAATATGCCCCCTCCTCGTTCTCAAAATGGGGAGGTGGTAGTATACTCAATCGCCCGCATAGAGATCATCAAATAATTCGTCTACGGAATGAAACTTTTTTAAATTGCCTTCATCAAGTTCGGCAAAAGCCGCTATGGTTTCTGCATTGGGTTGAAATAAGAAAGAAGGAATAGCTTTATCTTGTGCAATACGTGTCATCAAAACTCTCACGACATCACTTACTGACAAACCAGAGGCTTGAATAACTTGACTAGCAACATTTTGAATCTCTTCTGGTACGCGTGCTTGAACCATGCGACTGGTAGCCATAACGATTTCTCCTCTCTTAATTGTATTTCAATGTAGTACAATTGGAATTTAATTTCAACTGTAAAGCACTTTTTAGAATGGAGAGGTCGGCTTAACATCCACTTGCTTTTTTTAACACTTCACTCATACGTGTGCGCCAATCTTTTCCTTGTTTTTTAAAAGAGGCAATAACGTTTGGGTCAAGACGTAAAGTAACCGCTTGTTTAGGAGATTCAACGGGGGGACGCCCACGTTTACGGCGCTCTTCTGTTACATACTTAAAAAAGGAGGCTGGTAAAACATCTTTTGCCGGCTTTAAGCGTGCAAGTTCTTCATCTGTCAATGGTGGAGAATCTACAGCTTCATAATCTTCTTTTGTATAGCCACAGTCTCTTTCAAAGGTTTTGTTGATAGTCATTGAAAACCTCTCTTTCTTTTTTATTAGCTTGACGGAAACTAATAATGGATATCGCTTCAGTGCCAAGCTTCGCAAAAACAACAACTGTCGTACCATTAGCAAAACGTCCAATAGCCTTCATGCGGTTGAATGGGTTGCATCAATAAGAGCATGCTCCCAATCAAAGTAAATAACATCAGCAAAATCAAGCTTATGTTTAACAATGTTTACAGCTCTTTTTGGTTCATCCCACACGATCTTCATATATTTTATGTACACGAAAAATAAAATCGTGTTAATAATTAAAGTGTACAATAATTCGCATAAATCATTCAAAATGGAGCGACTGCTCAATGAATAAGAAGCATCGTAAGGGTCTATCGGTTCGTGCGTTTGCCAAAAAGATGGGTGTTTCACATAATGCGGTGGTTTCTCGGATAAAGACAGGTAAATTTGATGCAGCTCTTTTTGAAGATGGTTCTGTCAATGAAGCGCTTGCTACAGCCATCTGGAATGAGAATCCAACAAAGCGCCCTATCCCATTTTTAGCGCCTGATGGAAAGGTGCGGACAAAGATTAAACAAGCCTCCACAGATGGAGCCAATGAATACAAGATAAAACTGGAGCGAATGCAAGTTGCGCTTGAAAGCGAAAAGATTGCTCTGGAAAAGTTACGCGAAACAACTGTTGATCGTGAAGAAGTGAGAAAAGAAGCATGGAACTTTGGAAAAGCGCATCGAGATACAATGCTCAATTTTGCCTATCGCTTTGGTACTGAAATTGCGGCGCAAGTGGGATGTGATGCTGCGAGCCTTATTGGAGCTATCGATCATCATATGCGCAAAGCTTTAGTGGAAAATGTCGTCCCTGTTTCTTTTCACGATCCCAACATTTTAGAAGAGAATCCAGAACATGATAAGTGATGCTTCGCCCTCGTCCTCTGGTGCTGGGCTCTTTTTTTGCTATGCGAATGAAGGACGCCGTCCTGACCCGCCTTATACTGTTTCCCAGTGGGCTGATAAAAATCGTTATTTGAGCACAGTTACGAGTGCTGAGCCTGGGTTATGGAGGACTATACGTACCCCCTATTTACGAGAGATCATGGATAATCTTTCTGTTTATTATCCGACTGAAACAACGGTTGTGATGAAGGGGGCTCAGATTGGAATGTCGGAAGCAGCATTGAACTTTTGTGGTTATGCCATTCATCATAGTCCAGGACCTGCCCTTTATGTGATGCCGACAGTTGAGACAGCGAAGAAACTGTCAAAGTCTCGTCTTGATCCGATGATTTCAGCTAGCCCTGCTTTAAGTGAACGCATTGCCCCAGCGCGGGCACGCGACAGTGGTAATACCATGTTTTCGAAAGAGTTTGATGGTGGTGCATTGATGCTTACAGGAGCAAACAGTGCAGCTGGTTTGCGTTCCATGCCTATTCGTTATCTGATTTTAGATGAGGTGGATGCCTATCCTCTCAGTGTGGATAACGAAGGTGATCCGGTGATGATTGCCGAAAAGCGTACCTCAACCTTTGTGCAGAGAAAGATTTTTAAATTGTCTACACCAACACACCGTGACACAAGCCGTATCGCCAAGGATTTTGTGCTAGGAGACCAGCGATATTACAATGTCCCTTGTGATGCGT
>NZ_JAQITB010000029.1 GCF_028618515.1 Bartonella sp. ML69XJBT
CTCACACGCCCCGCCGCTTCATCTTAACGCCTCTCCACCATTTTGCCTTGCCAATACCCCTATCTCTCCACCGCACACATCAACACCAACAAACGCAGGGAATACAGTACCTGTCCACGCTTTTACAGATAGACATTTTTCCGTTTTTCAAGATTTACAGAAAGCGGTAGATATGTGTAAATGCGTGACACAAGAATGTTTTAAACAGCTATTTTAAAACTTCATTGCCCTCTTTAAAGAAATCTCACCTATCAACTCTTACTTCTTGAGATCCCTATACCTTGCTTGCACGAACCAACGCATAAAAACACACTCTTTTTCAAACATTCATACAAGCCCATGCCCCTTCCCTCATAGAGCATAATTTTTAGCACTTTCATTTATTGGTAGACAGCAAAACAGTGATTTACAATGATAGAATTATCCTTTTCAACTTGAACCACAACTCCAAATATCGTAAGATTTTTTCATTTCAAATCTCTCCCATGGTAAATCAAGCAAAATCATGTCTTTGTATGTTACAAGCGGGGCTGGCGTGTGGATAAAAACTGGACAAGAAAAGAGTAAAAATACCTCTCATAAACGCTCTCAAATGCCAAAAACTCTCGCAACATTGAGAGAAATGGTATGATGGTGCCGGCTTGCACTTTCATAAGTGTAAAGATGGTGGTGCTCAATGGCTTTATCGTTATACCCTTCATGGGCGCCGTGAAATGAGCTTTTGTACCTTAAGAAAAGTTTCTTTTAAAAAGCCCTTGAATATGCAAACCAATAGCGCCCTGTTTTACATGAGGGTTATGACCTCCATTAAAGAACGAGAGAAACAATAGCGTGAAACAATAAGTAATCTCCATTATAAAAAAACATTGCTCTAGAGACATTTGAAAACCGTAAAGCTGAATGAAAAGATAAGGCAAGGCTGGGAAGTGGTTTTCATCTTTAAAACTTCATATTCTCCGCAAATGAGGCTGTATTCGCGTTTCAGAAATTACACACATAGAGATACGTAATACCCTTACCCTCCTTTGGTATACAACAGCTAAAACTGCTCGAACAGCATTGAAGAGTCTTAATCTTTGTCTCAAAAAAGTGGACTGCATGAAGGTTGGCTGTTGATGAACACACAGAAAAATTGAAAAAGAGGCGAGACACCACGCATAATCCCTATCACCGCATGCGACACATTTTAAAATGGCCCACATTTGGTAAAATGACTTATATTTGATGATATGAAATTGTATTATTTTGCGTCTTTCAAGACATCCAAAGACAAGAGAAATATTTTCCCCTCTCTCGCTCTCTCTAGAAACAACAGGAAAATCTTCGCCTCACACGCAAAAGACAGACTCTATAATAAATCGATTCAAGAAAGTGGAAAAGGGCGTATTGTATTGCCAAATAGAGCAGCAAAGAACATAGATAAAAAAACAGGTCCATTCATGACAAACAGACCCTTACAGAAAATTATAAAAAATAACTTTCTAAATTTTCACCCTAACGCTCTAGAAGCATTACAAGAGCTTGCACGCATCCATGAACATTGAACGAGGGATCAGCTAACATAGAATTTTAAAAGAGACAAGAATAAAAAAGCTTCTCATTTTAAAAACAAAGATTTTAATAGAAAAGTTTTTCATAAGAGATAAGCATTAAATTTTGAGCGTACAAGAACTAAGCGCTCCACACTATTTTTGCAGCAGAAAATGCCTATAAATATACGAAAAAGCTTAAAAATCTGCAGGCAATTTTCAAGTTTTTGCAAAAAAAGAAGTGACAACTAGTGCTGTCACTTTTTTGACCATTAAGATATTTATCCGGAAAATCTATAGAAAAAACATTTTAAGATGAGGAGGGAAACCAACTTGACAACAACTCATATCTGACGGGATCATCGGCACATTGTCCACCTCCGCACTCAAGCACGGTAGAAACCAAGTTTGCTGCGATCAAGAAGACAAATAAGAAACTCGCTACTTTGCTCAATATTGGAAAAGGAGAGAATTCTTTAAATTTGTGTGCTAATTCACCCAAAATCATAACAACGGAAACCGCGAGAATGCAAAGGACAGCAATAATGAAAGCCCAAGTATAAAAGTGCAATCCAAAGAATGTTGAACCATATCCAAGATCATCTGGAGTGATGTGCAAAAACACTTGTCTTGCAGCGATGATACTGGTTACCATACAACCAAGAATAACCATACCATAATGTGTATTTTTCACTTTATGGTGAATATTGAGTAAAAATCCACACCCAGCCAGCATCAAACCAACGCGCTGGAGCAGACAAAGGGGACAAGGTAATTCAGATCTTACCAACTGATAATAAAAAGCCACCAATAGGACAATAGATAATCCGATAAGTCCTAAGGTATTCATCAATGTAACAAAATGAGGATTTTTTTGTTCAACATGTTCCATGGCTACTCTCTCAAAAAGACAAATTTAAAGTAGAAGTTGCGTGATGATTAAAAGTGAGAAGAATGACAACTAACAAAACTGCCCACAAAGCATAACTTATGTTTTTTTTGCCGTATAAAGTTGTTACTGCTGTACCTAAAGCAATTAAAAATGGAAGAAACATAGCGTAAAGTCTCCTTTCTTATTATGATGTGTAAAATATTATAAAATTGGGCAAAAAAGAGACCATAGGTTCATTATTCACAATTGATCATTCATTTTTATTGTCTTTGAACGATAAGAGAAGAGATAATGGAGAATATAGGACAGTAAAAGTGAATATCAACACAAAGCGTTTCATTCCGCATATCTCTTTCTCAAGAAAGATAAAGAGCACATTCCCCTGATGATGAGAGACTCATTTGAAATGCAAAAGTATCAGTCTTATTTGCTCAATATCGGGATTTTGAGTTCTCTTTTTTCAAAACAAAACACTCTTCCTTTTGTCTTACTTTTGCCACAAAAATCTCTTTTTTATGATAAAAAATGGTTCAAATTACTACATTCGTTGCGCATTCTGACTAAATTCTCTCTTTAGCAAACAAAAAATGATGCGATGTGATGAAAACCCCACAATTAAATGTTCTCCCTCTCTCTACCACCCCTCTTCTAGCCCTCTCTCTGCCATCCTCTCTCTGCCATTCCTCTTCTAGTCCCCTCTTCACCAACCCTGTTCTATCAACCATTAGCGACCAACTCTCGTGGTAGTTTTTGACAAGTCTTGTTCTCAAACTCTGCTTCTAGAGCAATAAACCGCACACCAAAATAAAAAGGCTTTTCTCTCATCTATAAGATCACTTACCAACGCAAATCTCACGCTCAGCAGATCTTATTGTGAAAGCAGAAACAGCTCCCCTCTTCACCAACCCTGTTCTATCAACCATTAGCGACCAACTCTCGTGGTAGTTTTTGACAAGTCTTGTTCTCAAACTCTGCTTCTAGAGCAATAAACCGCAAGCCAAAATAAAAAGGCTTTTCTCTCATCTATAAGATCACTTACCAACGCAAATCTCACGCTCAGCAGATCTTATTGTGAAAGCAGAACAGGAGATTTCTCCTTTAATGCCAAGGTTTAAACATCACGCCACAAAAGGAAGGCTCAATTGCAGGAACCATCCCATTATATTCTGAAAAATAAATGAACTTATCCCAAAGGAACACATTTGCTCAAGTCAGACAAATTCTATTGCATTTTTAGTGAAACACTTGAGTGTCTCTCCCATACACTCAACGGATTTCAACACCTTTGTTATCTTATCAAGGAATAAGCCGGCACCATCATACTCTTTGCCCACTGCTCCTATAGCTCAATCCTTGATACAACGGTTCATAACAGGCATTTTTGCCCCCCTTCTATCGTTTTTCTCCCCACGCCAATCCCACTGTTAACATGCAAGAACATGATTTTGCTTGCTCACCATAGGAGAAGATTTGACATGAAAGAATCTTACCATATTGCAAGACTCTTAAACTTTAAGAGAGAAAAGTTCCCATGACGTGTTACTTTTAGAAACAAAGCAACCGTTGTACAATTTAGCAAATGAAGACCATTTTATGTAAAATCATTAAAAAGCAATGAGGGGAGAGCTTTGTTGCAAATATCAAGAACGAACCGTCTGAGAAAAGAGAAATGACATAGAGATAACAAAGAGATCAATGATCGTCATCTCCTATCGTGTAAAGGTGTATCTCTTTATTTTTCTTAATTTTTATCACTCCCACCATTCCAGTGGAAATAATGAGTGCAGACATCACTAAAAAAGAGCTCAACAATCCCACGAGGGCAAAAAGTCCAGCAATAAAGCCAGACAGGGCTTCAGCAGAATTTGCTAAAGTTGAAAACGTTCCAAAACTCTTACCAAAATCTTCACGACGAGAGTATAATTGAATAGCTGAGACTAAACTAATATCCACAAATGCACCAATAAATCCTAACACAAATGCGAAGAGGAGCAGGAATTTTAAAGAAAGGAGAGCAGCGAAGGGCATAAAAAACAGAATACCCCCATAGAGAAGCCAAAAGACCATAAGCTTCAACGAAGTAATATGGAATATCATTTTACTATAGAACAAACCACCGACAATAGTTCCAACAGCCATGAGAGAAAAAATATAACTCACAAGGCTTTCCTCTCCACCCACAGAAAGCACAAAAGCTGGAATTAAAAATCTTAAAATAGCACCAGTAAAGAGAATAGCAAACGACGAGCCAACAAGCGTAATAAATAAATGTTTATTTTCAGTAGAAATATATTTAAGATAGGAAGCTGTTTCTCGATAAATTTTGAGAAAATTGAATGACTTATTCTCACTTGTATTGAGATTCATCAGATTCAATAACAAGAAAACAGAGATAAAATAGGTAAAAACATCAAAAACGAGGACGGCGGATTTATTGGCAAAAAGAAGCAAGAGCGAACAAACTAAAGGGCCAATGACAGATGCCGTTTCATTGATAATTTGTGCAATACTATTTGCCTTTGTCAGATCCTTGATTGAAAACATTCTGGGAATAGCAGCTTGAAAACTTGGCTGAAAAAGACTTCGTCCGATCGTTGTACATATTGCGGCAAAAATAAGCACAATAATATTTGCAGTCCCTGTTATAGCGGTTATCAAAACGAGTAATGAGGCGAATAATCTCACCAATTCACTGAAGATCATATTTTTCTTCAAAGAGAAATGATCCGCTAACCAACCTCCGATAGGACCAAAAAAGAGGAAAGGGATAAAGCGAAAAAAATACACAAGCCCTGTAAAAAAGAAGTTATCTGTTAATTCTAAGACAAGTAAAACAAAAACAACTTCATAAGCATAATCACCAACTTTAGAAATAAACAGAGAAGAAAAAAGAGCTAAGGGACTCTTTTTTAAAAATAACTTCATATCAACCATCCGGTAGTAAATTTTTCTACAGTTAAAGTGAGACGATCTTTCATACAATTGGTGATATGAACTTCAAAGGAAGGGTATATTCTCATAAATTTCTCAATAATTTAAGAGAAAACTTTTAAAGAAATACGCATCATGATACAAGAATTTAAACCAATATTTTGTTTTAGTAGAAATTTTATCCTTTAGAAGAACAAATATATCAATGAACAAGCTATAATCCGTAGCCTTAAAACGATATTAACTGCAATAGATGTTGTTAAAGATCATAGAATGCTTTTTTCTCATCTTGAGCACTAGGTGACATAGTCTACTCAAGCATTGTGAAGGCGGATTGCCTTATGATGAAGGTCGAAAAGCAATGGCGCCGCATCTACAAATCTAGATAAAGCAGATCTAACATTGCTGAAAATGTCAATCATTCGTATGAGAAAAGACAATCTGAAAGAAATCCAGAAGTTATACAAAAAATGCAAGCCAAGGCTATCGGTATAGATCTCTAATCCAATACATTGGCTATACTGAAGCTTTTTACATTAATTTATTCACACGCTTTTAAAAGTAATTGCTAAATTAAAATCTCTCGTATATATATTTTTCCTGGAGAGAGAGGTCATTAATAATTCCCCCGCCGGGTTTATAACCAATCTCTTTCTCCATTCAATCAAAGAAACTTCATTTCTCATTTTTCTAGTTTTGTTTGTATTGCTTCATGGCAATAATGAGCTCAGTTTAAAGTAGTCTTTGTATAGACTCAATTCGTATTTGAAATGCGCTTGTGGATCACTTAACTTAATTGAAAATACATTCACTATTTTTTGAAAATATTTAATTTACTCTGTTATATGAGAACTTTAGAAATCTTCTTTTTTATCTACTTGCTCTTTAAGCGTATGGTATCAAATAATAAAAAGGCGCAAATAACAAGCGCCCCCAACGCAGGCAGTGTCATTCCTAATGGGTGATGGCATTTATCGTGAAAGCGTAAATCAGCAGGCAATTCACAAGTAATACCCCGCATACGTAAATAGGTTTCTGCTAAAGTATTTTTGACTGGTTGACTTTGTTGCCAAATCTTTTTTGCGCTTTCTGCTTTCTGTTTTACTCGTTTGAGATCAGCAGAAAACTGTTTTGAGAAAGAAAGCGTGTGATCATAAGCTTTATCAACAAAGGCTTGTTTCCCCAGCAAGCCAATTCTTCTAAGCGCTTGTATGATCTCTCTAAAAGAACAACCCGCATAACAAGTGAGTAAGAGACGCCCATCATGTCCATTGACAATGGATAAGCTAGGCAATTGATCATCATGGGCTGGACAACGGGCACTTCCATAATGCCCATGCCAAACCCCACGCAAGGCACGTGTAATGCTTTGAGCTGTTGTATGCAATGCATAAGCATTGCTTATTGCAGCATTTTTAAAATGCATAAAATCCCTTCCTGCTACTTGCATTACAGAACAGATTTTGCTAATTCGGTATTCGCATAAAATGTGAAAAATGCTTTTGTCTGTCCTATAAGGCAAAGGTTTTATGGGGGGTATTGTTGTATTGGTTTTTTCTTCTTGATTACGTCATGAATGTGCAGTTATAACCAACGCAATAAGAAAACAGTAGCTTGGTTATTTGTACTGTCTTATCGCCGACATGCCGCCAAACTATTCAAAAGCTTATACCAAATAGCGTGATACTTCTGGTAAAGATGAGAGTTATTTAATTGTGAGTCATTGAATCCCCTTTACAACCTAAATAATAGAATTACTATTTATTAACCATATTTTAATAGCTCTTAAAAAACTTTTCTAGCACAAAATACATTTTGGAGGCTATAAGTACGACATTTTGATATTCATAATAGATTAAACAAAACTACAAATAGTTTACTTTCCCATAAAAATATGACACCGCTTTAAATAGTCTGTACAACGATAAGCATAGTCTTTTTGATCAAATTTTATCTATTTATCTTACGTTGTATTTCCGAGCGCCATTTATCTGCTTCTACATCAATATTTCTTCAAAGGATACGACATCACCCGCATTAGCAGAATCTATTCCAAGTTGGACTTGTTGATGAAACCGTAAATCAAACTCTATTGTTTCTTTTATAAGATTATACATTCGATTTTTTAAAAGGGAATGACCTTTATTTGTATGAGAGATCTCTACCAACAGCTTTGGCTTGCATCTTTTCATAGAGCTTTTGCATTATCTTTATATTATCCCGCCGTATATCAATAATAGACTTTTCAACCTCTATTAAATGCGCCTTGTCGAGATTTTCCAACCGTGTATAGTGAGATGCCAATGCTTGTCTTGCTTCATCATAAAGCGCAAATCACCTTTCCGATTTTTGATAAACTATAAGCCTCATTGATCACTTTATATTGTGCAGGATTACCAACAAGCACCACATGTTTCTTAATAACATCTATTTCCGTTAGTGCTGTTTTAAGACTACTAATCATAGCCTTACTATTGGCATATCTTAGCAAATCATTTTCTACAAGACTACGTTCCGCACCAAGAAGTGATGATAAATCACCACTTTTCCCAATGTTATGAAGACAACCACACAAATCACTTCGCACACTGTGTAGTTTTTTGGTCATCAATGCTTTTTCAAGACTTTGCACATAGCTATCTTCTTGTGATAAGATCCAATTTCATTCCTCAAATTCTTTAGAAATGATAACCTCCTATGATGACATCTTTATCTAACCATTCGGGACCATATTCTTTATCAGCATTCTTGGTACAAAATCCCATATCACGAATAAATTGTGCCCCACGCCGCTTTTTAAGAAACAAAAGTGTATGTGCTGGAGGTTCAGTCAATGCCAACCATTCCCACGCCGCTTTGTCATCACCAGCACGATCAGCCGCTTCTGATTCAGCAGTATAAATACAGTCTTGATCTAATCCACCTTCTCGTAATTCCTCACGTTCAGCATCAGTCATATAACTTTTTGGTAATTTCTTTTTCATAGGAAATTCTTTTCTGTAATCTGTCTATTGAAATACTAAGCTATATACTAACATGAACTCATAGAAAGTGGATATACCTTAGGTTGCTTACGTTTTAAAGCTTTTGACAAATCATAATTTGTTTGCATAGCTAGCCAAGCACGTGCTGTACCTACACCAGCCATTTCAAGTCTAATAGCTAAATCTGCACTAATCGCAGCTTTTCCATTTAAAACTCTAGAAAATGCTACACGAGACATACCAAGTCGTTCAGCTGCTTCATTAACAGACAAACCAAGTTCTTTAATAACATCTTCATACAGTAATTCACCAGGATGTGGAGGATTTTTCATCATTTTTGAATGTCCCTTACTCGTGATAATCGAGATAATCAACCCTATCTACATCTCTACCTTCAAAGCGGAATATTAGATGACAATTTCCATTGACAGTAATTGACCAGTATCCCTTAAGATTATCCTTTAGAGCCCTTAAAATTATCCTTTAGAGGATGTAATTGAAAGGACGGAAAATTTAAATCATTTGCTGATATAGCGACTTCAAGAATACTGAGAATACGCCTTAGTCTTTGAGCATGATCGGCTCTAATTCCTTTGGAGTACCACTTTTATAGCATGCTTCAAGCCCTTTATGCGTAAATCCCAAAATCATAATTTAAGATAACGTGTAACTTTATAAGCTACAATATTTAATATACCATTTTTATTCATGATCATTTTTTCTGATACTTAAAGTGTATATTTATTGGACATTTTTTTAAGCCATAAGATATCAAATTGATATCTAAATTGACGTTTTTCTTAAAGAGAGAAATTAAGACAAGCTATACCAAGTTGATCGCCCTCCTCCATGACGTATCAAAAGACCTTTTTCAACCAATGATGCAAAAGTTGCTTTAAGTGTATTGGGACTTGCACCAAATTCACGCACCATATCACGGGTTGTTACACGCCCATGATTACGCACATAATCCAGAATATGAAGAGCCAATTCAGACAAAGTCAAAAGAGCATTTTTTTCACTTTCTATTTTCATTTCTAATTGGCGTTTTTGTTTTTGTAGAGCACGTAAAAAAAACAGTATCCAAGGTTCCCAATTAGGTGTCTTCGTATAAATTGTCTTTTGCGTTTGATTCAAAGCTAGGTAGTAACTTTCTTTATTATTCTCAATGACGCTTTCAAGTGATGAATATGGTACAT
Source organism: Bartonella sp. ML69XJBT (assembly GCF_028618515.1). GTDB lineage: Bacteria > Pseudomonadota > Alphaproteobacteria > Rhizobiales > Rhizobiaceae > Bartonella. The sequence continues at coordinate 9,536 of NZ_JAQITB010000029.1, forward strand.
AAACATAGCCTTTTTGTAACAAAAGCAAGGTTGTTAAGATACGGCTTAAGCGTCCATTCCCATCTTGGAAAGGGTGAATAGCTAAGAAAGTGACATTAAAAATAGCAATCATAAGTAAAGGATGAAGATTATTTAATTCATTGGTTTTATTAAACCAATCAATAAGTTCTTGCATTCGGTATGGTGTATCAAATGGTGTTGCTGTTTCAAAAACAATACCAACCATTTTGCCTTCAGAATTGAATGCTGCTACATCATTACGTAATGTCTTATATTCTCCTCTATGACGTTCATCTTTGTCGCTCTCATATAAAAGATCACGGTGCAGCTGTTTAATATGATTTTCTGTAATAGGTATATCTTTCCAAGACTGAAAGATTATTTCCATAACTTTTGCATAACCAATAACTTCTTGTTCATCGCGGCTCTTAAAACTTTTAATTTCTAAGTTTAATAAAAGCTTTTCAATTTCACGGTCTGTTAATTTGTTTCCTTCAATACGCGTAGAAGATCCAATACTTTCAACAGTTGCAATATGGCGCAGAGCATTCAAACGTTCTGGAGCAAGAGTTCCAAAAGCGCGCCACGCACCTTTGAACTCATCAATCTCAGAAATAAGGGATAATAATTCTTGTGTGATTTTGAGTGTATCTATTTTCATACCGGATTATATACCCGATTATACCGGATTATCAATTATTTTTCTATAGATCTTATGGAAATAAGGACTTTTTACGTATCATGTTCAATATATAGAAAACTTATGTTATTCATAAATTAAGCATATGTTTTATGTGAGTGTTTCTTATGTCATGTGTATATTTCATATTGATTATATAGAACACCAACGCGCTTTTTATATTCAGTATTATAAATTTGATATGCCAACGGCATCATTGCAATCATAACTTATTCATTAAGAAAGGAGTTTTGTAGACTTTCCGTTTTGCTTTAATAGATCAATTGCTAACTTATCAAATGAAACAAAGGTATCGCCCCCCAGAAAATTACCCTCATAGGATATAATACCATCAGCAAAATCTCCTCCAGCCTCAAAGATAGCAAGTCCTGCTTCAACAGCTGGTCGATTCATGACTACATTACTGGTTACAAGCAAATCTCTTAACATTTCGGCAATATCTTCTTTTGATAATTTTGCCCCGCGACGAAGTATCCAAACAAGTTCACAAAGACAAGGTAAAGAAATAGCTATGAGTGAAGCTTCTCTTAAAATCTTGCTTGCCGCCTCCCCCTGCTTTTTATCGTCTTGTAACACAGCACGAACGAGAACATTTGTATCTACAGCAATCTTCATTTTTCCCCCGCCCAATGAGAAGCAGCAATTTCGTTCATTTCTTCAATAGTCAGTGATTTTTTTAGTTTTCCAGCAAATCGTCCAATAAAGCTCTCAATAGTGCTTGTAGGTTGCGATGCCTTTATACGAAGTTGACCACTTGGTAACTTATCAACGTCAATCTTCTCACCAGCTTTAACCCCAAGATGCTGTAGTAAATCGCGCTTCAGCGTAATTTGTCCTTTTTCTGTAACAGTTAATGAAGGCATAGAAAAATCCTCTTGTTATAAATATCATGATTGAATATATATAAAAAGTAATGTAAATTTCAATTACTTCTCACAAGAAATACAAATATAAACGCACAGAAAGCAGATATATCTTAGGTTTGTTATATTTTAAAGCTTTTGATAAATTGTCATTTGTTTGCACAACGAGCACCGTAGCTCTAATTCCTTTGATAACACCGGCTTTGTAGAAAGCTTCAAACACTTTATGTTGCTTGTATAGAACACCAACGCATTTTTTAGCTTAAGTATTATAAAATTTGACTGAATGTTTTGGTATTTCTAATTTTTTCAGCACTTCATTCAATTGGGATTTAAACAAAGCATTTTTCTGATTATTTTCGTCTAATTGGGTGCTTTGTTCGGTGTTTTGCATGCGCCAACTATTCAGTTTTTCCTCAAAAGCTTCATTCTGCAAAGCATGCAAAGAACGTTCGAGATATAATTCCCCACGATTTTCTTTGGCAATCATACCACGAAGATATCCTCCAGATGATTTTACGAGGTTTTTACAATGTTTTTCGAAGATGATAGCAATAGCCAGAGCCGCTTTTTGAAGCCCCATAGTTTTTTTAGCCTCTTCGATTGCCTGAGAAGAAATCCCCTTCATTTTGGCTAAAAATTCCATAGAACCAATTAAATCCCTTTCAGATTGCAAACCATTTTCGAGGAACATTGCAGTATTAGGCAGCGCTTCCTTTAAAAATTTTGGTTTAATTTGAAGCGATTTATTCTTTTTTGGAGGTAAAGTGGTTTCAGTTTTGCCTTTCTCTGTTTTTTCATAAGCTATTTTTTCATGACCGTAGGTCATGTCGTTAATTTGAGTGTGTTCAGAAAAATCTGAACACTCCTTTTTGTTACAATTACAAATATGTTTAAGGGTTGTATATTCTATGTGTATTTCGTTTTTTGTGATTTTTGCTTTAAAAATCTCTCTAAAATCCACTGAAAAAGACTTATCGCTTTGTGCAATTTTTCATAAGAAGCTTTAGCCGGACGACCAACAATCTGAACAATTTTTTGCATTCGAGAAAGAAGCACTGATGTAAATGGTGTAGCTTCAATTGATGCAAAAGAGGCTTTAATTTGCCGCACCAACCCTTGAAAACAATGCAAAGCGTCCTTTTGTTTGTTTTGAGCCTCTATGATTTCATCAGTTTTCTGTTTAAGTTCATGGTAGCGAGCAACCAGAATACGTAAATCAATACCGCAAGCTGCTATAATTCCATGATCACGGCTTCGCACTGAATAGCGTTTAAAGTTACCAGAATCCCGCATAACAACAAGCCCGCAATCATAAAGACGTGAAAAGCAATATACTAACGCGTGATTCACTACGGCAAATTTCTTTACCAAGACAGTAATTGCTTTTAAAAACGATAGGAACGCCACCTTTTTCAAATGAAGATGTCGAAGCTGTATTCAATAAAGCCAAGAGAAGTTTAGCTTCTGTCTCTCGTATAAAACCAGCCCTCTCTAATTTTTTAGCCAATCCAATTAATTGTCCCCGACTTACAGAACCCATTTCAGCATTTTCTGCTAATTTTCTAAATTCTATATGATGCGCACTTAACTTTCTTCCGGAGATTTTATTAACCATAACCGTTTTTAACCTCTCTATTAGAGGCAAAAAAATGAAAAAAATATCTCGTTTCTACAAAATTTCTCTTGCAGAATGCATCACGATAAATTAAATTGGGATTACGTTTATTTTTTAATTTAATTTATCGTAAGATAACTTTTCAAAAACCCTTCTGTTAACGCAGTTGGGTTTTTATCTTTTTGCCATTACTTTCCCTTTATTTAAAAGAATCATGCTTCAAAAAAGCTTGTGAACACAAAAGGTATATTAAAAGAAAAAGATTTTCACTATGGTTAAAACTATCTAACCATCTCTAAAGTGTTTGAATTTAAAAACATAAAAAAGTTTTGTGAATTTTTCATCTGGAGTGAAATCACATTACTTTTATTAATTTTTCTTATTGTCATAATAAAAATCTATTAAAAACCGTAAAACATCCCCAAAAGTTAAAAGATCTTCCCCTTCTGGTGTTAATTCCTCAGCAAGAGCACGAAATTTTTCATCAACATCTGGACGAACTGTCATAGTTATACGACTTGTTTTCACACTACGGCGCTTAAATCGACCATCAATACAACTCGATCGAGCTAAAACATGCTCTTTTGCCATCACATCACTCCTTCAGTTTCTATAGCAGATTTATCATTTGATACATCTCCTTTATCTAATTGATACAGAGTACATCCAAATGTTGATTTTCCAACACCACCTTTTGTAGAATAAAATACAATTGTTGGCATTCCTTAAAATCCTTGCTTACTTTCTACATATGCTACATTCATATATGTAACATATAGCTAACATATGGTTAACATGCATTAAACACATGAAATATACGCAAAATTCTTATTTAAGATATGCATAATATATAATTCATATATATCATTTATATAAGCTATATATGAATCACATAACAATCACGCACAATATGTTTATAAAACATACAAAATTCATGCGGAAGATACGGAAAGAGATTTCCTATACAATCTGTATTCTTCGCTCAATTTTTCTTGAAAAACTGTTACTCTATCATCAATTAACTTTGCAAAGAGCAGGTAAAACTCTTACAAGGATAAAGGGAAAGAATCGCCTTAACCACTTGTGAAGGATGTAAAATGAGTCAAAAATCATGTGATGTAGCGATTTTAATGGGCAGCCAATCGGATTGGCAAACCATGTGCCATAGTGCAGATATTTTAACATGCCTTGGTATTTCTCATAGTTCCCATATTGTTTCGGCACATCGAACCCCTGAACGGCTTTATCAATTTGCCAAAGGGGCAAAAGCAGCAGGTTTTAAAGTATTGATTGCCGGTGCGGGAGGAGCAGCCCATCTTCCAGGAATGCTCGCAGCCCTCACCCCTCTTCCTGTTTTTGGCGTTCCTGTACACTCACATTCTTTATCTGGTCAAGATTCCCTTCTTTCCATTGTGCAAATGCCAGCAGGCATACCGGTTGGCACATTAGCCATTGGCAAAGCAGGTGCGATTAATGCGGCACTTTTAGCAGCCGCAGTTCTAGCAATTTACGATGATACCCTCGCACAACGGCTAGAAGATTGGCGCCAAAAACAAACAGAAAGTGTTGCACAAACTCCGGTAACTGAGGTTTGAAATGACCGAACTTTCCCACGCATCCCTCACACTCTCTGCAGCCAACACCTCCGCAGCCAACACAGCCTCCATACCCAACACAGTCTCTACACTCAGCATATCCTCACCCTTTCATATGCCCAACACATCTCTCACAACCAACACCTCCCCAGCCAGCACCTCCGCACCCAACACAGTCTCTACACTCAGCATATCCTCACCCCCTCATATGCCCAACACACCGCTCACAACCAACACCTCCCCAGCCAGCACCCCCGCAGCCAACACAGTCTCTACACTCAGCATATCCTCACCCCTTCATATGCCCAACACACCGCTCACAACCAACACCTCCGCAGCCAACACAGCCTCCATACCCAACACAGTCTCTACACTCAGCATATCCTCACCCCTTCATATGCCCAACACACCGCTCACAACCAACACCTCCGCAGCCAACACAGCCTCCATACCCAACACAGTCTCTACAACCGCCACACTCAACACGCCCACCACAACTGGCACCCCCACCAACACAGCCTGCATGCCTACCGCCCTCAGTGCATTTCCTAGAGATCCATTTGCCATGTTACCTTCTGGAAGCACAATTGGTTTAATAGGCGGTGGCCAGTTGGCGCGCATGCTTGCCATAGCGGCAGCAGAATTAGGATTTCGCACGGTGGTTTTTTGCCCTGAAGCGAATTGTCCAGCGGCGCAAACAGCAAACGAGCATATTGTTGCCTCTTATGATGATAAATCGGCACTAGATCATTTTATTTCTCTGTGTGATGTTGTGACCTATGAGTTTGAGAATCTTTCGCTTTCAACGGTTCAATATGTAGAGCAAGCTAAGAATGTTTATCCCTCCTCCAAAGCATTGGAGATTACGCAAGATCGGCTTTTTGAGAAGCAATTTTTGCGTGATCAAGGCATTAGCACAGCATTGTGGTATACTGTTGATGATTATCCTTCTCTGCTTTCAAGCCTCTCAGCATTAGGTGAGCGTGGTCTTTTGAAGACACGTCGTTTTGGTTATGATGGCAAAAACCAGATCATGCTCGATCATCCCCATGAGCAAGCCCTTGAAGAAGCTTTCACGACTTTTCGAGAACAACCCTTAATTTTAGAAGAAATTGTTCCTTTTTTATCGGAAATTTCAGTACTCTCAGCGCGCTGCAAACAAGGAGAACATATTTTTTATGATTGCCCTGAAAATCAGCACAAAAACGGCATTCTCCATAAATCCTTTGTGCCCTCGCATGTTCCGCTTGAGGTGCAACAGACAGCACAAGAAATCAGTGTGAGAGTGATGGAAGCCTTAAATTATGTTGGCGTTCTTTGCATTGAATTTTTTGTTCTCATAGATGGGCGTCTTTTAGTGAATGAATTGGCCCCTCGTGTTCATAATTCTGGTCATTGGACGCAGAAGGCATGCGTAACGTCGCAATTTGAACAGCATATCCGTGCCATTTGCGGTCTTCCTTTAGGGAGCACGCACCGCCACAGCAATTGCCAAATGATCAACCTTCTTGGCAATAATCTGAGCGAATTCAAATATTTTCTCCAACAAGAGCATACATCGGTCCATTTATATGGCAAAAGTTCCGTTCAACCACTTCGCAAAATGGGACACATCATTCAATTAACGGGACCAGCCACAAAATCTTAACAAAAGACTGCAAAAACCGCTCTCATACTCCCTCTTCATTCTTCCACACATGATTTGATGCCTCATAAATCTGCAAAATCGTAAATCTACAAATCCGTAAATCTTTTCCGCAAAGCCCCCACGCAACAACTCACTCTTACGGATTTATCAACCCTGCACTCTGAGCGCTTACAAAAGCGGCATAATCTATAAATTCTTTACTGTTTTACAGATATATATTTTTACGCTTTTCAACATTTATATAAAACCGTAAAAAGCAGCAATGCACCCCAACACTTCATATTCCCTTATCCCCATCACATCATCTGAGAAGAGCCCTCTCGCAAAACCGCAAACTTCTCCAAACGCACATACGCAGACATAGCAACTCTGTACGAGCATACATCTCCGCCAACGCTCTGCAATCAAAGAGCAAATTTTACCCCACGCAAAAAAGATTGGTTATGTTCTTTATCTTGCTCAGATAGGAGACAAAGGAGAAAATGTTAAGGTTCTCAAGGAATTGGGATCTGTTTTAGAAATTATCGAACGGGATATTCAAAGAACTTATCGCGCTGTTTATACGGTACAATATAAAAAATCTCTTTATGTGTTGCATTGTTTTCAAAAAAAATCGACCCATGGCATTGCAACATCAAAACCAGATATCAACTTGATTAAAGAATGTCTCAAGTTAACAAAAAAATTAGAAGGGAATTAAAATGATCAATGTTTTTCACGGTAGTTCCAATGTTTATGTGGATCTTGGCTTTTCAGATTCCAGAGAGATGCTTATCAAAGCGCAACTTGCTCATAAGATCAGTCAAATTCTTAAAGAAAAAAACTTAACACAAAAGCAAGCTAGTCAACTTTTAAAAATGACACAACCTAAGTTGTCTAAACTTTTAAGTGGAGAGCTTCGAGGGATTAGTGAAATGAAAATGCTTGAGTGTTTGGCAAAATTGGGAAATGATATTAAGATTGTTGTGAGTTCAGAAAAAGTTAAAACGATTGAAGGACAATTTGAAGTTATTTTTTCTTCTTAAATCTCTTTATGATTTTCTTTTTATGCTCTAGTTATACGTGCCAATCTTTTATCAAAAATGGTCAAAAATATCTTGAATCACATACAAAGGTATGGATTAAAAGATGGATTGAAAAAAGTTAGTTAAAATAACATTTTGATTTTTCTTTATTTTTAGGCATAATACCTCTCCCCACTGCGCCCATATGCATAATAACATTTTTCTTAAGCGCAGCCACCAGCTTCCAAAACTTCGCCAACACTTTGGAATAAAAGCCACAACAACACTCTCGGTAAGCACCAAACATGGTAGCAGCTCTGTTCAACTACAACGCAAAATGGGACACATCATTCAATTAACGGAACCAGCCACAAAATCTTAACAAAAGACTGCAAAAACCGCTCTCATACTCCCTCTCATCATCTGAGAAGAGCCCTCTCGCAAAACCGCAAACTTCTCCAAACGCACATACGCAGGCATAGCAACTCTGTACGAGCATACATCTCCGCCAACGCCCTGCAATCAAAGAGCAAATTTCACCCCACGCAAAAACATCCTACGCATACTCCCTCTTCATTCTTCCACACATGATTTGATGCCTCATAAATCTGCAAAATCGTAAATCTACAAATCCGTAAATCTTTTCCGCAAAGCCCCCACGCAACAACTCACTCTTACGGATTTATCAACCCTGCACTCTGAGCGCTTACAAAAGCGGCATAATCTATAAATTCTTTACTGTTTTACAGATATATATTTTTACGCTTTTCAACATTTATATAAAACCGTAAAAAGCAGCAATGCACCCCAACACTTCATATTCCCTTATCCCCATCACATCATCTGAGAAGAGCCCTCTCGCAAAACCGCAAACTTCTCCAAACGCACATACGCAG